>DASVEF010000189.1:0-16100 GCA_036380715.1 Thermoanaerobaculia bacterium | reverse complement strand
CCGAGCTGCTCGCTCCACAGCCGTCCGTTCTCATCCGGGAGGATCGGCTGATAGAACCGGCCCGCCAGACGAAATCCTTCGAGCTCCCGCGTCTCCGGGTCATACAGGAAGTACTCCGCCGTACGGAAGACCCGGGCGTAGAGGTCCTTCTTCTCGGTGCGGTCCTTCTTCGCCGTGGAGGGGGACAGCAGCTCGACGATGACGTCCGGCAGCCGCCCACCTTCCTCCCAGGCCAGCCAGACCTTGCGCTCACGGTCCGGATCGGCGACGCCGCCCACCCAGAAGACGTCGGGTCCGCGGAACGCCCGCTTTTCCAAGCCCTTCGTCTCCTCCTCAAAGACCTCCCGCGCCTGCTCCACGGAGTAGTAGACGAACATGTCGCCGCCAACGTAGAAGTCGATCCTGCCCTGCTCCGCCATGGCTTGGCAGATCAGCTCCCGCAGCAGGGGGTATTCCCAGGTGTGCCACTCGGTCTCCAAGGGCTCTCCGTCGTCCAGGACGAGCTCGAAGGGCAGAGGCGCGAGCGCCGCAGCGGCTGGCTGTCTCATGGCGTGCTCCCTTGCGGAGTCGTTCTTTGCGAGGATCTTATTCCGCATGGCCGACAAAGAGAAGGGGGTTGCGAGTCCCCTGATCCTCCTCCTGGACGACAGGATAGCATGGGCTCGCCGAGCCCGTGTCCCGGCGCAAGGCAGCAGACCGCTAAAGATCCTCCCCCACTGTAGAGGCGCCCCGTGGGGCGTCTCTTGCCGCAGCGCCTTTATTTCCAGGAATCCGCGCGATGCCGCGGGCACCCCCGGAGGAGGAGACGCCCCACGGGGCGTCTCTACAGTGGGGGATGCGGCATATCGCTCGACGGCAAAGTTAGCGCCTATGGGGGAAGGGCGGCCTTTCCTGTCCGGCGCTCAGCCCTGACCGCGTTGTTCGAGCAAGGCGCGCAAGCGAACCAGCTCGGCCTCGGCTGCATCGGCGCGCTGACGTTCGGCCTCGGCCTGCTCCTCCGGCGTAGGCACCAAGCTCCCATCGGGACGGAAGAGCCGGACCCAGTCGTCCTTCCTGGTTCTCACGGGGCCGTGCCAGAGACCGAGAGATGCACCGAGCTGCTCGCTCCAGAGCCGTCCCTTCTCGTCGGGCGGGATCGGCTGATAGAACCGGCCCGCCAGGCGAAATCCCTCGAGCTCCCGCGTCTCCGGGTCGTACAGGAAGTACTCCGCTGTGCGGAAGACCCGGGCGTAGAGGTCCTTCTTCTCGGTGCGGTCCTTCTTCGCCGTGGAGGAGGACAGCAGCTCGACGATGACGTCCGGCAGCCGCCCACCTTCCTCCCAGGCCAGCCAGACCTTGCGCTTCCGATCCGGATCGGCGACGCCGCCCACCCAGAAGATGTCCGGGCCGCGGAAGGCCCGCTTCTCCAGCCCCTTCGTCTCCTCCTCAAAGACCTCCCGCGCCTGCTCCACCGAGTAGTAGACGAACATGTTGCCGCCAACGTAGAAGTCGGTCCTGCCCTGTTCCGCCATGACCTGGCAGATCAGGTCTCGCAGCAGGGGGTATTCCCAAGTGTGCCACTCGGTCTCCAAGGGCTCTCCGTCGTCCAGGATGAGCTCGAAGGGAAGAGGCGTGATCGCCGGGTCGGCTGGCTGTCTCATGGCGTGCTCCTTGCGAAGATCTTAGATAAGATTCTCGACTTAGGGTATCTTTTTATCAGGGGGTGGGTATTCGGGTCATACCGTCGCGCTCACGGCGGCTTGCCGAGTTCTTTCGGCGTCTGACGCAGCGTTTGCCGTTCTCTTCCGGAGACGAGGCGCTCTCTGTGCTGACCTCGACGCTGAATGAGGTGGAGGACGAGCTGACCGGAATCCCCTACAATCCAGAGAGATGGGCGACGGATGACCGGTTGTACCCTCCGTTGCCTGACAGCCGGCGTTCGGTTCCCGGTCGTCCTGATGTAGCACGCTGGCGGTCGAAGGGGCACAACACGTACATCCGGGACAACGGGGCTATCGAGATCGTGGCTGTGCCGGAAGGGCAACTCGTCTTCCGGGCCCCCGGACGAGACGGGCGAGGAGTATGGGATTGAATGAGATCCAGAAGCTGGCCGATCTTCTCCGAGCCTCTGCGCCGGACATCCAGTTGGATTTGGACTGCCCGGCTGAGCCTGGGGCTCCCTGCTGGCTGGACGTCGCGCAGCACGGCCGGTTCGTCGCCGTGGAATGGAGGCCGCAACGCGGGTTCGGAGTATCGCTGGTGAATACGGCGGATGATCCTCGCGCTGGCCTGTTCGAGGGGCCGGATGAGGTGCTCGGGGATCTCTATGTCACCAGGGACCGGATCCTCGCACTCCTGGAGCCTGTGTCCCGACGCAAGGCAGCAGGGCGCTGAGGACGCCGTCCCTACTCCCCCTTCAACCCACCCTTCTTGGCGTAATACCGGAACGAGCGGAAGCTCATGCCCAGCAGCTCCGCGGCCTGGGTCTGGACGCCTCCGGTGCGCTCCAGGGCTTCCTGCATGAGCTGGATGCGGATCCCTTCCAGATACAGCTCCAGGTCCAGGCCCTCCTCGGGCAGGTGGATCGTGTCGGAATTGACCTTGCGGTTGGTCAGCAGGTGGACCGGCAGGTCGCGGGTGGTGATCGTGTCGGCGTGGGAGAGCGCCAGGGCGCGCTCGATCAGGTTCTCCAGCTCGCGCACGTTGCCCGGCCAGTCGTAGCTCTCCAGCATCTCGATGGCCTCTACCGAGATCTGCCTCGGCGGCAGGTCCATCTGCTTGCAGTACTTCTGGAGGAAGAACTCGACGAGCAGGGGGATGTCCTCGCGGCGCTGGCGCAGCGGCGGCAGGTGGATCGGCAGGACGTTGATCCGGTAGTAGAGGTCCTCGCGGAAGTCGCCCGTGGCGATCCGCGACTCCAGGTCCTGGTTGGTGGCCGCGATGATGCGGACGTCGACCTGCTCCTCCTCGGTGCCGCCGACCTTCCTCACCACCTTTTCCTGGAGGGCGCGCAGGAGCTTGACCTGCATGGTCGGCGTCATCTCGCCGATCTCGTCGAGGAACAGGGTGCCGTGGTTGGCCTCCTGGAAGAGCCCCCGCTTGTCGCGCACGGCGCCGGTGAAGGCGCCGCGCTCGTGCCCGAACAGCTCGCTTTCGAGCAGGTTCTCGGGCATCGCTCCGCAGTTGATGGAGAGGAAGCGGCGGGGGGCGCGCGGGCTGGCGAAGTGGATGGCGCGCGCGATCAGCTCCTTGCCCGTGCCGCTCTCGCCGTGGACCAGCACCGTCGAGGTGGTGCGGGCGATCCTCTCGACCAGCGAGAAGATCGCCTGCATGCGTGGGCTCTTGCCGATGATGTTGTTGAACGTGTACTTCTGGGCCAGCTCGCGGCGCAGGTAGACGTTCTCGTGCGCGAGCTCCGCCCGCTCGAGCGCCTTCTGCGCCACGATCTTCAGCTCCTCGACGTCGAACGGCTTGGAGACGTAGTCCGCGGCGCCCAGCTTCATCGCCTCGATGGCCGACTTGGTCGAGGTGTAGGCGGTCATCATGATGACCTGCGGGCTCGCGTCGGTGGTCTTGATCTCGCGCAGCAGGTCGAGGCCGTTGCCGTCGGGCATCAGCACGTCGCAGAGGATGAGGTCGAAGCCGTTGCGGACGAGCGCCCGCCGCGCCTCCTCGACGCAGCGCGCGGTCTCCACGTCGTAGCCCTCCTGCTGGAAGAGCAGGGAGAGGAAGTCGAGGATGCTCGACTCGTCGTCGACGATCAGCAGGCGTGCGCTCATCAGGGCAGCTCCGAGGCGGCGAGCAGGCCAGGCGCGGTGGCGGCGCGGGCGGCCGCGGCCTCATCCCGCGGCAGCTCGACGGTGATGGTGGTGCCGCCGCCCGGCCGGCTGTCCACGTGCAGCCTTCCGCCGTGGTCCTGGACGATGCGGTAGACGATGGCCATGCCGATCCCCGTGCCGCCGTCGAAGAACGAGCGGAAGGGGTGGAACAGGTTGGCGCGCTGCTCCTCGGACATCCCGCGCCCGGTGTCGACCACCTGGAAGCGGTAGCAGTCGTCGGCGATGCGGCCGACGACCCGCAGGGCGCCGCCGTCGGGCATGGCCCGCAGGGCGTTGCGCGCCAGGTTCCAGAAGATCTGGCTCACCTGGTCGGCGTCCCCGATCAGGTGGACCGAGGGAGGATCCAGGTCGACCTGCAGGCGGTGGCGGTCGGAGACCTCCTCGCTGTTGCGCAGCAGCTCGCAGTTCTCGGCGAGCAGGCGCGCGATGTCGAAGGGGGCGTTGACCCGATCGCGCGGACGGGCGAAGCGCAGGAAGCCCTTGATCGTACGGTCGAGGCGCTGGCTCTCCTTGACCAGGATGTCGATGAGCCGCCGCTGCGCCGGGTCCTCCCCCGCCGAGCCGGCGAGCATCTGCACCGATCCCGAGATCGCCGCCAGCGGGTTGCCGATCTCGTGCGCCAGGCCGGCGGCGAGCTCGCCCACCGCGGCCATGCGGTCCTTGATCCGCAGCTCTTCGCGCAGCCGCCGCCAGTGAGTCAGGTCCTGGAAGATCACGATGTAGCCGCTGTGCTGGTCGTCCGCCTCGGTGAGCTGGGAGATGGAGAAGCCGATGAAGCGGTTCTCGGCGCTGTCGCGCGCCAGCTCCACCTCGGAACGGAGCTTGCCCCGCTGGTCGCTGGCGGCGGTCAGCTCCCCCCACTGCCGGGAGGAGAAGAGGCCGGACTCCTGGATCGGCCGTCCCACGAGATCGCTCTCCGTGCTCTCCAGGATCGACAGGCCGGCCTGGTTGACCAGGGTGACGACGCCGTCGAGGTCGGTGGTGATGAGGCCGCTGTTGATCGACTGCACGATGTCGCGGTGCCGCACCTGGAGGTCGGCGAGGTCTTCGCTCTTGGCCTCCAGCTCCCGCTCGGCGCGGGTCACGTTGTGCGCCAGGTACGAGGTCAGGAGGGCCACGGCGTAGAAGCCGAAGCAGTGCATCGCCAGGCTGTAGGTCACGCGCCAGACCGAAGCGTTGTCGGGCGAGCCCCCCTCGGGCGGCAGCACGCCGAAGTACAGCAGCAGGACGAGCGTGGCGTAGAGGATGTTGGCCACGCTCGCCACCATCACGCCCGCCCGGCGGCGCAGCAGGGTCGAGGCGACCGCGATCACGATCAGGTAGAGCATCGAGAAGGGGCTCTCGATCCCTCCCAGGTAGTAGACGAGCGCGGTGATCAGGAGCAGGTCGCCGAAGAACTGGATGTAGGCCAGGACCGTGGGCCGCTTGCGCAGCACGCGCAGCAGGGCGATGTAGAGCAGCGTGGCCAGGAAGGTCAGCCCGCCGAGGCGGAAGACGATCTCCGGCCGCAGCCCCTCGGCCGAGGTCTCCGCGGGCAGCGGCTGCGGGAGCGGAGCGGCGTCCGGCGGCGCCACGACCACGGCCGGCGGAGCGCCCGTGTCGATCGGCGGATCCCCGGTGGGGCCGATCAGCAGCAGGGCGTAGGGCAGCAGCACGCTGCCGATCGCCACCAGGCGGATGGCGATGTACCAGTAGAGCTGGCGGGAGAGTGTTGGCATCGGGACCGGCTGCGCCGGAGGCGGGATGACCGCCTCCGGCTTTCCTTCTACGGAGCCGGCGGCTCCGGTGTTTACTCGATCTTCGTCAGGATCGAGTAGAGCGGCAGGTACATCGCCGTGACGATGGTACCGATGATCACGCCCAGGATCGTGATCATGATCGGCTCGATCAGCTTCATCAGGCCGGCCACCGCGGTGTCGACCTCGTCCTCGTAGAAGTCGGCGATCTTGGACAGCATCTGGTCGAGGGCGCCGGTCTGCTCGCCGACGTTGATCATCTGCACGACCATGGCCGGGAAGACCTTGGTGTCGCCGAGCGGCTCGCTGACCGTCTTGCCCTCTTCGACGCTCTTGCGCACGGCCATGACCGCGTCCTCGATGATGGCGTTGCCCGCCGTCTTGGCGGTGATCTCCAGGCCGTCGAGGATCGGTACGCCCGAGGAGGTCAGCGTGGCCAGCGTGCGGCAGAAGCGGGCGACGGAGATCTTGCGCAGCAGCATGCCGATGATGGGGATCTTGAGCAGGGCCCCGTCGATGACCCGCCGGCCGCGGTGGGTCTTGTGATAGCGGCTGAGGGCCACGATCCCGGCGATGATCGCCGGGACGATGAAGAAGAAGTAGCGCCCGACGAAGTTGCTGGCCCCGATGACCATCCGGGTGAGGAAGGGCATCTCGCCGCCCAGGCCGGAGAAGAGCTGGGCGAAGACCGGGATGACCTTCCACAGGATGATGAACACCACGCCGGCGGCGATGACGATCACGCTGACCGGGTAGATCATCGCCGACTTGACCTGGCTGTTCAGCTTGACGGCCTTCTCGATGTAGGTCGAGAGCCGCTGCAGGATGATGTCGAGGATGCCGCCCGCCTCGCCGGCCGCCACCATGTTGACGAACAGGTTGTCGAACGCCTTCGGGTGCTTGCGCATGGAGTCGGCGATCGAAGCGCCGGACTCCACGTCGGTGCGCACCTCGTTGATGATGGCGGCGAACGCCTTGTTCTCCTCCTGGCCGCCCAGGATCTCCAGGCACTGAACCAGCGGCAGGCCGGCGTCGAGCATCACCGAGAACTGTCGCGTGAAGATCGCGATCCGCTTCTGGCTGATGCGCACCGGCAGGCGCGGCATCAGCTTGATCTCGCGCCCTTTCTCCCGGATGTTGACGACCTGGATCTGCTGCCGGCGCAGGACGGCGACCGCGGCGTCGCGGTTGTCCGCGAGCAGGATGCCTTCCTGGGCCAGACCGGTACGCGTGCGGCCTTTCCACTCGAAACTGGGCATGGCTTAACTCCTTGCCTGCTCGACCCCGAGCGCCGGGTTCAGGGCGGCGGGGCCACGGGCGATCATCTCCTGGAGCTCGTCGGGCAGCGACGAACGCGACAGCGCCGTCTCGAGAGTGATCAGGCGCTTGAAGTAGAGCGAGGCGAGCGACTGGTTGAACGTCTGCATCCCGTACTTGGACTGGCCGGCCTGCATCATGCCGTAGATCTGGTGGACCTTGTCCTCGCGGATCAGGTTGCGGATCGCCGAGCTGGGGATCAGGATCTCCATCGCCATCACCCGCCCCTTGCCGCCGGTCTTGGGCAGCAGCGCCTGGCAGATGATCCCCTCCAGCACCAGGGAGAGCTGGGCGCGGATCTGCCCCTGCTGGTGCGCGGGGAAGACGTCGATGATGCGGTTGATCGACTGCGCCGCCGAGTTGGTGTGCAGGGTGGCGAAGGTCAGGTGGCCGGTCTCCGCGATGCGCAGCGCCGACTCGATCGTCTCCAGGTCGCGCATCTCGCCGATCAGCACCACGTCCGGGTCCTGGCGCAGGGCCGAGCGCAGCGCGTTGGAGAAGCCGTGCGTGTCGGCGTGCACCTCGCGCTGGTTGACCAGGCACTTCTTGTGGCTGTGCAGGAACTCGACCGGGTCCTCGATGGTGATCATGTGCTCGTGGCGCTCGCGGTTGACCTTGTCGAGCATGGCCGCCAGCGTCGTCGACTTGCCCGAGCCGGTGGGACCGGTGACCAGGATCAGGCCGCGCGGCTTCTCGCACAGCTTCTCGATGATCCCCGGCAGCCCCAGCTCCTTGAACCCTTTGATCTCAAAGGGGATCTGCCGGAACACGGCGGCGATCGCTCCGCGCTGGTGGAAGATGTTGGCGCGGAAGCGGGCGAGCCCCTTGATGCCGAAGGAGAGGTCGATCTCCAGGTCCTCCTCCAACCGGTGCTTCTGGTTGTCGGTCAGGATCGAGTAGGCGAGCTGCTTGGTCTCCGCCGGCGTCATCGGGGCGACCCCCTCCAGAGGACGCAGATGGCCGTCCACCCGGATCTGCGCCGGCGAGTTGGTGGTGATGTGGAGGTCGGACCCTCCATTGGCGACCATTTCCTTCAGCATCTGATTCAATGTCGGCGGCATCTCGACGGACTCCCGAACAGAGACAAATGACCTCGGCTGATCTGAGCAAGCGAAAGCTGCGGGGAGTTTACACCATGCTCCAATAGATGAAAAGACATAAGAGACCCTCACCCCCCTAACCCCCTCTCCCACACGCACTCACGCCCACCCGGGAGAGGGGGAACCCTGCGAAAGACTGACTTGCTTTTCTCCCCCTCTCCCGGGGGTAGGGAGTGCGGATGGGAGAGGGGGCCGGGGGGTGAGGGTCCGGACTGCGATATCGTTATCTCCCATGAGCGAGCCCGTCGCCAGCCACCACGAAGAGGAGGTGCTCGAGAAGGCGCTGGACTTCCGCCTGATGCGGCGGCTGCTGGGCTACGTGCGCCCCTACCGGGGGATGACGGTGGCGGCGGTCGCGCTGATCCTGCTCTCCTCCCTGCTCCAGCTCGTCGGGCCGCTGGCCATGGCGGTGGCCCTCGACCTGTTCATCCGCCCCCAGGGGGAGCGGACGCAGCTCTCGCGGGTCAGCGTCCTCGTGCGGGACTTCCTGCTCGCCCGGGGGATCGACCCGGCGGCGGTCCCGAGCCAGGGGCTGGCCATGACCGCGGCGATCTACCTGGGAGCGCTGATCCTCACCTTCTTCGTGCTCTACGCCCAGGGCTACGTGATGCAGCTCATGGGACAGCGGGTCATGAAGGACCTGCGCCAGCAGATCTTCGGCCATCTCCAGCGGCTGCACCTCTCCTTCTACGACCGCAACCCGATCGGCCGCCTGGTGACGCGGGTGACGACCGACGTGGACTCCCTCAACGAGCTCCTGTCGGCCGGCCTGGTGTCGATCTTCGGCGACGTCCTGCTGCTCGCGGGGATCGTCGGCGTGCTGTTCTGGCTCGACTGGCGGCTGGCGCTGGCCACGTTCTCGATCGTGCCGCTGCTCCTGCTGCTGACCATGTGGTTCAAGCGCAAGGCGCGCCAGAGCTTCCGCGAGGTGCGGGTGCGGATCGCGCGCATCAACGCCTTCCTCCAGGAGCACATCACCGGCATGCCGGTGGTGCAGCTCTTCAACCGGGAGGAGCGGGCGTTCCAGGAGTTCTCCGGCATCAACGCCTCCCACCGGGAGGCCATCGTGCGCGGCATCTTCTACTACGCGGTCTTCTACCCGGGGGTGGAGCTGATCACGGCGATCGGCATCGGGCTGATCCTCTGGGTCGGCGGCGGGCAGGTGATCACCGGGGCCATGTCGATCGGCGCCCTGATCGCCTTCCTCCAGTACTCCCAGCGCTTCTACCAGCCGCTGGCCGACCTGTCGGAGAAGTACAACATCCTCCAGGGCGCGATGGCGAGCTCGGAGCGGATCTTCCGGCTGCTCGACACCGAGCCCGCGATCGCGCAGCCGGAGCGCGCCTACGAGCCCGAGCGGATGCGGGGGGAGATCGAGTTCGACCGCGTCGTCTTCAGCTACAAGGAGGGGGAGCCGGTGCTGCGCGGGATCTCCTTCCGGGTGCAGCCCGGAGAGACCCTGGCGGTGGTCGGCCACACCGGCGCGGGCAAGAGCACCCTGGCCAACCTGCTGCTGCGCTTCTACGACGTGGACTCGGGAGCGGTGCGGGTGGACGGCATGGACGTGCGGGAGTGGGAGCTGGCCCGGCTGCGGCGCAGCGTCGCCATGGTGCTCCAGGACGTCTTCCTCTTCTCCGGGACGATCGGGGCCAACATCCGGCTGGGGGAGGAGGAGATCGACGACGAGCGCCTCCGCTGGGCCGCCGGGGAGGTGCACGCCCTCCCCTTCATCGAGCGGCTGCCGGGCGGCTTCGACGCCCAGGTGCGGGAGCGCGGAGCCGGCCTCTCCGTCGGCCAGAAGCAGCTCATCGCCTTCGCGCGCGCCCTCGCCTTCGACCCGAAGATCCTGATCCTGGACGAGGCGACCTCGTCGATCGACACCGAGACCGAGCAGCTCATCCAGAAGGCGCTCGACCGGCTGCTCGTCGGGCGCACCAGCATCGTCATCGCCCACCGCCTGTCGACCATCCAGAAGGCCGACCGCATCCTGGTCATGCACAAGGGGGAGATCCGCGAGCAGGGCACCCACCAGGAGCTGCTCGCCCTGCGCGGCATCTACTACCGCCTCTACCTCCTCCAGTACAAGGACCAGGAGCTGGAGCGCCGCGAGAGCTCCCACCCGTCGGTGACGGTGAACGCGTAGGAGTAGGAGGCGCGAATGGTCCTCTCCATCGCGAAACTGACCGACGAATTCCAGATCACGATTCCCAGCGAGGTGAGGAGACGGCTTGGATTGGAGGCCGGAGCCCTCGTCTACCTTGCCATTGAAGAGGAGAAGGTCGTTCTGCGCGCTGTGCGGGGCGGGTGGACGGAAGCCACGAAGGGCCTCGGTGCGGATCTCTGGAAAGCTGAGGGCGGGACAGCCGCCATCGAGCGCGAGCGGGAATCCTGGGAATGACTTCCGACGACATGGGCGACTCCGATCAGAGCGCGCGAGGCCCACGCCAGGTCAGGGCGTGATCGGCGGAGCAATGGGCGGACGTATCCTGGTACGGATCTCTTCGTAGATCGAGAGTCCTGTGCTCTCTGGAACTTCCAGAGTGATTGCAAGCCCATACCGGACATATCGCTCCAGCTCGCCTGCGTCGGAACGGCAGTTCACCTGAAACGTGAGAGCCTCGTCCTCGCCATATGTCACTGCTCTCTCTCCCTCATAGACCTCATGTTGTACCGTCCCGCGTCGCGCCAGGTACTGCTCGGCGCCTGCCCTGTGAAGGCCGAGGCGCGTCATGGCTTCCTCGTCCCTCCGTTGTCCGCCGTACCGCGTAAGCCAGACATGGGCTCGTCGATACCGATGATGACGGGGATGGATCGGAGAGAACCATGCGACCGTGGTGACGAGGCGACGCAAGAACCTTTCGCCACTGAGGCTAGGAGGAAGGGGGAGATCGTACGCGAATGCTTGCCTCTTCTGAATTGCTCCCCACCCCAGCAAGGTGACTCGCTGGTCGGTACAGGCCAGCACCCTTGCCGCATCAAGATCGCCGAAACCGCAGATCCTTGAGAATTCCGGGTCGCCACGGTGGGCACCGAGATGGCCTTCCAGCACGGCCTGTGAGTCACCCCAGCAAGAGCCATGGACCAGAAGAGCCCGAATCAGAATGGCGAGATCCTCATCCTCGGGTGCTGGCCCTTCAGAGGTGGAGCGCAGCTCGTCCAATACGTCGTGGAGCTGGCAAGCCACACGGGTCACGAGGGCGGCCGCATTGCTCGTTCCGCGGATATAGCGAACCCCCGAAAGCTCACCCGGCGAGACACCAGGCGCTGCAACCTTCTGCCCTGGAGGCCTCCCGCTATCGATAGATTCCAGACTAACCTGGTCTGAGCCATAGGTCCGACGATAGAGAAGGCGACCTCCGGCGAAGAAAACCTCTGGCTTCACCGCACGGCGGAAGCCGAGCCCTTGGGCGTTGTAGAAGGCCGGGAGAGCCATACCGGCCAGAGGATCGATCCCATCAGGTGGAAGGGGAGATTGGGGCGAGGCGTCGGAGTGCAGGGCTCCGACTGTCAGGGCGTTGATCGCTTCCGCGGGCGAAAGGAGTCGGCGATGTCGATTATCGTCGCGAACTGCTCGTAGCGTTTCGCCGACCAGTGTTTCCGGATCGGTGAGCAGGCTCTCGAGCTCGGACCTGGGGACGGACAGCTCGATCCTGTGCGGGTGATTCCCGGCGCTCACCACGAACAGAACGTTGTATTGGACGGCAAGGTCATCGAGCAACCGCGCCCAGGGACTGGGATACCGATCAAAGGGGCGCGCCCGATCCGCGAGTGACAGATTGATAATGCGCACGCTAGGAGCTGCTGGAGGCTCTGCTCCATCCCTCTTCAACATGCGGAGGACTGCGCGCTGAATTAGGTCTACGGTCAAGCAATCCGGAGGAATGGTCTCCCGCTTCGGGTCCTGGGGGTGGGGCTTCATCACCGGCCGGACATACAACGGACGGGAGAGGGGTACGGCCGGGGCGTCGAGCTCCGAATGGAGGATCAACGAGGCCATCGCGGTGCCATGATGACGCACGTTCGCCGGGTACTGATCTTCCCAGCGATCGGGGTCGTCGATGATCAAGCGGCCTGCGAGCCATTCGTGATTTGCGAGCGGCAGGCCGTCGAGGAGGGCCGCGATTGGTTCTCCCGCCGGTGTCTCCCCGAGATTCTGAGCCTGTAGGGAGACATCTTCAGGCTCCCTGTCTGGCAGCTCGACCAGAACCTGCCCTACCGGACGGAAGAACATGACCTGCTCGCATCGTCCCAACTCGACGGCTGAGTCCTCCAAGATCCGTTGGACAGCCTGAATGGGAAGCTCGGCGAGCAGGGCGTGATATGCGATCGACTCTACGGCGCATCTCGCGAGGACCCTTCCTCCTTCTCGCTCGATCAGTGTGCTGACCCAGCTTTCCACTCTCGGCCTCTCCCAGGATCGGGTTCGGGGCCAGAGCTCCAACTCGATGCGCATGACCTCTTGGCCGGCGGCCACTCTCTCCTGCCAGTCTTCGAGGAGACCTGTTTCCCGCAAACGGTCCTCATGACCCCAAGGGCGCAAAGCCCTGAGCTGCCTGAAAAGGTCTCTGAACTTGGCTCGACCTCGCGCGAATTGTGGGTGCTCCGGATTTCGTCGAAATGTCTCCCACAGGGCCAGAATCTGGTCCAAACCTTCCTGATTATGGAGAATTAGATAGACCCTGCCAGGGAGTCCTGCTTCAACAGCTCTTTCGTCGTAGAAATCCTCGTCGGGGACAATGTCCTCGATATCGAATTCCCCCATCCATTCGAGGCCGCGGATTTGCCGGACTGCTTTGTAAAAGTCCTTCACCCGGCCGACAGTCTCCAGCACGAGGGTCTGCTCGGGGAGAACACCAGCCGGATCGTTCTGAAGCTGAGCCAGCTTCGCCGTAAAAATGTGCTCGAGGTCTGAGAATTGCGGTGCCAACCTGTCCCGCTGCCGAAGAGCCGGAGGAAAGTGAATCCCAGAGACGCCCCCAGGAGGCCTCTGGACCTCGGCCCTTGCAGGTCGCGGAAAGAAGAGGAGAGGTTTTTCTGGCATTGAAGAAGATCAGGGTTCGGCTGAAGATTGCGAGTGGGCCCGTACCTTCCATTGCTCCATCAGCCGGTGGATGATACATCTCATATTGGCTTCTGGTCCTTCGAGCACGCGCCGTCGGAGGATATCCGTGGTGAACTCCTCCAACTCCGCAAAGCTACTCCCTTCGAGATGAGAGGCCAGCTTATCAGGAGAGTACGGCAAAGACTCACCCAGTCTTCGCTCGAAATCTTTCACCCAGGAAACGATCTGAGGTTTGTCTGGCTGGGGTAGCTCTATACGAATCTGGAAGCGACGCCAGACGGCCCGGTCGAGGAGCTCCGGATGGTTGGTGGCCGTGACTACGAGTACGTGGCTCGGCAGGTCGTCGATCTGCAGAAGGAGAGAGCTGACAACGCGTTTAATCTCACCGGTGTCATGCACGTCTCCTCGTTCTTTACCAAGGGTATCGAACTCGTCAAAGAAGAGAACGCATGCTCGGGTTCGAACATGATCAAAGAGGCGTCGGAGGCGAACTGCGGTCTCTCCCAGGTAGCTGCCGATTACGCCCTCGTAACGAACGACAATCAACGGAAGCATCAGTCCCTCCGCGATGGCCTCGGCCAGGGAAGTCTTCCCGTTGCCTGGCGGGCCGATCAGAAGGACGCGATGGCGCGGCTCAAGATTGTGGCAACGGAGGAGGTCCTTTCTATGGTGTTCCTCTAGTAGTTCCCGCGCCGCTATCCCGACAGACTCCGGAAGAACTAGATCCTCAAGCTTCCGACGAGGTACCAGCTCGGCGAAGAGCCCTTTCAGCTTCTCGTCGAACACGGTGGGAGTCTTGGGGTCGCTTCTACTCAGGAGCCCCAGAGAGCCCGAGCCGTTCAAGTACTCAGATAGCCGATCCGCGAGCACGTGATGCTGCTTTCCCCTCTCCTCGGCGATCAGCGCTTCTAAGGTGCGCCGGAAGAGGGCCGAATCACCCTGGCTGTTGGCCCGGACCAAGTTGATGAGCAGATCGGCTCGAGCCACTAGAGCTTCTCCTTCGGTGACGCCGGCAAAGCGGAGCAGGCTTCAGGGATTCTAGCCTACTCTGGCTGGGATCACTGCATCGGCGGTCTGTCCATCCGAGCTCCTCCCTTAAGAGATAGGCCGCATTCCGCCGAGTTCATCCGACTCCGGAGACCGCAAGCTCGCAAGGCAGCTCCTCCAGGACCTCCTGACGGAAGCCCCGGGTCAAATCGGACGGCGCGCTGGTTCGCAAGATGGAGGAGTTGTTGGCGCGGATCTGAGCCGCGCCCAGGCTCACCGCTCTTCCAGCCCGAGGCTCGCCCTCGCCTTCTTCGAGAGCTTCTGGGCCACGAGCGCGTGCGATTCCCGCAGAAGCTCTTCCAGCTCCTGGCGGGGCAGGGTGTCACGGGTCTTTACATTCACCCAGGAGTGCTGGGCCAGGTAGGGCGCCGGCACGACGCCCGGACGCTGGGTCAGGACGGGGAACAGAGCGGGCTCGACCTTGAAACCGATCGGCTCGTGCTCCGGGAGCCCGAAGGCGGCGAACATCTTCCCGCCCACGGAGAAGACCAGATCGTTCCCCCACTTGACGTCCTCCGTCACGCCGGGGAGCTTCCGGCAGAAGTCCAGGAGAGGATCCGCGTCGTTCTTCGGCACCCGCTGAGTGTACTACTCAGTATGGGTAGCACGCAGGTTGGAGACGAGCTTCGCGATTCCGATCAAGGCCAGGCCTCCGACCAGGATCGGCAGGGAGAGGAACTGGATGGCGAGCAACACCACCGCCCCGATCGCGGTTTCGGCGAAGTAATCGGCCGGCTTGGACTCGCGGGTCATCTCGGCTCCTCCTGTTGGATTGGGCGAGTCAGGCAGTGAGCTTCTCTTGAAGCCAGAGATTGACCAGAGTCTCCAAAGAGACTCCTCTCTCCCGTGCTCTTTTCTCCAGCCGATCCAAGAGATGGTCTTCGATAGCCACGAAGGTGGTTCGCCCCTCGGGAGAGTATTCGAGCTCCACCACGCTGGAGGGGACATCCGCGACGCTGTGGGTGTCCCAGAAATCGGATGCCTCTTCGATCGACATGCGCCTGAAGAGATTCTTCTCCCCTCTACAGGAAACAGGTGCAGTCTAGCATCAGGTGGCTCTGGAAGAGGGGACTGCGAGGGATCTCCCGCGGTATCCTTGCTCCGTGCCGTTGCAGCTCAGTCTGTTCGATGCGCCCGAGCCTCCACGGTCTCCAGGGGAAGTCGTCGTCGCCAGGGGAGCGCTCGCCGCGGAGGCGATGCTGCTCTCGCGGATCGATGCCCTGCTGAGCGAGGCGCGGAAGAATCCGGGCCTGCTCGCGCGGCCGGTGCGGATCGTGGTGCCTTCGTGGAGCCTGCGCCTGCATGTGGCGGCGGCGATCGTGCGGTCGCGGGGACGGTCGGCCGCGGGGGTGGTGATCCAGACGCTGCACGCTCTCGCGTTCGAGGTCCTGGAGCGGGCCGGGGAGGCGGCGCCTCGCGGGATGCCTCTCGCCGACATCCTGGCGCAGCGCCTGGCGCGGACCGAGCCCGCTCTGCGCCGCGGGCTGGACGATCTCGTGGACGGCTACGGCGCCGTGGTCGGGACGGTCCGCGATCTGCTCGACGCCGGGATGGAGCCCGTGCATGCCGAGGCCGCGGACGAGGCTCTCGCGGCCGACGGTCCCTACGCGGCCACCCGGGCGGAGGTGGAGAGGGCGCGGGCTCTGGTGCGCACCGTCGCGCGGACGGAGGCGCTGATGCAGGGGATCGGCCTCGGCCGGGTCTCGACTCTGCTCCGGCGCGCCGTCGAAATCCTCGCCGCCGACCCTGAGCGCGCCCTCCCCTCCCGCGCGATCCTCGTCCACGGCTTCGCGGACGCGACGGGCGTGGCGACCGACCTCATCCAGGAGCTGCTGCGGCTCGGGGCCGCGCTCATCCTGGACCATCCGCCCGCCGGATCGGGAGGCGCGGAGCGGGCCTTCACCGAGCGTTTCACCGAACGGCTGGCGGGGGTGTCGCGGTTCGTGCCCGCTCCTCCGGGCGACTCCCCGGAGCCTCCCCGCGTCGAGCGCTTCGAGGCGGTAGGGAGCGAGGCCGAGGT
>DASVEF010000188.1:0-35403 GCA_036380715.1 Thermoanaerobaculia bacterium | reverse complement strand
CGGCCGAGGAGGTGCGCGGCTTCCTGAACGCGAAGCTGCCGGATCACCTGGTGCCTTCGACGTTCGTGTTCCTGGAGTCTCTGCCGCTGACCCCCAACGGCAAGGTGGACCGGCGGGCGCTACCGGCGCCGGAGAGGCTGAATGGTGCGGAGATCGTGCACCCGCGGGACGAGATGGAGTTTTTGCTGATGCGGATCTGGAAGGAGGTGCTGGGCATCTCCCAGATCGGTGTACAGGACGATTTCTTCCAGTTGGGAGGTCACTCTCTTCTGGCCGTTCGGCTGATGGCTGCTATCCAACGGCAACTGCAGTACGATCACCTTCCTCTCAACACGCTCTTCCAGGCACGGACGGTGGAGAGGCTCGCGTCGTTGTTGCGGGAGCGCGGAGCGTCGCTTCAGAGGGAGGCTCTGGTCGAGATCCAGCCGGGCGGAGACAGGTCACCCCTCTTCCTCGTCCATCCGATTGGAGGAAATGTCTTCTGCTACACGGATCTTGTGCGCTCGCTGGGGATGGGGCGCTCCTGCTTCGGTCTCCAGACCCCGGATCCTGGCCGGGGCCTCGCTCCCGTAGAGAGCCTGGAGGACATGGCGGCGCTCTACTGCGAGCGGGTACGCGCGGTGCGGCGCTCTGGGCCTTACATGCTCGGCGGCTGGTCGATGGGCGGGCTCATTGCTTTGGAGATGGCCCGGCAGCTTCGGGCAGAGGGTGGAGAAGTCGGGCTTCTCCTCCTCTTGGATCCTCCCGCGCCGACTTCTGGAAGCGCTCCCGAGGCGAGTCTGGCCGCGCTCGCCCGCTGGTTTGTGGAGGATCTCGCTGGTCTTTCTGTTCGGTCCACGCTGCCGGCCGCCGATGTCCGTGAGCTTGAAGCCTCCGCGGATCCGTTGCAGTGGGCTCTGCAGCGGGCCTGTGCAGCCGGATACCTGCCCCCCGACCTCGATCAGGAAGATATGGTCCGCCACTTCGAGCTCTTCCGCCACAACCAGCAGGCTCTGCGTGGCTACCGCCCTCTTCCCTACGACGGCGAGGCGGTCCTGCTGCTGGGTGAAGCGGCTCCGGATGCACTCGCCCGGGCAGCGGCCTGGACGTCGTTCGTGGGCCACATCGACATCGCCATAGTGCCGGGCGATCATTACTCCCTGCTCCGAGCACCGCACGTCGGGCATCTCGCCGCCGTGATCGCGGAACGGCTGGAGCGGACGCCGCGGATCGAGAGTGATACCATCTCGTTTACGAGCATTCGACCGCAAACAGTTGTGAAGGAAAGGAGATTGGATGAGTAGTCTTCTACGGGACCTGCGGATTGCTCTCCGCCTCTTGGGCAGACAGCCGACGCTCGCGGCGCTGACGGTGCTCTCGCTCGGCCTGGGGATCGGCGCGAACACAACCGTCTTCAGCATCATCAACTCGCTCATTCTGCGCCCGCTACCGGTGGAAGCTCCGGATCGGCTCGTGGCTGTCTACACGAGCGGCGGAGGCGGAGGGCTCTATGGGGGTTGCTCCTTCGCCGATTTCATGGATTACCGCGCAGCGGACGATGTTTTCTCCGATGGAATGGCGTACGTGTGGGCACCCCTCACGCTCGGCAACGAACGTGGCGCCGAACGAATCTGGGCCCAGGTGGTCACGCCCAACTACTTTTCCATGCTGGGAGTGGAAGCGGCCCACGGCCGCACCTTCGCGTCGTCCCGGGATCTTCGTGCTCCCGGCGCTCCGGAGGTCGTCCTCGGCCACGGTTTCTGGCGGCGGGAGCTCGGGGCCGACCCGAACGTGGCGGGCAAGACACTGAGGCTCAACGACAACCTTTTCACGGTGGTGGGGGTGGCTCCCGAGGATTTCCAAGGCACCGAGATGACGCGCATCCCCGAGCTGTGGGTCTCCTCGAGCTCGGGCGTCGATCTGACGCTCGGTGCCTTTTCCCCCGACAACCGGGGGCTGCGTGTCCTCGCCGTGATCGGGCGCCTCGAGAAGGGGGTTTCTCTGGAGCGGGCCCAGTCGCGCCTGGCGAGCATCGCCCAGCGACTGGCGGAAACCTTCCCGGAAACCAACGAAGGGAGGCGCGCCAGCCTGGTGGCGGCCAACCGCGCGCGGGTCCATCCGTTCGTCCGCGACTCCGTGACCTCCTATCTCGGCCTGCTTATGGGGCTCGTCGGCCTGTTGCTCCTCGTGGCCTGCGGCAATCTCGCCAGCCTGCTGCTCGTCCGGGGGCTCGGACGGCAGCCGGAGGTAGCGGTCCGGATGGCCGTCGGCGCGTCGAGGCCGAGCCTCGTGCGACAATTCCTCGTTGAGAGCGTGCTGCTCGCGTTCCTCGGCGGCGTAGTCGGACTGCTGTTCGCGCTCTGGTCGACCCGCATTCTGAGCACCATCAGGCCGCCTGAGCCCTTCCCAATCGCGCTCAGCATGTCTCCGGACCTGCGGGTACTGGGCTTCACGCTCCTCCTGGCCTTTCTGGTCGGATCGCTCTTCGGTCTGGCGCCGGCCCTGCGTACGACGCGTCCGGAGATCACGTCGGAGCTCAAGGACCAGTTGCCCGTGGGACATGGACGCCGCTCCCGGCTGCTCAACGTCTTCGTGGTGCTGCAGGTCGCCTTCTCTGTCATTCTGCTGATCACCGCGGGCCTCTTCCTGCGGAGCCTGAAAAAGGTCAATGAGGTGGACCTGGGTTTCGACCCTGGCAACGTGCTCGTGGCCTCCTTCCAACTCGGGCCGATGTCCGGCTATACGCCGGAGCAGGGAGTCCAGTTCTACGAGAATCTCCTCGAACGCGTGCGAGCCCTCCCCGGAGTGAGCACGGCCAGCGTGACCAGCCTGGTGCCCATGGACTTCGGCGGTCTGCGCGGGGCGGCGTACGCCCAAGGGATGGCCGTGGACCCTGACCAGCCTCCTCTCGAGTCGGATTTGAGCGTCGTAGATCCGAGCTTCTTCTCGACGATGAAAATCCCTGTGCTCTCCGGCCGTGTCTTCGGCCCGCAGGACACACAGAGCTCGCCGCCGGTGGTGATCATCAACCAGCAACTCGCCCGCATGCTGTGGGGAGATGCGGACGTGATCGGACGCCGGCTGGTCCTCTTCACTCCGGACGGCCCGGCGTACGAGGTTGTCGGGATCACCCGCACCGGCAGGTACCACTCGGTCCGCGAGGACCCGACGCCCCTCGTCTACATCCCCCTCGCCCAGTTCTCCGAGCCGATGATGTCGCTCGTCGTGCGAACGAAGGAGAACCCGAGGGCGCTCGTCAGCGCCGTTCGCAACGAGGTGCGGGCTCTCGACCCCGACCTGCCGGCCTTCAACATCCGTACTCTCGAGGAGCAGATCGCGACCTCCTTGTTTGCCGAGCGGGTCGCCGCCCTGCTCAGCACCGCGCTCGCGCTGCTGGCTTTGATCCAGGCAGGGGTCGGGATCTATGGTGTGCTGGTGTACTCGGTGGGCCAGCGGACGCGGGAGATCGGGTTGCGCATGGCGCTCGGGGCGCAGCCCAAAGCGGTCCAGGGGCTTGTGGTCGGACAAGCCATGCGCCTCACCTGGGCCGGCATTTTCGCCGGGCTCGCGGGCGCCTGGATGGTTAGCCGGTTGATGGCCGCGTTCCTCTTCCAGGTCAGCGCTGCGGATCCGGCCACGTACCTCAGCATTCCTCTGATCGTCGCCGCGTTCGCGTTGATCGCGAGCTATATCCCGGTACGCAGGGCGTCACGGGTGAGCCCGATCATCGCTTTGAAGAACGGATAGAAGATCGCCCACGGAGGTCGCGTCTTTGATCGAAGCAGGCATCCGGAGCCGGCCCATCATCATCCTCGGTGTCGACCGCAGCGGCACCTCGATCGTGGCCAGGCTTGCCCATGAATGGGGAGCGTACGGCGGCGACCTCACTCAGCTCATGCGGAGCGACCCGGCCAATCCAAAGGGATATTGGGAAAACCGATCGCTGGTTCTGTTCATCCATGAGATCTTCAAGGCGGTCGGTCCCGAGTTCTGGCGCACAGGCTTCGACGAGGCGTTGCGCAGCAAGGCCGACGACCCGACCCTGCGCGACCCCGCCGCGCAGCTCGTGGCCGGGATGGCCGGGGCGGGGCCGGCGTGGTTCTGGAAAGAGCCGCTGCTCAGCCTCCAGCTCCCGTTCTGGAAAGAGCTCTGGGGCGACGCCACCTATATCATCACTGTGCGCAACCCCTACGACTCGGCCGTCTCCTGGGAGAAGATGATGGTGCCGCGCGAGGTCGCAGGCCGGATCAGCATCCTCGCGCTGAACCTCCTGCGCTGGCAGCATTTCATGCTTACGATCCTGCGCCACCTCGACGGCTCGAAGCGCAAGCTCTTCGTCCCCTACGAGGATCTGGTCCGCGATCCGCGGAGTCAGTGCCTGCGGATCTGCGACTTTCTCGACGCCGAGACCGGATTGGAGAACCGGAGCGAAGAGCGGCTCGAGCGGATGGCGCAGGCCGTCGATCCGGACCTCTGGCGCAACAGGAGCGAGACCGACTTCTCGCAGGTTGAGATCGCCACGCGTGAGCAGAAGGGACTCTACGAGCTGATGCAGCGCAAGGTCGAGGATCCGGATGCCCCCTTCGAGGCCGGCGCCTATCCGATGTACGAGGGTTGGAGGGAGTATCTGCAAAATTTCAGCGAGTTCGAGGCGTTCTACGGCAGCGTCAACCAGCTCCTCCGCTCCCGTTTCGTGCGTCTGGCGCTGGCCGTGAGCCAGTCTTTCGCGTCTCTGCGACGCTTCAGGAAGAGCTGAGTGCGGCCGGCGGGCTCCTCCCATGTGGCATCTCCGGAAAGTCCTCTCCTTCCTGCTGCGGTTGTCGCGCGGCATGCGGCTGTCGCGGCTGACGCTGGCGCTCATCGCACTGACCAGCTTGGCCGGCGGGTTCGCCAACGCGGCGCTCCTAGCCCTCATCGCCGAGGCCTTGAAGAGAGCGGGCTCGCCGGGGGCGACCCTGGCGTGGAGCTTCGCCGGGCTCTGCCTGGTGGTCCCGCTCAACCGCTTTGTCTCCTCGGCGTTGCTCATCCGGCTCGCGCAGCGCACGCTTTCTCATCTGCGCCTGGGACTTTGCCGCATGGTGCTCGCCACACCGCTGCGCCAGCTTGAAACGATCCGGGATCACCGCATCCTCACCGCTCTGACCAACGACATCGGCGCGATCACCGACGCGCTGGGGCAGCTCCCCCTTGCGATGATGAACTCCACGATGGTCCTGTGCGCACTGGCGTATCTGGGATGGCTGTCCTGGAAGCTGCTTCTGCTCCTCTGCATCATGCTGGTGCTCGGGGTCCTGGTCTACCAGATACCCTTCTCGCGCGCCATGCGCTTCTTCGGCCTCGCCCGCGGAGAGGCGAACCAGCTCATGCGCCACCTCCGAGCCCTCACCGAAGGTACCAAGGAGCTGAAGCTCCACCGTCGGCGGCGCGAGGTCTTCATGGAGCGGGTCGAATCCACCGTCGAGAGCCTCCAGCGCAACGACTTCTACGGAGGCGCCATCGCGCTGGCCGGCTCCAGTTGGAGCCAAGTCCTGTTCTTTGTCGCGGTCGGGATGATCCTCTTCGTGGTTCCTGACGCGGAGGAGGTCAACCCCGCGACGATGACCTCCTACACGCTGGTGATCCTCTATCTGATCAATCCGCTGCAGGCGGTGCTGACGGCTATACCCTCGCTGGGGCGGGCCAAGGTGGCGATCGAGCAGCTCGATGAGCTGGGGTTCTCGCTGACCGCCATGGCTCTGGAGCCGGAGCCGGTGGGCGGTCCGGAGTTCGGCGCCGGCTGGCACCGGCTCGAGCTGACGGGAGTCACGCACGCCTATCGCGACGGCGGGGAGATCAGCTTCGCCTGCGGCCCGGTCGACCTTACGCTGAGCCACGGCGAGCTGGTCTTCATGGCCGGGGGGAATGGCAGCGGCAAGACGACGGTAGCCAAGCTCATCGTGGGCCTCTACGTCCCCGACGCCGGGATGATCCGCGTGGACGGGGTGCCGGTCGTCGACGCCAACCGCGACCACTACCGCCAGCTCTTCTCCACCGTGTTCCAGGACTTCTACCTCTTCGACAGCCTGCTCGGGCTGGAGGGGAGCGCGCCGCCGGAGCGCCTGCACGAGCACTTGGCGCGCCTCGGGCTCGACGGGAAGCTGCGCATCGAGGGGGGCGAGCTGTCCACGACCGACCTTTCCCGCGGCCAACGCAAGCGCCTGGCGCTGCTCACCGCCTATCTCGAGGACCGCCCGATCTATCTCTTCGATGAATGGGCCGCCGACCAGGACCCGCAGTTCAAGCAGGTCTTCTATTGCCAGCTCCTTCCCGAGCTGAAAGCGCGGGGCAAGACGGTGATCGTGATCAGTCACGACGACCGGTACTATGACATGGCGGACCGCCTCCTGCGGCTGGAGGACGGTCGCATCGTCTCGGATGAGGCAGCCGGCGGGCAGGACCGCTTCGGATCGCTGTCGGCTGAGGATCAAAGGACGCATACAGGAGATCGAAGATGAACCCAGAGTCCAGCTCCAGCAGATTCGGCGCCAAGCCGCGGAAAGTGGTTCGCCTCTCCGGAGAGTCGCTGGTGAAGACCGGTTATCTCGACCCGGAGTCGAAGCTCCCGCTGGTGATCGAGCCCGCCACCGAGGGGGTCAACCTGATCGATTGGGTGCGGGAGCAGCGCGATTCCGTGACCGCTGAGCTCGACAAGCATGGCGGCATCCTGTTCCGCAACTTCAACCTGGGCACGACCGGCGAGTTCGAAGCCTTCATCGCCGCCGTCTGCAGCGAGCCGCTGCAATACACGGAGCGGTCCTCGCCGCGCAGCCAGGTGTCGGGGAACATCTACACTTCCACGGACTACCCGCCGACGGAGAGCATCTTTCTGCACAACGAGCAGTCGTACAACCTGACCTTTCCCACCAAGATCGGCTTCTTTTGCATGATCCCGGCGCAGGAGAGGGGCGAGACCCCGATCGCCGACTCGCGCAAGGTCCTGGCGCGCATCCGGGCGGATGTGCGCGACCGCTTCGTCGAGCGCAACTACATGTACGTCCGCAACTTCGGCGCCGGCCTCGGCCTCACGTGGCAGGAGGCGTTCCAGACTTCCGACCCGGCCGAGGTGGAGGCATACTGCCGCAACGCGCAGATCGAGCTCGAATGGCAGGACGGGGGCCGGCGGCTGCGTACCCGCCAAGTACGCCGCGTGCTGGCCCGGCATCCGCGCAACGGCCAGATGACCTGGTTCAACCACCTGACCTTCTTCCACGTCTCCACCCTGCCGCCTCACATCCGCGACGCGATGCTGAAGGAGTTCGCCCCGGAAGACCTGCCCAACAACACCTATTACGGTGATGGCTCTCCCATCGAGCCCGAGGCTCTGGACCACCTGCGGGAGATCTACCGTTCCGAGACGGTCTCCTTCCCTTGGCAGAAGGGGGACGTCCTGCTGCTAGACAACATGCTGGTAGCTCACGGCCGTAGCCCGTTCAGCGGACCGCGCAAGGTGGTCGTCGGCATGGCGGACCTCGTGAGCTGGGAGAGCTGCTGAGCGAAGGTGGAGCGGACCGCTCCGCCGCAAATGAAGAACCGATACGAACGATGGAGACAACCCAATGAGTAATGGGATCAGCGAGTCCGGCTTCAACCGATTCGGCGCCCGGCCGCGCAAGGCCGTTCGCCTCTCCCAGGAAGATCTCGTGAAGACGGGCTTTCTGCCCGAGTCGGGCGGACAGGAGCTTCCGTTGGTCGTGGAGCCCAACGTCGAAGACCTCAACCTGACCACTTGGGCGGAGTCGCACCGGGAGCTGATCGAGGCGCATCTGCTCCGGCACGGCACGGTTCTGTTCCGCGGCTTCGACGTGCCGACCCCCGCGGCGTTCCATGAGGTAGCGCAGGCGATCTGCCCCGGCCTGCTCGATTACACGGAGCGCGCCGCCCCTCGCCACGAGGTCAGCCAGAACGTCTACACCTCGACGGAGTTCCCGGCGGATCAGCACATTCCGCTCCATCACGAGATGTCCTACTCGCACAACTGGCCGACCAAGCTGTTCTTCTTCTGCGACCTGCCAGCCCAGGAGGGTGGCTGCACACCCGTTACCGACGACCGCAAGGTTATCCAACTCCTCGATCCGGAGGTGACGCGGCGCTTTCTGGAAAAAAAAGTGATGTACGTCCGCAACTACGGCGAGGGCGTGGACATGCCGTGGCAAGAGGTCTTCCAGACCCAGGACCGACAGCAGGTGGAGGCCTACTGCCGCGAAGCGCGTATGGAGGTGGAGTGGCGCGACCGCGACCGCCTGCGCACGCGCGCCATCCGTCAAGTCCTCGCCACCCACCCCAAGACGGGCGACGTCCTCTGGTTCAACCACGCGCACCTCTTCCACATGTCCAATCTGGAGCCGGCGGTGCGCCAAGCGCTGCTCTCCGAGTTCGAGCCCGACGAGTTGCCGCGCAATGCCTTCTACGGGGACGGCACTCCAATCGAGGACGAGGTTCTGGAGCAAATCCGGCAGACCTACAGCGACGCCGCAGTACGCTTTCCGTGGAGGAAGGGGGACATCATGCTGGTCGACAACTTCCTGGCCTCCCATGGACGAGACCCCTTCAAGGGGCCACGGCGGATCCTCGTCGCGATGGCGGAGCTGTACACGAACCCGGAGCTTTGAGGAACGCCAAGATCCGTGTTGTCTCGGGGAGGAGTCGAAGCGAGCGCTGATCCTTCGGCGGAAGTGAACGCTCCTGGCACGGAAGCTGGCGATCCTTCGACGGAAGTGGACGCTCCTGGCGAGGAAGCTGGCAGATCCTTCGGCGGAAGGCGGCGCTCCTGAGAAGAAATTGGCTGCTCCTTGGCCGGGAAGCTGACGATCCTTCGGCGGAGGTGGACGATCCTCGCCCGGAAGTGAACGCTCCTGGCTCGGAAGCTGGAGATCCTGCAGCCGCGCTCCAGACACCCTCTCAGGCAAACGGCAACGGCTCCACCCGGAGGCCGCGGGACCGGAGAGTCCGCCGGAGGTGGGTGGCCGCGTTGACGGCGGTCGCCCGCGGATCTCTTCCCAGGCGGATCTCTGTTGCAAGCTTCCGCAGAGCGTGCGCCGCGAGATCTCCTCCGGGTCTGGCAAAATTCCGGCTTTCGATCTCCTCGGCCATCCGGCCGATCTCGCCCTCCCGTCCGGATTCGGCGAGCACCAGCGCGAGATCGATGGACACCAGGGCCAGCTCCGGCACGCGGGACTGTTCGGCCAGCTTGCGGCGGAGCCCTTCCAGAAGGTTCTCGGCTTCGCGGGGATCTCCGACTCGGGCTCGGACGTGGGCCTCCAGACGGAACGCGCAGAGAACCTCGTCCGCGTCCCGGACGAGGGGGTAGAGACGGACGGTGTCCGCGAGCGCCGCGCGCGCTTTTTTCGTCTCGCCGATCTCGGCGTAGCAGGCCGCCAGGGTGAAGCCGGCCCGCACGCTCAGCCAGGGCCGCAGGCCGGGGTCCGCCGTGGCGCGGGCGCAGAGGAGGGGGAACAGGGCCTGGCAGGGATCGCCCCGCTCCGCGTGGATCAGCCCGAGCAGCAGCAGGCAGTCCGCCGACTCGGCCGCGAGCTCGTCCTCCTCGAAGAGGGAGGACGCGTGGTGGAGGAGGGCCATGGCCTCGTCCAGCCGGCCCTGCTCCCAGCGCAGCAGCGCCAGGCCCCGGCAGAAAACAGCCCTGTCGAAGGGATCGTCCAGGGAGGAGGCCGCGTCCGCGAAGACCCTGTCCGCGGCCTCCCAGGCGCCCGCGAGGCGAAGGGCGTTGCCCCAGAGATAGCCGGCGCGAGCCACCGCGCTGCCCACCGGGTACTCGTCCTCCGGCAGATGGGCCGCGAGGCAAGCCGCCGCTTCGGCCGACTGGACGGCCCGCTCCGGGTCCTGGATCTGCGCCGCCTGGCTCTCCTCCAGGAGCGACTCGACCAGGTCGTAGGTCTGGAACCGCGCCTCGTCCAGCAGAGCCCGGCGCCTCTCCACGGGCTCGCCCATCAGCTCGTCCATCAGCTTGTCGGCCTCGCTCCGCCGGCGGAGGGCCTCTTCGACGAGAGCCGGCGCGCGTTCCTCCAGCCGGTCCCAGACGGAGCTGTAGTCGAGATCGCGCACGGAGCCCTCAGCCGTCCCCCTTCTTGCGCCTGGCGATCTTCTCCAGGTCGCGGATCGCGGAGGGGATCCACTCGTTGACGACGCACTCGAGGATGGCGCGCGCCTCGGTCGGGAAGTCCATCTCCTCCTCTCCCAGCAGCATGACCTCCTCCCGCGGGGAGACCGGCAGGCTCGCGTGGACCCCGAGCAGCCGGTAACGCATGGCCTTCAGCTCGCCCGTGGTCCGGTCGATCTCCTCGCACGCGCCGGCCTCCGCGTCCGGCCTGGCGGCATCCCTCTTCTTCATGACGGCAAAGTAGGCGCAGGGGAGGCGGCCGGCAAGCGGCGTGGTGTTTTCCCGGAGTCGGGAATCAAGAACTGTATTGTCGTGTCCGGGAGCGTCCCGTTTCGGGGCTCAGCGGCAACCTAGTTCTTGAAAGAGGTGTCACGAAAGGAGGAAAGACCATGCCCAAAGTCCTGCCGGAGCTCTGCGCCGCGGTCGGCAACCTGCGCCGCATCCTGGGCTGGAGCTCGGCCGAGCTCGCGGAGAAGCTCAACATCTCTCCCAACACCCTCTCGGACTACGAAAGGGGGCAGCGGAAGCTGAGCCGGGAAAAGGCCGAGGAGCTGATCGCCCCCATGGGGCTGGATGGGGAAGCGCTCGAGGCGGAGGTGGCGTCGGTCCGCAAGACGCGCGAGAGGGGAAAGGCCGTGTACCCCTCCGACCCGGACGAGGAGGAGGACGAGCGAGGGCGCGTCGAGGCCATGCTGCGCCGCCTGGGGACAGGGATGGCCGAGGCGTTCCGTCCCGTGATCCGGACGCTGCTGGTGGACGTGCGGGCCGAGGCGGACCGGCAGCTCGCGCGGGGGTACTGGCTGCAACTGGCGAGCCGGCCCCAGGAGAAGCGCCTCGAAATGGTCCGCAAATCGCGGCAGTACGGGCTCTGGACGCTGAGCGCCCTGGCCTGCGCCGAGAGCATCAAGGCCGCCGCGGACAGCGCGCAGCGGGCGGTGGAATTCGCTCAGGTCGCCGTCGAGATCGCCGAGAGGGTCCGCACCGGGCCGCTGTTCCGCCAGCGGATCGAGGGGTACGCCCGGTTCCACCTGGCCAACGCCCTGAGAGTGGCGGGCGACCTGCGTCGCGCCGACGTGACCCTCGCGAAAGCCAAGAAGCTATGGAGCCAGGGGGAGGCGGGCGACCCCAGCCTGCTCAGCGAGGCGCGCGTCCTCAGCCTCGAAGCCTCGTTGCGCACGGAGCAGAGGCGGCCCTCCGAGGCCATGGACCTCCTTGAGCAGGCTCTAGAGATTGATCAGGGTGAGCTGAAGGCGAATCTGCTGATCCAGCAAGCCTATGTCGATGAGGTGCTGGGAGATTATGAAGCGGCCATCGCGACCCTGCGCCAGGCTGCTCCCCTAGTGGCCCAGTCGGACCGGCGGATGCAGTGCGTCCTCCGTTTCAACCTGGCCGGTAACCTCTGCCATGTCAAGAGGTTCTCCGAGGCGGAGAGCGTTGTGGGCGAGGTGCGGGCGCTGGTGGTCGAACTGGGAAACGGACTCGACCTGCTGCGCACCCGCTGGCTGCAAGGGTGGCTCGCCGCGGGGTTGGGGCGGCGGGATGAGGCGATGGCGACTCTGGCGAAGGTATGCGATGACTTCGCGGAGCTCGAAATCGCCTACGACGCGCTCTTGGCGGCCCTGGAGCTGGCCGTGCTGTATTTGGAGAAGGGACGGACCGCGGAGGTCAAGGATCTGGCGGTCCGGCTCGCACCGCTCTTCAAGGCCCAGGGGGACACCGGGAGGCGCTGGCGGCCCTCCAGCTCTTTCGTGAGGCGGCGCAGAGCGAGACGCTCACCGCAGCACTGGCCCGGCAGATTGCCGACTACCTCTATAGGGCGCAGCACAACCCGGATCTGCGCTTCGAGGGGTGGGAGGAGGCGCCCCTCTCCCGGTGACGGGAGAGGGGACGGGGGTGAGGGCCTCAACCCTGGGTGCAGCCGTTGGGGTCGAGGTGGCACCCGTTGTCGCCCTGGGTCGTGGTGCAGCCGTTGGGGTCGATATGGCACCCGTTGTCGCCCTGGCCCGAGGGGGGCTCGGGGGTAGGTTGGCCGCCGGGGCAGCCGAAAGGATCGATGCCGCAGCCGTTCTTCTCCCAGATCGACCTCAGAGCCTCCCACAGCGTGGACAGCCAGTCGGCCGCGCGCAGCTCGACGGCCGTGCGGGATTCGTTGCGGACCCGGGGCTCGGCAACGGCCCAGGAGGCGGCGAGGGCGAGGACCAGGGCGAGGGCGGCGGCGCGGCGGAAGGAACGGAACATGGCGGTCTCCTTTCAACCAGGCGTCCCGCGGCGGCCTCCAGTGGCCGTTGCGGACGCCTCAGTCTCGAAGATATGGTGCGCTCATGACGGAAAAAAACCCCGGAAAGAAGCAAAGAAGTTTGACGGAAGACGGAGAAATACCCCTTCTGGACCGGGAGGCGTGGGCGATGACGGTCCGCGCCCTGCGCGAGCTGGCCGGCTTCAACCAGGTGGAGCTGGCCGCGGCCTCGGGCGTTACGAACAGCATGATCTCCCGTTACGAGAAGGCGCAGCAGATCCCTTCCCGGCGGAACCTGGAGCGGATCGCCGCCGCGACGAAGGTGCCGCTGATCACGGTCGAGCAGGTCCTCTTCCCCGCCCACTGGAGGACCGTGGCCGCGAGGTGGCAAGGAGAGGGGGACGAGCAGGAGCCTGTGGAGGTGGCGCTGGCGGAGCTGATGATCGACGGGATCGTCCTGACCCTGCGCCCCGAGGTCCGGCGGCTGATCAGGGAGATGTGGAGCTCCAGGGAAGGACCCTGGGGCGGCGAGGCCGAGTCCTCGCGCTACGCATGATGATGTGTATGCCGCCGCTGGAGAAGCTCGCCTCGGACACCACCCCGTAGACCCTACCCCTGGGGCGCGCACGGCTCTGTCCGCGCCCCCCTTTCCGAGCTCTCCGCAGGGGCTGCAGAGGGGGAATCTCTCGTTGCGTCGGGAGGCGATGTCGGCTAGAGTGAGGGCTTCCGAAGGTTGTGTCAAAAACGTCTGACAGCCGTAGCTTGAACCAGCGATGCCATCTAATCTAGAGCCGACCTACCGCCGTTCCACGGGCCTGGTCGACGTTCTCGACCGCGTGCTGGACAAGGGGCTTGTCGTGGCCGGAGACATCCGGGTCTCCCTGGCCGAGGTCGAGCTCCTGACGATCCGCATCCGTCTGCTCGTCTGCTCGATCGACAAGGCGGAGCAGATCGGGCTGGACTGGTGGCGCCAGGATCCCAACCTGTCGGTCGGCGCCCGCCGGCTGGCGCTGGAGAACGAGGCTTTGCGCGAGCAGGTCCGCCGGTTGGAGGAGAGGGTGGCCGCGCTGGCGGAGGACACGAACCGTCCGGCCCGGCGGAGCAGATCCACGCGGCCCACAGAAGAAAAACCAGGGGGGTAGATAGAACATGCCGGTCGAACGAGCTTCTGGTGGCACCAGTCTGATCGACGTCCTGGACCGCGTCCTCGACAAGGGCATCGTCATCGATGCCTGGGTGCGGGTCTCCCTCGTGGGCATCGACCTGCTCACCGTGGAGGCGCGCGTCGTGGTGGCGTCCATCGACACGTACATCAAGTACTCGGAAGCCGTCGGCCAAGTGCCGACGGTCTCGCGTCCGGCGATCGAGAGCCGGACTTCCGAGGATCTGCTGGCGGAGAACGCATCGCTCCGTGCCCAACTCGCCGCAGCCAACGCCCGCGAGGAGCTGCCGGTGCGCCGGGCTCGGCCAAGACAAAGCCCGAAGAGCTGATCCGCAGCGGGTAGCGTATGGCCGAGGCCCTCCCGTTTTCACCGATGCACGAGCTCCGCCGCGGCTCCGGCGCCAGCTCGCGGGCCAAGCTCGCGCTCGTCGAGGCGCTGCTCGCGGAGCAGGAGGCGCGGCCCTGCGCGGTGCTGGCGCTGCGGTGGCTGGTCCGTTACGCCGGCGTCGACCGCGGCCTCTGCGCGGTGGTCGACACGGAGAGCGGGCGCCTGGTGGGACTGACGGGCATCGGCGTCTCCCTGATGGCGCTGGAGGCGTTCAGCCTCGACCTCGACGATCGCACGCACCCCCTGGTGGTCGCCCTGGCGGGCACGGAGCCGATCGCTTTCCACAGCTCGGAGCAGGGGCTGATCCGTCCTTTTGAGACCCCTCTGGGGACCTCCGCGTTCCACGCGGTCCCCCTCTCCCGCGCCCGCGACCTCGGCGACCTCGGGCCGGGCCTCCTCCTGCTGGCGGGCCGCGACGACGGTCCGCTCGACGAGGACGTCCGCTGGGCGGCCGAGCTGCTCGGCGTCCGTCTGGTGTCGCTCTGGTACCGCCGCACCCAGATCGACGAGCGGCGCCACAAGCGGGAGCGCGGCTGGCTGTTCAGCATCCTCAACGCGGTCACCGACCCGATCCTGCTGACCGACGCGGACGGGCGGATCCTGATGGCCAACTCCACCGCCGAGATGCTGCTCACCGCCGACGACCAGGGCAGCGAGGGCCGGCGGCGCGCCGTGGCGCTGAACAACATGCTCTTCTCGGCCTCGCTGTTCAAGGCCGAGGAGGCGCGCGAGACCTCGCGCCGGGAGCTCGTGCTCGTCGATCCCACGGACGGCCAGGACCTCCTCTTCGAGGTCATGAGCACGCCGGTCAAGGTCCGCCTGGGCGAGTCCGGGATGGTGTCGATCCTGCGCAACGTCACCGACCTTCGCCAGGCCGCCGAGGAGATCGAGGAGAACTACCGTAAGCTGCGCGCCGCCGAGATCGAGGCGCGCGCCGAGCGCGACCGGCTGGACCTGATCCTGAGCTCCGTGCTCGATCCGATCCTGGTGACCGATCCGGCGGGCAACATCATGCTCATGAACCCGCCGGCCGAGCGGATGTTCACCGTCGGCCCCGGCACCTCCCACGCGGACGCCCAGCGCCGGGTGCGGGCCAACGACGCGGTGTTCACCTCCTTCGTGTCGAGCCTCTACGCCGGCTCGTCGCGGCAGTGGCGCAGCGAGCTGAGCCTGGTCGATCCCAAGACCGGGGCCACCGTGCCGGTCGAGGCGATCTCCGGCAAGGTCGCGGGCAAGGCGGGCGAGGAGACGGCGATCGTCACCATCCTGCACGACCTGACCGAGGCGGTGGAGAAGGCGAACCTGTACGAGCAGGTCAAGCGCCACTCCGACGAGCTGCGGGAGAAGGTCCGCGAGGCCACGGCGGAGCTGGCCGAGCAGAACGAGCTGCTGCGGCGCCAGGCCTTCCAGCTCGAGCAGGCTTCGGCGGCGAAGTCGCAGTTCCTGGCCAACGTCTCTCACGAGCTGCGCACGCCGCTCAACGCCATCCTCGGCTACACGAGCCTGCTGCTCGAAGGGGTCGCCGGCGAGCTGTCCAATCCGCAGCGCGACCGGCTGGGACGGGTGGACTCCAACGCCCAGCACCTGCTGTCGATCATCAACGACCTGCTCGACATCGCGCGCATCGAGTCGGGCAAGATGCCGATCCAGGTCGAGCGCGTCCTGCTGCCGGAGCTGATCGACGAAGTGATGGCCGAGGTCGAGCCGCTGATCGCGCGGACCCGGCTCGAGGTGACCCGCACGATTTCGGTGCAGGTGCCCGAGATCCAGTCCGACCGCCAGAAGGTCAAGCAGATCGTGCTGAACCTGCTGTCGAACGCCCTCAAGTTCACTCCGCAGGGCTCGGTGTCGATCCTAGTGGCTCACCATTGCGAAGAGGATGAAGTGTCGGTGTCCGTCGTGGACACCGGCATCGGCATTCCGGAGGCGAACCAGAAGACCATCTTCGAAGCGTTCGAGCAGGCGGACAGCTCGTACGTGAAGCGCCAGGGGGGGACCGGCCTGGGTCTGTCGATCTGCCGCCGCCTCGCCCAGATTCTGGGAGGCCGCATCACGCTGGCCAGCAAGGTGGGGGAGGGCTCGACGTTCACTCTCTGCCTCCCTCGCCGGGTGAGGAGCTGACTTATGGGCGGTGAGACGGAGACCGGCGCGGCGCTCCCTCCGCTCGTGCTCATCGTCGACGACGTCGACCACGGGCGCGAGATCTATTCCGAATACCTGGAGTTCCGCGGCTTCCGCGTGGCCACGGCGGCGGACGGGGAGGAGGCTCTGGACAAGGCGTTCGAGCTGCTGCCCGACGTGATCCTGATGGACCTCTCGCTGCCCAAGATGGACGGCTGGGAGGCCACGAAGCGGTTGAAGAACGACCCGCGGACCCGCGAGATCCCGGTGGTCGCCCTGACGGCGCACGCGCTGGTGAGCGCGCACGACCGGGCCATGGAGGCGGGGTGCGACGTGGTGGTGACCAAGCCTTGCCTCCCCCGGGATCTGGAAGCGGAGGTCCGGCGGCAGATCGAGGAACGGCGCAAGGCCGGTGAGAGGAGCTGACGTCCGATGAGCGACAAGCCCGAGAAGAAGCAAGCCGGCAAGAAGGCCTCCTCGACAGGCGCCAAGACCGCTGCGGGGAAGGCCCGGAAGACCGCCGCTCTGCGTAAGGCGCAGGCGAAGGCGGCGGCGGAGCCGGCCGCCGGGGTCCGCGACGAGCGGGGCAACGCCGAGCCCCGGATGCTCGCCTTCCGCGAGACCCCTTCGGCGATGCCGGTGTTCCCCGTGGCCGGCGCCGACGAGCGCAGCGGCAAGTACGTCTACTGCATCGTCCAGACGACCGAGTCGCTCCGCTTCGGCCCCATCGGCATCGGCAGCGAGCCGGCGGAGGTCCACACGGTCAACTACAAGGACATTGCCGCGGTCGTCTCCGACACTCCGCTCGAGGTCTACGACCCGACGAGGGAGAACGTGCTGGCGCACGAGCGGGTCAACGAGGTGGTGATGCGCGACTTCACCGTCCTCCCGATGTCGTTCAGCACGGTGTTCAAGACCTCGGAGGACATCGTCGAGCTGCTGCGCACCGCTTACGACGCGTTCCGCGACGTGCTGGGCAAGATGCGCGACAAGGTGGAGTTCGGCCTCAAGGTGCTGTGGGAGCCCGAGATCGTCATCCAGGAAATCGAGAAGGAGGACGAGAACCTGCGCCTCCTGCGGCAGGAGATCTCCTCGCAGCGGGGCTCGACCTACTTCGCCCGCATGCAGTACGGCCGGCTGGTCGACTCGCTGCTGCAACAGCGCTCCGAGCAGCTCGTCTCCGACATCTTCAACGCCCTGGGCAGCGTCTCGGTGGCGTCGCGGGTCAACAAGCCGATCGGCGAGAAGATGATCCTCAACGCCGCCTTCCTGGTCTCCCGCGACCGCGAGTCCGACTTCGACTCCAAGGTCAAGGAGATCGACGCCAAGTACGAGAACCTGAAGTTCAAGTACACCGGACCCTGGCCGCCCTACAACTTCGTCAACATCCGTCTCAAGCTGGAGCGCGCGGCGGAGGCGGAGTGATCATCCTCGACAGCCTCCTGATGGGAGGCATCCGGTTCGTCCTCGACAAGGTCGCCGCCGCGGTCGACAACGAGATGAACGACGAGGGCTCGTTGCGCGAGGACCTGCTCGCCGCGCAGATGCAGCTCGAGCTGGGGGAGATCGACGACGAGGAGTTCGCCGAGATCGAGCGCGCGGTCCTGGCCCGGATGCGCGAGATCCGCGAGAGCCGCGAGGAGGGGGCCCTGGGCCTCCCCTCCGACGCCCGGGTGATCGGGGTGGACGTGACTTTCGAGGCGCCGGACGAACCCGAAGACCGCTGAATACCGCTTCTTCGCCGGCAAAGGGGGAGTCGGCAAGACGACCTGCGCCGCGGCCGAGGCGCTCCGCTTGGCCGAGGAGGGCCGGCGCGTGCTCGTCGTGTCGACGGACCCGGCGCATTCGCTGGGCGACGCGTTGGGAGTCGAGCTTTCCTCGGAGCCCCGCTCCCTGGAGATCCCGCCCCCTGGCCCCCTCTCCCGGAAAAAGCGAAAAGGAGAGTTGCTGGCTGCGGAGCTGGACGCCGAGCAGGCCCTGGAGCGGTGGATCGGCGAGCGGCGCGCTGATCTGGAGACGCTGGCCGAGCGGGGGACGTACCTCGATCCGGAGGATGTGCGGCGGCTCTTCGACCTCTCCCTTCCCGGTGTGGACGAGCTGGTCGGGCTGGTGGAGCTGGTCCGTCTCGCCGGGGAGTCGGGCTGCGGCGAGATCGTGGTGGATACCGCTCCCACGGCTCACACCCTCCGCCTTCTGGCCATGCCCGGGGAGCTGCGGCGCTTCGCCGAAGCGCTGGACCGCCTCCAGGAGCGGCACCGGGCCGTGGCCGAGACCTTCGGCGGCGCCTACCGGCCTGACCGCAGCGACGCCGTCATTGACGAGATTGAGGCCCAGGGCCGGGAGCTGGAGGAGCTGCTGCGCGATCCCGCGCGCTCCGGGGTCCGCTGGGTTCTGCTCCCCGAGGCCCTGTCGGTCGCGGAGACCCTGGATGGGGTGCAGGCTCTGGAGGAGGCGGGGATTCCGGTCGTCGAGCTGATCGTCAACCGCATGACGCCTCCGCCGCCTGTGCCGTGCCCGGTGTGCGAGGCGCGCCGGGAGGCGGAGGGGGAGGCGGTGGAGGAGCTGAGGGAGGCTTTTCCGGGCTACGCCATCCGTTTCCTGCCGGAGGACCTCACCCCCCTGACCCCCCTCTCCCATCGCCCTCCCCCCGACCGGGAGAGGGGGGAAAACGCGCAGCATGCTGCGCCTGTACAAACTCCGGGCGGGAGGGGGCGCCCCTCTCCCGGTTGGTGGGGGGGCGATGGGAGAGGGGTCGGGGGTGAGGTCCCCCGCCTCCTCTTCTTCGGCGGCAAGGGAGGCGTGGGCAAGACGACCTGCGCGGCGGCCACGGCCCTCCTGCTGGCCGAGCGCTGGCCGGACCGCCGCATCCTCCTCCTGTCGACCGACCCGGCCCATTCGCTGGCCGACGCGCTGGAGGCGCCGCTCGGCGACGACGAGCGGCCGGTCCCCGGCGCCCCGCCCGGGCTTCGGGCGCGCGAGCTGGACGCGCCGGAGACCTTCGAAGAGTGGCGCTCACGGCATCTGGGAGAGGTGGAGGAGTGGCTGGATTCGGCGGGCGACCTGGACCGGGAGGCCCTGCGCGACCTCGTGGCGCTCGCTCCGCCCGGCCTCGACGAGCTCGCCGCCGTCTCGGCGCTGATCGACGCCCTGTTCGGAAAGACACCCGCCTACGACCTCGTGATCGTCGACACCGCGCCGACCGGCCATGCGCTACGGCTCCTGGAGACCCCCGGCGTGATGCTGGAATGGGTGCGCACGCTCCTCTCCCTGCTGCTCAAGTACCGCGAGGCTGTCCGTCTGGGGCGCTTCGCCGAGGAGCTGCTGGAGCTGTCGCGAGGGCTGAAGCGGCTCGGCGAGACAATGCGCGACCCGGAGCGGACGCGGTTCCTGGCGGTCACTCGCGCGGCCGAGCTCCCCCGGCGGGAGACCCTCCGCCTGCTGAAGGCCCTCGACCGCCTGGGGATCGCGGCGCCGGCCGTGATCGTCGACGCCGTGCTCCCGGCCGGCTGCCCGCGTTGCGAGCGCGAGGCCATGGCGCAGGAAAAGGAGATCGCTCTGCTACGGCAAGGACTCGAACGGTGCGCTATCATTTTGGCTCCCGCCGTGTTCCCGCCGCCGCGCGGGGTCGAAGCGTTGAAGGAGTGGGGGCGGTCCTGGGGATGAAGAGATCGGAATGAACGCCACCTACATCTACTGCCTGGCGCAGAGCCCGGAGCCCCCTTCGCTGGAGGGCGCCCCGCCTGGCCTGGCGGGGACCGCGCCTCTCCGCCTGCTTCAGCTCTCCGGAGACGTCTGGGTCGTGGCGGCGGATGCGCCTCTGCCGGACTACGGCGGCGATGCCATCGAGAGCCGGCTGTCGGATCTCTCCTGGGTCTCGGACCGTGCCATGGCACACGAGCGGGTCGTGGAGCACTTCGGGGCCCGCGGGCCGGTCCTTCCCATGAAGCTCTTCACCCTGTTCACCGGCGACGAGCGCGCGCTCGCCCATCTGCGGGAGCGCCTGCCGGGGATCGAGCAGGCGTTCGCGCGCACCGCCGGCCGCGCCGAATGGGGGGTGCGCATCCTGTTCCAGGAGGAGCGCGCCCGGCGGGAGGCGGCCGAGGCCGCCACGCGGACGGACGGGGACGGCGGCGGCCGCGGCTTCCTGCTGCGCAAGAAGGCGGCGCAGGAGAGCGCCCGCACCCTCTCCGGCAAGGTCCGCGACGAGGTGGACCGCGCCTTCGCCGACCTCGCGGAGCGCGCCGCCGAGGTCCGCCGCCGCGAGCCGGAGACCGAGAGCGCCGCTGCCCGCCTCCTGCTCGACGCCGCGTTTCTGGTGCCGCACGGCGACGCCGGCGAGTTCGAGCGAGCCGTCCAGGGCTGGGCCGATCGCCTCGCCGGCCAGGCCTGCGAGGTCACCCTCACCGGCCCCTGGCCCCCCTACAACTTCATCGCGGAGCCCGCGTGAGCGATCGTCCCGAGGCGCTGGACGTCCTCGAAGGAGCGGACGACTCCCTGCTCGAGCTGGTGGACCACCTGCTGAACCAGGGAGTGGTGCTGACCGGAGACCTCGTCCTGGGGCTCGCCGGAGTGGATCTCATCTACCTCCGCCTCTCGCTCCTACTGTGCGCGGCGGACCGCCTGTTTCCGCCCCGGGAGCCCGAGGCGTGAGCGGCCTGTACGTCTACGCCCTGGTCGGCTGCGAGCCCGGAGGGCCCCTGCGTGAGGAGATCGAGGGGATCGCGGGCGAGCCCCTGGCGCTGGTGGGGGAGGGCCGGGTGCGGACGGTGGCCGGATTCCTGGAAGCGCCTCCGCGGGTGAGCGCCGCCGCCCTCGCGGCCCACAACGCCGCGGTGCGCCGGCTGGCCGGCCTGGTGTCGGCGATCCTGCCCGCCCGCTTCGGCCAGTGGCTGCCGGACGAGGCGGCGCTGCGGAGCTGGATCTCCGCGCGGGAGCGCGACCTCGCCGAGGCGCTGGCCCAGGTCGAAGGGTGCGTGCAGATGACGCTGCGGGTCTTCGGCGAGGCCGCGCCGTCGGCGGAGCCCCTGCCGGCCGAGGGCATGGATGGCCCTGGGACCCGCTATTTGGAGGGCCGTCTCCGCGAGGCCGTGAGGGAGCGGTCGCTTCCCGAGATCGCGCCGTTGCGCGAGGCCCTGCGTCCACTCCTGCGCGCCGAGCGGATCGAGCGCGCCGGAACGGGGAAGCTGCTGGCCACCTCCTACGACCTGATCGGCCGCGGCGAGTCCGCGGCCTACACCCGCATCGTCGAGGAGACGGCGCCGCGCCTCGCGGGCTGGCGGGTCACCGCGAGCGGCCCCTGGCCTCCCTACGCCTTCGGCCCGAGGTGGACGGCGTGAAAGACCGCGACGAGGTCCTGCGCCTGGAGATCGAGGAGCTGGACTCGCTGCGCGAGGAGCTGGAGCGCCGGACGGCGGCGGAGGCGCCGCGCTGGAACGCCAACCCCGAGGACGTGCAGCGCTCGGTCGTGGCCCTGGTCCTCACTCTGGTCGAGTTCCTGCGCAAGCTGATGGAGCGGCAGGCGATCCGCCGCATGGAGGCCGAAACCCTCACCCCCGAGGAGGTCGAGGCCGTGGGCCTGGCCCTGATGCGCCTGGAGGAGACCATCCAGGACATCGCGGGGCGGTTCGGGCTGAAACCCGAGGATCTGAACCTGGACCTGGGGCCTCTCGGGAAGCTGATTTAACCCCCTAAGGCCGCTTCGCCACACTGAGGATCTTCTCGATCTTCTTGGGATCCTCCGGCAGCAACCCCGCCGCCGGCAGCCGGGGGACGAGCCGCGCCCAGCGCTCCTCGCGGGCGAAGACGCCGCGGAACAGGGCGAGGGCCTTGTCCTCCTGGCCGGCCACGAACAGGGTCACGGCCTGCCAGAAGGGGATCTCGGCGATTTCCGGGGCCAGCTCGGTGGCCCGGGTGTAGTGGCGCAGCGCCGTCTGAACGTCCTGCTTCGCCACTGCCTCGTCGCCGAGGTTCATCTCCTCGTAGGCGCGGTGGAGCGAGAGCAGGCGGCGCAGCTCGGCGAGCGGCTGCGGATGGTCGTCCACCCGCAGGTCCACCAGGCGGTCCCGCCAGGGCTCGCCCGTGCTCTTGGCGCGCACCACGATCATCGCCGCGCTCTGGCGCCCCCGGATGTCTCCACCCTGGGCCTCGGCGGCCTCCAGGGCGGCGAGCATGCGGTCCGCGAGGTCCCCTTTCGCCGCCTCGAAGGCGCGGGCCATGGCCGGCCAGACGGTCGGCTTGTCCATCAGGTTGGCCTGCACCGAATAGCCGGCGCCGGCCTGGTGGCCGGCCGCGGCGATGCACTTGGGGCCGGTCCACGTTCCCACCCGCCCCTGGGCGTCGACCATCGCCACCTGGCGCACGTCCTTCTGCGGGTCCTGGGCGAGCAGGGAGTCGAGCGCCTGTTGGGCAGGTTTTCCCTCCTTCATCAGCTTCAGACCGAGCGGCCCGTAGTCGATGCGGGCAAACGACTGGGTGGCCACGGCGCCGACGCCGGCCTCGGCCCAGGGGACGACCGGACCCACCTGGAACCAGTGGCTCTGCACGGCCACGCCGAAGTCGCCCGTGACCGGATCGCGGGCGACGATCGAGTAGGTGTGGGCCAGAGGGTCTCCTGCCAGAGCAGGGAGCGGGAGGGCGGAGAGCAGGGAGAAGAGCATGGCGGCGCGCCTCATCGGATCCTCCTTTTGGACGGAAACGACCAAAAGATCTACAATTACAAGAATATCGTTTTACGCCGCCCGGCAGCTCACGAGCGGCAGGCCTGTAAGGAGATGGCAGACAGCTCCTCTCCCGCGATCGCCAGACTGCCGGCCATAGAGCCGCGCCGCCCGGGGATCGGTCCGCCTCTGGGCCTCGGGGTTCTGCTCTCCGCTTTCGTCCTTCTCCTGGAGAGCCTCCTCAGCCTGGAGGGGATCGACCGCGTGGCGCTGCTCGTCTCCGGCCTTGTGGCCGCCTGGCTCGCCGCGCTCGCCGCGCACCTCGCCAACCTGGCCCGCAACCACCGCCGCGCGGCCGCGGCAGCCCGCCGCAGCCTGGAAGCCGAGGTGGCCGAGCGCGGCCGGGTCGAGGCGGCGCTGCGCCACGGCGAGGAGCGCTACCGGCTCCTCCTGGAGCACAATCCGGGCGGCGTGTACCGCAGCACGGTGGACGGCCGGCTCCTGGACTGCAACGAGGCGTTCGCCCTGATGTTCGGCTATTCGAGCCGCGAGTCCCTCCTCGCGCAGCCCGCTTACGCCCTCTACGCCGACCCCGCCGACCGCGCGGCGCTGATCTCGCGGCTCTTCCAGGACGGGGAGCTCCTCAACGTCGAGGTGCGTTTCCAGAAGCGCAACGGCGAGCCGTTCTGGGGGCTCATGCGCGAGACCCTGCTGGACGGGCCGGACGGCTCCCTGTCCATCCTGGAGGGGACCATCGTCGACGTCACCGAGCACAAGCGGACCGAGGAGGCCCTGCGCGAGAGCGAGTCCTCGATCCTCAGCCTCTACAACATCGCCTCGTCGCAGAGCCTGACGTTCGCCGACAAGGCGCAGGCCCTCCTCGACCTGGGGTGCCAGCGCTTCGGCATGGAGATCGGCATTCTGGCCAAGGTCCAGGGGGAGAGCTACGAGGTCGTGGCCGTGCGCTCGCCGGACAATTCGATCGTGCGCGGCGTCGTCCTCGAGCTGTCGGACACCTACTGCCGGGAGACCCTGGAGGCGCGCGCCACGGTTTCGTTCGAGCACGCGGGGAGCTCCCCCCGCCGCGCCCATCCAGCCTACTCCTCGTGGGGCATGGAGTCCTACCTCGGCGCGCCGGTGCGCGTGGCCGGCCGCGTCTTCGGCACCCTCAACTTCGCCAGCCCCGACCCCCGCTCCACCCCCTTCAAGCCGGCCGACCTGGAGTTCCTCAAGCTGATGACCCTGTGGCTGGGGAGCGAGCTGGAGCGCGAGCAGCGCAACCGCGAGATCGTCCTGCTGAGCGAGCTGGGCGGCCTGCTGCAGACCTGCGACTCCACGGAGGAGGCCTACCAGGTCATCTCGCGGCAGGGCCGCAAGCTCTTCCCGGAGCTGAGCGGCGCGGTCTACCGCATCAGCCACTCGCGTACCGACCTCGACCTGGTCGCCTCCTGGGGCGAGACCGCGCCGATCTCCGGGACGGATCTCTTCCGGCCCGAGGACTGCTGGGGGCTCAGGCTGGGCCGCGACCACTTCGTCGAGGACCCGCTGACCGACCTGATCTGCCGCCACGTCGGCGAGGCGGTGCCGCCCAAGTACCTGTGCGTGCCCATGGTGGCCCTCGGCGAGGCCCTGGGCGTGCTCCACCTGCGCGTGGAGCCGGGGATCGCCTCCTCCGGGGTCACCTCCCCGCTGAACGAGGCGCGGCGCCGCCTGGCCGCCGCCGTGGCCGAGCACACCGCCATGGCGCTCGCCAACCTCAGCCTGCGCGAGACCCTGCGCCATCAGTCGATCCGCGATCCCCTGACCGGCCTGTTCAACCGCCGCTACTTCGAGGAGTCGCTGGAGCGCGAGGTCCGCCGCGCGCAGCGCCGGGGCACCTGCCTCGGAGTCGTCATGCTCGACCTCGACCGCTTCAAGCGGTTCAACGACAGCTTCGGCCATGAGGCGGGCGACGTGCTGCTGCGCGCCTTCGGCGAGTTCCTGCGCCGCAACGTGCGCGGCGAGGACGTGCCGTGCCGCTACGGCGGCGAGGAGTTCGCGCTGCTCATGCCCGAGGCCTCCCTCCAGGTCACCCGCGAGCGGGCCGAGGAGCTGCGCCGGGCCGCCAAGGGGCTCCAGGTCACGTACCAGGAGCACCTCCTCGGCCCCGTCACCCTCTCCCTCGGCGTGGCCGTCTACCCCGACCAGGGGCTTTCGGGCCAGTCCGTCCTGCGCGCCGCCGACGCGGCCCTCTACCAGTCCAAGTCCGACGGTCGCGACCGCGTCACTGCAGCCCTGCAGATCGCCGGATGAAAGAAATTCGTAGAAACCACGGCCGGCGCTTGGGTCGAACGAGCAAGTCGGCTTATGATTGCTGGATTCTGGGACAAGTTGTCGATCGTCACGGATTCCGGAGAAGCGTTTTCTGGCCGAGCAAGAGACCTCTTCCAGCGTGCGGGACCGCGAGGCTGCGCCAGGACAGATCGGGCTGGCGCTCGCCGCCGGCGTCCTCCTGTCCGCGGGCGTGATCCTCGCCTCCCGCTTCCCCGCGGCCTCTCTGGCCGCCGGCCTGCTGCTGGCCTGGCTGCTGGCGGTCTCCGTCTACCTGCTCGGGCGCACCCGCGCGCAGCGCCGGCGCCTGGACAGCGAGCTCGCCGGCAGGGCCCTCGCCGAGGAGCGCTACCGGCTCCTGTTCGAGCGCAACCCGGCCGGCGTCTACCGGAGCACCATGGACGGGCGCCTCCTGGACTGCAACGAGGCCTTCATCCGCATGTTCGGCTACGACAGCCGCGAGGAGATGCTGGCCCTGCGCGTCTCTTCTCTCTACTACGATCCGGCGGACCGCGAGCGCCTGCTCCTCCAGTTCCTCGAGAACAGCTCGCCGCAGAACGTCGAGGTCCGGCTCAAGCGGCGCAACGGCGATGTCTTCTGGGGCCTGCTGCGCGGCCCCGGCGGCTCCGTGGACCGCACCCGCGACGGCTCCACCATCATCGAAGGAGCGATCCTCGACATCACCGACCGCAAGCGGGCGGAGGAGAGCCTGCGCGAGAGCGAGCGCGAACTCATGCTGCTCGCCGAGCTGGGCGGCCTGCTCCAGACCTGCGACACGCTGGAGGAGGCGCGCCTGGTGACCTCGCGGCAGGGGAGGAAGCTGTTCCCGGGGCTGGAGGGGGCCGTCTACCTGATCAGCCCGTCGCGCTCCGACCTCGACCTGGCCGCCGGCTGGGGCGGCGGAGAAGCGCCCCGGGAGGACCTCTTCCGCCCCGAGGACTGCTGGGCCCTGCGCACCGGCCGCGAGCACTTCTTTACCGATCCCGCGGCCGACCTGCTCTGCCGCCACCTCGATGGCCCCGCTTCTGGATCGACGTCCGGATCGGCGCCGGCCGCCTCCTTCTGCGTCCCCCTCGTCGCCCTCGGCGAGACGCTCGGGGTGCTCCACCTGCGCGAGTCGAACAACGGCCATGGCGGCATTCTGACCAAGGGGCGCCGCCAGCTCGCCGCCACCGCCGCCGAGCAGCTCGCCATGGCGATCGCCAACCTCAAGCTGCGGGAGACCCTGCGCCACCAGTCGATCCGCGACTCCCTGACCGGCCTCTACAACCGCCGCTACTTCCAGGAGGCGCTGGACCGCGAGATCCGCCGCGTCAAGCGGCACGGCCGGTCGCTTGGATTGATCATGATCGACATCGACGGCTTCAAGGGGTTCAACGACACCCACGGCCACGAGGCGGGAGACGCCCTTCTGCGCGCCTTCGGCGAGCTGCTCCTCCGCCGGGTGCGCGGCGAGGACTTCGCCTGCCGCTACGGCGGCGAGGAGTTCGCCCTCATCCTGCCGGAAGCCTCCCTGGAGGCCGCCTGCTCGCGGGCGGAGGAGCTGCGCGACGAGGTCAAGGAGCTGCGACCGGTCTTCCAGGACAGTCCGCTGAGCGGGATCACGATCTCCTCCGGGGTCGCCGTCTACCCCGACCACGGCCCCTCCGCGGAGGACGTCGTGCGCGCCGCGGACATGGCGCTCTACCGCTCCAAGGGGCAGGGCCGGGACTGCGTCTCCGTCGCGCCTCCCGCGCCGCTCGACCGCCGGCTCATGATCCCGGAGTGAGCTTCCTCTATACTTGCCGCGCAAACCAGCTCGCAGGGAGAAGTCTCGTGACCCGACGCCGTCTGATCTGTCTCTACGCTTTCGTCCTTTCGACCGCCGTGGCCCTCAGCGCCTTCTCGGCCGCGCCGCCCGCTCCCGCCGGCTTCCAGCTCGATGGCGACGCGGCGAACGGCAAGACCGTCTACGACAAGCGTTGCGCTCTCTGCCACGGCGCGACGGGTGACGGCCAGGGCAAGATGGCGGCGAGCCTGAACCCCAAGCCGCTCGACTTCACGAGCAAGGCGCTGATGGCGAAGCGCTCCGACTGGGAGGTCTACCTGGCGATCCGCGACGGCGGCAAGGCGGTCGGCCTCTCGCCGACCATGTTCGGCTGGAAGGGGCTCATCTCCGACCAGGAGATCCGCGACGCCGCGGCCTACGTCCGCAGTCTGGCTCGGTAAGGGCCCGCTGAGGCCTCCTCTTGCCACCCCGCGAATCCTGGCTCACGCCCTGGAAGACCGCCGGCCTGTTCGCCGGCCTCTTGGCGTTCGCTCTGCTCGCGGGGCTCGACACCCCGCTGAAGCACGACCCCGAGCACGGCGCGCGCCCGGCCTTCGCCGCGGCGGGCGCCGCTCTCATGGCGATCTGGTGGCTGAGCGAGGCGGTCCCCATCTACTGGACCGCCTGCGTCCCTCTCGTGGTCTTCCCGCTGCTCCGCGTCTTCGGCCCGGGAGTGGGGGAGAACCTGCGGCAGTCGGCCCTGCCGTACGTCGATCCCTACATCTTCCTCTTCGCCGGCGGCATGGGGATCGCCGCGGCCATGCAGCAGTGGGACCTCCATCGCCGCATCGCCCTCGGCATCATGCATCGCATCGGCAGCGACCCCCGCCGGCTCCTCGCCGGCACCCTCGTGGCCACCGCCTTCATCTCGCTCTGGATCTCCAACACCGCGACCGCGGCCATGATGGTGCCCATCGGCATCGCCATCGTGGCGCAGATCGAGGAGCAGCTCGGCGGCCGGCGGCTGGCGAGCTACGGCATGGCCATCATGCTGGCCATCGCCTACGGCGCCAACGTCGGCGGGATCGGCACCAAGATCGGCACCGCCCCGAACGCCCAGTTCTCCGGATTCATGGAGCGGCTGGGGATCGAGATCTCGTTCGTGCAGTTCCTGATCGTGGGCCTGCCGTTCGTCGTGATGTTCCTGCCGGTCGCCTGGGCCATGCTCTGGCGGATCGGCCGCGGCGACGGCCTCACGGGCGAGATCGGGGAGGAGGTGATCGCCGGCGAGCTGGCGCGGCTCGGCCCGATCCGCCGGCCCGAGCGGATCGTGCTCGGCGTCTTCCTGGCCACGGCGGGATTGTGGATCGCCGGCAAGTGGATCACCGCGCTCCTGAAGCCGCGGATCACCGCCTTCGAGCTCTCCTCGGCGCACGTCGAAGGCGGGACCGCCATGCTCGCCGCCCTGGTCCTGATCCTCTGGCGGACCCGGGGCCGGCAGGTGCTCGGCTTCCGCGCGCTCTCCCGGGTCCCCTGGGAGACGCTGCTCCTCCTCGGCGGCGGCTTCGCCATGGCGGCGGCGATCCAGAAGAGCGGCCTGTCGGCCTGGATGGGCGCCCAGCTCCTGGCCGTGCGCGGCCTGCCGCCGTTCGCCCAGGTCCTGCTCTCCAGTCTCGCCGTGGTCGGCCTCTCGGCGGTCGCCTCGAACACGGCCACGATCGCCGTGATGCTGGTCGTGCTCAAGGACGCGGTGGCGCCGGAGGTCCTGACCACGACCCTGTTCGCGGCGACCATCGCCTGCTCCTGCGACTTCGCCCTGCCGGCCGGCACTCCGCCCAACGCCATCGTCTTCGGCAGCGGCTACGTGACCATCCCGCGCATGGCGCGCACGGGAGTGGTCCTCGACGTCGCCGCGGCCGTGCTCGCGGCGGTCTGGTGCTGGCTGATCGTGCGAGTGGTGCTGTGAGCCCGCAGCGTCTCCGTCCAGTATGATGGGGCCCGGGTCTCCATGTTCTTCCTCGACCTCCGTCCTGGTGCGCTCCGAATCGTCTGCTGGATGCAGGCGCTGCGGCCTCCTCGGGACGGCAACGGCCGCTCCCGGGAGGAGACCGGCGAGATTCAGACCGCGGAGGACGGGGAGGGGCGGTCCGAGGACGAGCTCGAGGCCCTCTTCCAGCGCTACTTCCGCCCGGTGTTCCACTTCTTCCTGAACCGGGGGTTCCCGCGCGAGGAGTGCCGCGATCTCACCCAGGAGACATTTTTGAGGGTCTATAGGAGCATCGGGCGGTTCCGCCGCGAGGCCAGCCTCCAGACCTGGCTCTTCCAGATCGCGACGAACGTCTGGCGTAACGAGGTGCGCCGGCGCATGGCGGAGAAGCGGGAGGCGCGGGAGGTCTCGCTCGAAGGCGCGGCCGAGGACGGGCGCCCCATCCGCTCGGACCGCCGCCTCGCCGGCTGGTCGGAGCCCTCCGGGCCGCTCGACGGGATGCTGGAAGACGAGCAGCGGCGCATGCTGCGCCAGGCCTTGGAGGAGTTGCCCCCGCAGATGCGGCGATGCGTCCTGCTGCGGATTGATCAGAACCTGAAGTACCGCGAGATCGCCGGCGTGATGCAGATCTCGATCGAGACGGTGAAGTCCCAGCTCTCGCAGGCGCGCGACCGGCTGGAGGCGAAGCTGGGCAGGTATTTCGATCCCGTGGCTTTCTGAGATGACCGAGATGACCGAGGTGACCGAGGTGCCCGAGCCGAATGACGGTGAGCCCAAACGGAGGTCCACGGTCCGCGCCCCGGACCATCCCGCGCCCGAGGACCTGCTGGACTACCACGCCGGCGACCTTCCGCCGGAGGAGAGGGAGCGGATCCAGAACCACTTGGCGCTCTGCCCGGGCTGCGTCCGGGTGGTGCTCGACCTCCAATCCTTTCCGGACGTGGAGCCCGTCCGCGAGGAGGACCGGCTGACCGAGGATGAGCTGGCCGCCGAGTGGCGGCGCTTCGAGACCCGGATCCGCGCGCCTCGAATGCCGCGCTGGGCGCCCTCACCGCTCCCGCTGGCTCTCGCCGCCGCGCTGCTGATCGCCGTCGTGGGCCTCTCCCTCTGGGTGGCCCGGCTGCGCAACGAGGTGAGCGGCCTCTCCGCTCCGCGGGCGGACGTCTACATCGCGGATCTCGTCCCCCACGGCGAAACGGTCGAGCGGGCGGAGGGACGGGAAGAGGCCGTCCGCGTCCCGGCCTGGGCGGACCACGTCCTTCTCCTCCTCAACCTCGCCGACCCGTCCTCTCATCCCGAATACCGGGTGGAGATCGAGAAGGCCGACGGCACGGAAGTCTGGAGCCGCGACGGGGTCCACCGCAGCGAGGACGGCACCTTCGCTCTCGAAGTCCCGCGGCGTCTGCTGCCTGCAGGGATCTATCGTATCCGGCTCTCCGGGTTGCGCGGCGGCGCCGAGGAGCCGGTGGCGGAGTACGGAGCCCGCGTCGAGCACGACTAAACTGAGATTTGCAGCCGTCTCCGGCCGCCTGCGCCGGTTCGCCGCCCGGCGGTGTCGATTCACTGTCGGACGGTGTGGGTTCACCGTCGTGCGGTGCCGGTTCACCGTCGTGCGGCGCCGGTTTGCGCGTGGTGTGCGCCGGTTCGCCGTCAGGCGGTGTCGGTTCACCGTCAGGCGGTGTCGGTTCACCATCAGGCGATGTCGGTTCGCCATCAGGCGATGTCGGTTCGCCGTCGTGCGGTGCCGGTTTACGCGTGGTGTGTGCGCCGGTTCACGCGTGGCGCGCGGAAGGGGGCCTCCGCACTTGCAGGAAGCGTCAAGGTGCAGGAGTCATTCTGCGACAGTTATTCGTGACGAGCCCTAAGCGCGCCGGTTCCTGGTAGGATGGGGTTGAACCGGTGCCCAAAATGGCTCGATTGCCCCTCTCTCTGGCGGTCGCGCTCGTGGCGCTCGCCGCTGTTTTCACGGTCCTCTGGGTGGCTGTTGCGCCGCCCTCACCCTCGTCCCCAAGCCCGCTGCCCGCCGGCGCCCGAGGCCGCGAGCTCGCTCCGGGAGACGCGGTCCAGGGCGAGCTGCGGAGCGGAGAGGCGGCTTCGTTCCTCATCCGGCTGAGCCCGGGGGACTACCTCCACCTCGTCGTCAACCAGCAGGGCGTCGACGTCGTCGCCATCCTTTTCGATCCCGCGCAACGGGAGGTCCTGCGGGCCGACGGCCCGACGGGCGCGGAGGGGCCTGAGCCTGTCCATGCCGTGGCCCGGGCGGAGGGGCGCCACCGGCTCGAGGTGCGTTCTCTGGCTCGTGGAGGCTCCGGGGGCTACCGGGTGCGGATCGCGGACCTGCGCCCGGCCACGGAGGGCGACCGGGTCCGGGCGGATGCCGCGGCGGCTTTCGCCCTGGGGGAGCGGCAGCGGTCACGCGGGAGCGAGGGCCTGCGGCGGGCGCTCGCCGCTTATCGCGCCGCGCTCCGGAGGTGGCGGAGCCTCGGCGATCTCCCGGCCGAGGCCATGGCGCTGCGGCGGATCGGTCAGGTCTCGGCCAGCCTGGGCGAGCCCCGGACGGCCCTGGCCAGCTATGAGCAGGCGCTCTCCCGCGTCCGCGATCTTGGAGACAGGAAGAACGAACCGCGCCTCCTCAACGAGATCGGCGCCATGCACCGCCGTCTGGATGACTCCGCCGCGGCGGAGAGCGCCTACGAGCAGGCGCTGCGCCTCGCGCGGGAAGCCGGCGACCGGCGCGAGGAGGCGGCGGCCCTGAACAATCTGGGAGTGCTGTACGACTCTCTGTCGCAGCCCGGGCGGGCGTTGGTGGTCTACGAGCAGGCGCTGGAGGCCTGGCGCGTTGTGGAGGACCGCGGGCGGGAGGCCGCGACCCTCCACAACCTTGGAACGCAGTACGGTCTCCTGGGGCGGCTGCCCGAAGCCCGCGACCTCCTGATCCGGGCGCTGCGGCTCCGGCGCGCCGCGGGGGACCGCCGCGGCGAGGCCGCGAGCCTGACGGCCATCGGCTGGGTCGAGGAGCTCGCGGGCGATCTGCGCCGGGCGCCCGCCCTCTACCGCGAGTCGATCCGCCTCCATCGCGAGCTCGGGGACCCGCGCGGCGAGGCCCATGCCCTGAGCCGGAGAGGCTCGGCCCTGGTGAAGAGGGGGCGTCCGCGGGAGGCGCTCGCCTGCTATCGCAAAGGCCTGGAGATCCTGCGGCGCATCGGAGACCGGGCCGGCGAGGCGTATCTTCTGGCTTCCATCGGATGGCTGGAGAGCTCGCGAGGCGATCCCGAGGGCGCTCTGGTCCATCTGGACCAGGCCCTGCGGACGTTCGAGCAGTCCGGCGACCGGCACGGGGAGGCCCACGTCCTTCTGGAGAGCGCGCGGGCGGAGCGGCGGCGGGGCGACCTGCGGAAGAGCCTGGCGCGGATCGAAAGGGCCCTCGATATCGTCGAATCGCTGCGCGGCGAGACCTGGAGCGAGCCCCTGAAAGCCGCCTATCTCGCCTCCCGTCACGACTACTACGAGCTGTGCATCGACCTCCTGATGGAGCTGCACGAGCGCGAGCCCGGGCGCGGCTTCGGGGCGCGCGCCTTCGAGGTGAGCGAGAGGGCCCGTGCGCGCACCCTGCTCGAGACCCTGTCGGAGGCGCGGCCGACGGCCGAGGCGGAGCCGGGCCGGCGCGAGCGCCTGCGGACTCTCGAGGCGCGGATCCGGGCCGTGGAAACGGCCCGCATGGAGCTCGCGGGCAAGGCCTCCGCCCCCCAGCGCCTCGCCGCCATCGAAAGGGAGCTGCGCGGCCTCTTCGTCGAGCGCGAGCTGCTCCAGGCGGGGAGCCGGCGCGGCGGCGGCGCTCTCGATGCCGCTCCGGCGACCCTGCGCGAGATCCAGAGTCAGCTCCTGGACCCGGGCACGCTGCTCCTGGAGTATGCCCTCGGCGACGAGCGGAGCTTCCTCTGGCGGGTGACTCCGACCTCGGTGACCGCCCATGTCCTGCCGGGCAGGGCCGCGATCGAGGCGCAGGCGCTCCAAGTCTATGGCCTGCTGGCGAAGAGCCGCAAAAGAGGCGTCGAGCGGCAGGCGAGCCTGGTGGCCGGCGCCGTGAGCGGCCTGCTGCTCGGCCCGGTGGCAGGCCGGCTCGGCGCGCAGCGGCTGCTCATCGTGGCCGACGGCGCCCTCCAGTACATCCCCTTTGCGGCCCTGCCCTCTCCCGGCACGGGAGAGCCCCTGCTGCTCCGCCATGACGTCGTCCTTCTGCCTTCCGCCTCCGTCATGGTGCGGCTGCGCCAGAGGCTGGCCGGCCGCCGCCCGGCCCCTCATCTCCTGGCGGTGGTGGCGGACCCGGTCTTCGCGAGCGACGATGCCCGCGTGACCCGAGGAGGAGGCGTCGTGGCTCCCGCGCGCACGGCGGCCGTGGGCGGGCTCGAACGAGCGGCCGTGGACCTCGGGTTGAACGGCTTCCCGCGTCTGCCTTACTCGCGGCGCGAGGCCGAGGCGATCCTGCGGCTCGTGCCCGCGGAGGAGAGCCTGAGGGCTCTCGACTTCACGGCGAGCCGGGAGACCGTGTTGGGCGGCCGGCTCGGCCGGTACCGCATCGTCCACTTCGCGACCCACGGCCTCCTCCACCCGCAGCACCCCGAGCTCTCGGGGGTCGTCCTGGCCATGGTCGACGCCCAAGGGCGGCCGCGGGACGGGTTTCTGCGCGCGCAGGAGATCCGCAATCTGCGCCTGCCCGCGGACCTGGTCGTGCTGAGCGCCTGCCGCACCGCCCTCGGCAAGGAGGTCCGGGGGGAGGGATTGATGGGCCTGCCCCGCAGCTTCCTCGACGCCGGCGCCGCGCGGGTGCTGGTCAGCCTGTGGGGCGTGGACGACGAGGCCGCGGCGGCCCTGATGGACCGCTTCTACCGCGGCATGCTGCGCGAAGGGCTGCCGCCGAGCCAGGCCCTGCGGGCGGCTCAGCTCTCGCTTCTGCGGCAGCCGCGCTGGCGGGCGCCCTACTACTGGGCCGGCTTCACGCTGCAAGGGGAATGGAGGTGAGCCGGGCGCCGCTGAGCGGCCTCTGAACAAACAGGATCGCGCAGGGTCTTTACAGCTCCGGGTGTGAGAGAGCACTTCAACCCAGAAGGGAGACAGCGATGAGCCAGCAAGGTTTTCCGCATCGAGTGAACGGGCCGCTCAACGGCGATCCCGGAAGCGAGCCCGACATCCAGGATCCTCCACCGAAGCCGTCCTTCAAGATTACCCTGCCGGACGAGAAGAGCGAAGAGGCGGAGAGCGAGGGCTCCGAGGAGAGCGCGGAAGAGGGATGACCGCGCCGCCGGAAGCTGTCGGATGTCCGCTCGGGGAGAGACGATCATGGATCCCGATCTCCTGGTCTTCAACGGCGTCGACGCCGACACCGGCGACTATCTGAGGCAGCCGGTCCGGCTCGGCGAAATGGCCCGGCTGATGAAGCCGGGCCCGCAGGAGGGCCGGAAGAGCGATGTCCGCGAGAAGGCGCCGCTGGCGGACATCGATCCGCGCGACCTCGCGCAGACCGGATGGGGCGTCCTGTTCGGTCCCGACGCGACCCCCGAGATCCGCCAGGCGCTCGCGCCGCTGCTCGATCACCGGCAGGCGCAGGCGGGCCGGGAGACGGAGCGCTTCTTCCGGTCCTGCGACCTGGCGCCGGAAGAGACTTACGAGAGCTTCCGGCGCCAGTACCGCCTCGGCCCCGGCCCGGTCGCCCCGGGCCGGATGCCCTATTACCTCCTTCTCGTCGCCGGCCCCGGGTCGGTGCCGTTCGACTTCCAGTACCAGCTCGATATCCAGTACGCCGTGGGGCGGATCTGGTTCGATTCCATGGAGGAATACGCGGCCTACGCCGCGAGCGTCGTGGCGGCGGAGACCCGGCCGGCCCCGCCGTCCCGCCAGGCCGTCCTCTTCTCCCCGGTGCATCCGGACGATCCGCTGACGCAGCTCAGCTCGGCGAAGCTCGTGGCGCCGCTGGCGCGGACGCTCGCGGAGAAAGCGTACGGCTGGGAGGTGCGGGTGCGGATAGGGGAGGAGGCCCGGAAGGAAGACCTGGCCGGCCTCCTGGGAGGGCCGGAGACGCCGGCGCTGCTCTTCACGGCGGGCCACGGGATCGGCCTGCGGCTGGACGACCGGCGGCAGCGGGACCTCCAGGGAGCGCTCCTCTGTCAGGGATGGGGCGGTCCGAAGGCGAGGCAGATCTCCCGCGGCGACTACTTCTCGGCCGGCGACCTGCCGGAGGGCGCCCGCCTCGATGGGCTGGTGACCTTCTTCTTCGCCTGCTACAGCGCGGGTACGCCGCAGACGGATTCCTTCGCGCATCTCGATACGAGACGGCTTCAGGAGGCGGCCCGCGAAGCCTTCCTCGCGCGCCTGCCGCAGAAGCTCCTGGGCCGTCCCGGAGGAGGCGCCCTGGCCGCGATCGGCCACATCGACCAAGCCTGGCCGTGCTCGTTCCTCTGGGAGGACGAGTGGGAGCACACCCAGGTGTTCGAGAGCGCCCTCCGCCTCCTGATGCGAGGGTATCCGATCGGAGCGGCGATGGAGCACTTCGGCCAGCGCTATGCCGAGATCGCGGCCGAGATCAGCTCCCGCCTGGAGCCGGTCGCGGGCGCCGGAGCCGGGAACGAGCGGGCCCTGCTCAAGCTCTGGCTGGCCCACAACGACGCCC
>DASVEF010000187.1:0-15630 GCA_036380715.1 Thermoanaerobaculia bacterium | reverse complement strand
GGTCAGGATCTGCGCCCAGCCCAGGATGGCGTTCAGCGGGGTCCGCAGCTCGTGGGAGACGATGGCGAGGAAGTCGTCCTTCAAGCGGCTGGCCCGCTCGGCCTCGGAGCGGGCGGCCCGCTCGCTCTCCAGGAGCTGCCGCTTCTCCTCGAAGGCGAGCTGGAGCCGCTCCTCGTTCTCCCGCAGCACCCGGTTCATGCGGGTCAGGTCGAAGGTGCGCTCCTCCACGCGCGCCTCCAGCTCCTCGTTGGCCTGCTGAAGCGCCTCTTCGATGACCTGGCGCTCGGCGATCTCCTTTTCCAGGGATTCGTTCGCCGCGGCCAGAGCGCGCGTCTTGCGGAAGAGGTCGACGAAGACGGCGATCTTCGAGCGCAGGATGTCCGGATTGACCGGCTTCGTCAGGTAGTCGACGGCGCCGACGTCATACCCCCGCAGCACGTCTCCTTCGTCCGACAGGTGGGCCGTCAGGAAAAGGATGGGGATGTCCCGGGTGCGCCTGCGCTGCTTGATGAGCTGCGCCAGCTCGATCCCGCTGATGCCCGGCATCCGGATGTCGAGCACGATGGCGGCGAACTCGCCGCCCAGGAGGGCCATCAGGGCCTCGTCCGCGGTCTGGGCGCGCACGAGCCGGTAGTCGGCCCCCCCGAGGATGCTCTCCAGCACGTCCAGGTTCCGCGGCTCGTCATCGACGAGCAGGATGCTGACCCCGCCGTCCGGGTCCGCCAGGCGGCCGTCGATCTTCAACGGTAGAGCCATACCCGCAACAGCGAGAGGAGCTGGTCGGTGTTCACCGGCTTGGCGATGTAGTCGGACGCCCCGGCCTGCAGGCACTTCTCGCGGTCTCCCTTCATCGCCTTGGCGGTCAGAGCGAGGATCGGCAGGGTCCGGAACTGCGGGTCCCTGCGGATCTCGCGCATCGTCTCATAACCGTCCATCTCCGGCATCATGATGTCCATCAGCACCACGCTCAGGTCGGGTGTGCTCTGGATCATCTCGATCGCCTGCCGGCCGTTGGTCGCGCTCACCACCTCCATGTCCTGGTTCTCCAGAACGGTGGTCAGCGCGAAGATGTTCCGCACGTCATCGTCCACCACGAGCACCTTACGGCCGCGCAGCACCTCGTTGGTGCCGTGCAGCCGCTCGAGAACCTGGCGCTTCGCCTCGGGCAGGTCGGCAACCACGCGGTGGAGGAACAGCGAGGTCTCGTCCAGCAGGCGCTCGGGCGACTGCACGTCCTTGAGCACGACGCTCTTGGCCACAGTCCTGAGCCGCGCCTCCTCTTCGCCGCTCAGCTCCTTGCCGGTGAAGACGACCACCGGCACGTCGCGCAGGGTCGGATCGTCCTGCAGCTTGTCGAGCAGCTCGAAGCCGGTCATGTCCGGCAGGCGGAGGTCGACCACGCAGCAGTCGAACCTGCGGTCGAGGAGCGCCGTCATCGCGTCGGCGCCGGTCGCGACCGCGGTGATCTCGATGTCGTCGTGGCCGAGCAGCGCGACGATGCTCTCGCGCTCGATGTCGTTGTCCTCGACCACCAGCAGCCGCTTGGTGTGCGGCGTGACGTAGGTCTTGATCCGGTTGAGCGCGGCCTCCAGGTCGTCGGTCGTGGCCGGCTTGACCAGATAGGAGAAGGCGCCGTGCGAAAGGCCGTGCTGCCGCTCCTCTTCGACCGAGAGGATCTGCACGGGGATGTGGCGCGTCGCCGGATCGAGCTTCAGGCTGTTGAGCACCGTCCATCCGAGCATATCGGGGAGGAACACGTCGAGAGTGATCGCGGTGGGCAGATACTCGCGGGCCATCGAAACAGCCAGCAGGCCGCGGTTGGTGACGATCCCCTTGAAGCCCTTCTCCCGGCCCAGGCCGAGCAGGATCCGGGCGTAGTGCGGGTCGTCCTCCACGATCAGCAGCACGTTGTCCCCGTCAACGATCGTGTCCCGGTCGTCGGCGACGACCTCCTCCGCCTTGGCCACGGCCAGCACCGGCAGCGAGGGCTGCTGGGACAGCGAGAGCGGCCCCTGAGAGGTGGCGGGCAGGGTGACCGCGCGGGCGGGGCCGGTATAGCTGATCGGCAGGTAGAGCGTGAAGGTGCTGCCCTGGCCCAGCGTGCTGACCAGCCGGATCTCGCCGCCCAGCAGGGTGGCCAGCTCGCGGCTGATCGCCAGGCCCAGGCCGGTGCCGCCGTACTTGCGGCTCGTGCCGGCGTCGGCCTGCTGGAAGGCCTCGAAGATGAGCTTCTGCTTCTCCGGCGCGATGCCGATGCCGGTGTCGACGACGCTGAAGGCGACCACGCTCTGCGCCAGGCCGAGCACGGGATGGTCGGGCGACCAGCCCGAGGTCACGTCCCGCACGGCCATCGAGACGTGGCCCTGCGTCGTGAACTTGAAGGCGTTGGAGAGCAGGTTCTTGAGGATCTGCTGCAGCCGCTTCGGGTCGCTGGTGAAGGTGCGCGGCAGCGACGGGCTGACCTCCACGTAGAAGGGGAGGCTCTTCGACTCGGCGATGTGGTGGAAGGTGCGCTCCACGCTGTCGCGCAGCGAGTGGAAGGTGATCTCCTCGGCCTCGACGGTGACGGTGCCGGACTCGATCTTCGAGAGGTCGAGGATGTCGTTGATCAGCGTCAGCAGGTCGGTGCCGGCCGAATGGATGTTGCGGGCGAACTCGATCTGCTTGCCCGTGAGGTTGCCGGCCATGTTGCCGGCGAGCTCCTGGCCGAGGATGAGGATCGAATTGAGCGGCGTGCGCAGCTCGTGCGACATGTTGGCCAGGAACTCGGACTTGTACTTCGAGGTGAGGGCCAGCTCCGCGGCCTTCTCTTCCAGGGCGCGGCGGGCCTGCTCGACCTCCTTGTTCTTGCGCTCGACCTCGACGTTCTGCTCGGCGAGCTGCTTGGCCTTCGAGGCCAGCTCCTCGTTCGTCTGCTGCAGCTCGGACTGGCGGGTCTGGAGCTCCAGCGTGAGCTGCTGCGACTGCTCGAGCAGGTTCTCCGTCCGCATCGTGGCCTCGATGGTGTTCAGCACCACGCCGATCGACTGGGTGAGCTGCTCGAGGAAGGCCAGGTGCGTTTCCGTGAACGGATACAGCGAGGCCAGCTCGACCACCGCCTTGGTCTCACCCTCGAAGAGCACCGGCAGCACGACGACGCTCGCCGGCTTCGCCTCGCCGAGGCTGGAATGGATGCGCGTGTAGTCCTGGGGCACCTCGTTGAGCAGGATGCGCTGTTTCTCCAGCGCGCACTGGCCCACCAGGCCCGTCCCGACGGTGATGTGCTCGGGCTGGTCGTGCCGCGGAGCGTAGCCGGCGAGCAGGCGCAGCGCCGGCCTCTCGCCGAGCTCGGCGACGTCCATCTGATAGACCGTGCCCTGCTGCGCGTAGACGAGCGGCGCCAGCTCCGAGAGGAGCGTCTGGCCGACCGTGACCAGGTCGCGCTGGCCCTGGAGCATGCGCGTGAACTTGGCCAGGTTGGTCTTCAGCCAGTCCTGCTCCTGGTTGCGCTCGGTGGTGGCGCGCAGGTTGTCGATCATCGTGTTGATGTTGTCCTTGAGCTCCGCGACCTCGCCGCGGGTCTCCACCTGGATCGAGCGCGTCAGGTCGCCCTTGGTCACCGCGGTGGCCACCTCGGCGATGGCGCGCACCTGGTTGGTGAGGTTGGCGGCGAGCAGGTTGACGTTGCCGGTGAGGTCTTTCCACGTGCCGGCCGCGCCCGGGACGTTCGCCTGGCCGCCCAGCCGCCCTTCGACGCCCACCTCGCGGGCGACGTTGGTGACCTGCTCGGCGAAGGTGGCGAGCGTGTCCGTCATGTTGTTGATGGTCTCGGCCAGCGCCGCGACCTCGCCCTTCGCTTCGACGGTCAGCTTCTGGCGCAGGTTGCCGTCGGCCACGGCGGTGACCACCTTCACGATGCCGCGCACCTGGTCGGTCAGGTTGGCGGCCATGACGTTGACCGAGTCGGTGAGGTCTTTCCAGGTGCCGGCGACTCCGGACACCGCGGCCTGTCCGCCGAGCCGCCCTTCGGTGCCGACCTCGCGCGCCACGCGGGTCACCTCCGCGGCGAAGGCGTTGAGCTGGTCGACCATGGTATTGATCGTGTTTTTCAGCTCCAGGATCTCGCCCTTCACGTCCACCGTGATCTTGCGCGACAGGTCGCCGCGGGCCACGGCCGTGGTCACCTCGGCGATGTTGCGCACCTGGGCCGTGAGGTTGGTGCCCATGGCGTTGACCGAGTCGGTGAGGTCTTTCCAGGTGCCGGCCACGCCGGGCACCACGGCCTGCACGCCGAGCCGCCCCTCGGTGCCGACCTCGCGGGCCACGCGCGTCACCTCCGAGGCGAACGAGCGGAGCTGCTCGACCATGGTGTTGATCGCCTCCTTGAGCTGGAGGATCTCACCGCGCACGTCGACCGTGATCTTCTTCGACAGGTCGCCGTTGGCCACCGCGATCGTCACGTCGGCGATGTTGCGCACCTGGCCGGTCAGGTTCGACGCCATGGAGTTGACGTTGTCGGTGAGGTCCTTCCAGGTGCCGGCCACGCCGGCGACCGCGGCCTGTCCGCCGAGCTTGCCCTCGGTGCCCACCTCGCGAGCCACGCGGCTCACCTCGGAGGCGAAGGCGTTGAGCTGGTCGACCATGGTGTTGATCGTATTTTTCAGCTCCAGGATCTCGCCTTTCACGTCGACCGTGATCTTGCGGGAGAGGTCGCCGCGGGCGATGGCGGTCGCGACGTCGGCGATGTTGCGCACCTGGCCGGTCAGGTTGGACGCCATGGAGTTGACGTTGTCGGTGAGGTCCTTCCAGGTGCCGGCGACGCCGGGCACCTCGGCCTGTCCGCCGAGCCGTCCCTCGGTGCCGACCTCGCGGGCCACGCGCGTCACCTCGGAGGCGAACGAGCGGAGCTGCTCGACCATCGTGTTGATGGTGTCCTTGAGCTGGAGGATCTCGCCGCGGACGTCGACCGTGATCTTCTTCGACAGGTCGCCGTTGGCCACGGCGATCGTCACCTCGGCGATGTTGCGCACTTGGGCCGTGAGGTTGCCGGCCATCTGGTTGACGTTGTCGGTGAGGTCCTTCCAGGTGCCGGCCACCCCCGGGACCTCGGCCTGTCCGCCCAGCCGCCCCTCGGTGCCCACCTCGCGGGCCACGCGCGTCACCTCGGACGCGAAGCCGTTGAGCTGGTCCACCATGGTGTTGATGGTGTCCTTGATCTGCAGGATCTCGCCCTTCACCTCGACGGTGATCTTCTGGCGCAGGTCGCCGGTGGCGATGGCCGTGGCCACCTTGGACACGTCGCGGAGCTGCACCGTGAGGTTCGAGGCCATGAGGTTGACGTTGTCAGTGAGGTCTTTCCAGGTGCCGGCCACGCCGGCGACCGCGGCCTGTCCGCCGAGCCGCCCCTCGGTGCCGACCTCGCGGGCCACGCGGGTCACCTCGGAGGCGAAGGCGTTGAGCTGGTCGACCATGGTATTGATCGTATTTTTCAGCTCCAGGATCTCGCCCTTCACATCGACCGTGATCTTGCGGGACAGGTCGCCGCGGGCGATGGCGGTGGCCACGTCGGCGATGTTGCGCACCTGTCCGGTGAGGTTGGAGGCCATGGAGTTGACCGAGTCGGTGAGGTCTTTCCAGGTGCCGGCCACGCCGGCGACCGCGGCCTGACCGCCGAGCCGCCCCTCGGTGCCGACCTCGCGAGCCACGCGCGTCACCTCGGAGGCGAAGGCGTTGAGCTGGTCGACCATGGTATTGATCGTATTTTTCAGCTCCAGGATCTCGCCCTTCACGTCGACCGTGATCTTGCGGGAGAGGTCGCCGCGGGCGATGGCGGTGGCCACGTCGGCGATGTTGCGCACCTGTCCGGTGAGGTTGGAGGCCATGGAGTTGACCGAGTCGGTGAGGTCCTTCCAGGTGCCGGCGACCCCCGGCACCACGGCCTGTCCGCCGAGCTTTCCTTCGGTGCCGACCTCGCGCGCCACGCGGGTGACCTCGGCCGCGAAGGCGTTGAGCTGGTCGACCATGGTGTTGATGGCCTCCTTGAGCTGGAGGATCTCGCCGCGGACGTCGACCGTGATCTTTTTCGACAGGTCGCCATTGGCCACCGCGATCGTCACGTCGGCGATGTTGCGCACCTGGCCGGTGAGGTTGGAGGCCATGGAGTTGACGTTGTCGGTGAGGTCTTTCCAGGTGCCGGCGACGCCGGGCACCACGGCCTGGCCGCCGAGCTTGCCCTCGGTGCCGACCTCGCGGGCCACGCGGCTGACCTCGGAGGCGAAGGAGTTGAGCTGGTCGACCATGGTGTTGATCGTGTCCTTCAGCTCCAGGATCTCGCCTTTCACGTCGACGGTGATCTTGCGGGAGAGGTCGCCGCGGGCCACGGCGGTGGTCACCTCGGCGATGTTGCGCACCTGGGCGGTGAGGTTGGTGCCCATGGCGTTGACCGAGTCGGTGAGGTCTTTCCAGGTGCCGGCGACGCCGGGCACCACGGCCTGACCGCCGAGCTTGCCCTCGGTGCCGACCTCGCGGGCCACGCGGCTGACTTCGGAGGCGAAGGCGTTGAGCTGGTCGACCATGGTGTTGATGGTGTTCTTCAGCTCCAGGATCTCGCCCTCGACGTCGACGGTGATCTTGCGGGAGAGATCGCCGCGGGCCACGGCGGTGGTCACCTCGGCGATGTTGCGCACCTGGCCGGTGAGGTTGGAGGCCATGGCGTTGACCGAGTCGGTGAGGTCTTTCCAGGTGCCGGCGACGCCGGGCACCACGGCCTGACCGCCGAGCTTGCCCTCGGTGCCGACCTCGCGGGCCACGCGGGTCACCTCGGAGGCGAAGGAGCGGAGCTGGTCGACCATGGTGTTGATGGCCTCCTTGAGCTGGAGGATCTCGCCGCGGACGTCGACCGTGATCTTCTTGGACAGGTCGCCGCTGGCCACGGCGATCGTCACCTCGGAGATGTTGCGCACCTGGGCCGTGAGGTTGCCGGCCATCTGGTTCACCGAGTCGGTGAGGTCCTTCCACACGCCCGACACGCCCTTGACCTGCGCCTGTCCGCCGAGCTTGCCCTCGGTGCCGACCTCGCGGGCCACGCGGGTCACCTCGGAGGTGAAGACCGAGAGCTGGTCGATCATCTTGTTGACCAGCTTGGCCGAGCGGAGGAACTCGCCCTCCAGGGGCCGGCCGTCGACCTCCAGCGCCATGGCCTGGCCGAGGTCGCCCTTGGCCACGGCGCCGACGGCCCGGGTCACTTCGGTGGTCGGCCAGACCAGGTCGTCGATCAGGGTGTTGATCGAGGCCACCTCGTCGGCCCACCCGCCGGCCACGCCGGGCACCGTCATCCGTTGCTTGAGCTTGCCCTCCTTGCCGACCACCCGGCAGACGCGCGTGGTCTCCTGCGCCCGCCGTTCGCTCACCGTCAGGATTTCATTGAAAGCGTCGGCGATCTTGCCGTGAATGCCCGTCAGGTCGACAGGCAGCCGCGCGGTGAAATTGCCGCTGCGGAAGGCGAGCATCGCGGCGAGCAGTTGGCGGGAGAAGGCGTCCCCGTCGCCATTGGAATCGGCCGGGGCGAGGGGTACGTCTTCGAGCGGGGTTGCCGAGCCCCAGGCCGGCGGAAGATTCTGACCAGGTTCCATAAACACCATCCCGAGGAGCCGAACTTGTAAGATTGGGTAAAGCGACCAGCCTCTTCCGCCCTGTCGCTTCGACCGAGCCTAGACAGCATCGACCAATGGCTATCGGGGGTATGGTGCCACATCCGCCACTCGGCCACCAGTCCCGGGGCGGAGCGGCCTTTTCTAGAGGCCCAGAGCCGCCGCCGCCCGCTTCTCCATCTGGCCGTAACCGAGGCCGGCGGCGCGGGTCTGCAGCGCTTCCAGGCGCCGCCGGGCGGGATTGAGCCGGCCGTCGGCCATCTCGATCTCCCCGGCCGCGAGGAGGCTCTCCATCTCATAGACGACGAGCCCCGCCTTGCCGGTCTCCGCGGCGACTTTTTCGAGAGCTTGCAGCGCCGCGTCGACCTCCCCGGCGGCGGCGCGAGCGCGGGCACCCGCGATCTGCGACTCACGGACCGATCGGAAGTCGCCGTGGGCGAGATCGGCCGCCTCCTTCGCGACCTTGCGAGCCGCGTCGATCTTTCTCTGATCGAGAAGAGCGCGCGCTAGGAGCGCGCGGGCACGGGACCTGAGAGCGTTCTGGCCGGCGCCGTCGGCGACCTCCGCGGCCTCGCGCGCCCTCTCCTCGGCTTTGCCGGGCTTGCCGGTGAGCAGCTCCAGCTCCGCCATCGCGAGGAGCGCTTCCACCAGAGTCTCCGGCTCCGGCGGTGAGCCCCCCGCCGCAGGTTGAAGCCTCCGGAGCGCCCGATCGTACTGCTGCCGGGCGGCGAAATAGTTGCCGGCGGCCGCCTGGGTCCGCCCGAGGCAGACGTTGTCGTAGGCCGCCCCCTCGCCGCCGCCGGCCTCATGGATCTTCAGCGCCTGATGGTGGAGCTCCTCCGCGTTGGCGAGCCTTCCGCGCAGGTGCTCGATCTCGCCGAGGTTGGTGAGAGTCGTCGCATAGTGATCGCGCTGATTGACCTTGCCGAAGATGACTCGGGCGGCCTCGTACCGCGCCTGCGCGGCGGTGAGCTGGCCGGCGACATGGAGGCGGTAACCCTCGAGGAATTCCGCGAGCCCTTCGCTCAACGAGGCGGACGATTGGCTCGCCAGAGCCGTGGCCTCCACGGAGAGCTTCTCCGCCGCGCTATCATCGCCCTGCCGTGAGAGCACTCCGCTCAACCCGAAGAGGACCCGCGCCTTGTCCGCGCGGGCGCCGAGCGAATCGTAGCGCTCGATCGTCTCCCGATAGAGCCCCGCGGCCGTTTCGAGATCGAGGTTCACGTAGAGGAGGCCCGTGAGCTCGACGCATTTCGCCACGCCCAGCAGGTCTCCGGTCCGCTCGAAGCCGCTCCGCGCGGCCCGGAGCTGCTCTTCGGCTTGCGGCGCCTGGCCCATCATGGAAAAAGTCGACGCCAGGAGGAGACGGGCGAGCGCTTCCTGGTGTAACGCGCCGATCCCGTGCGCCTCTTTGAGGGCTCGTTCCGCACCCGCCCTGGCTTTGCCATAACGCTGCAGTTGGAGGAAGGCACGAGCTTCGGCGCGATCGAACGCGGGGTGCCGCTCGGCGGACGGGAAGTCGCGCAGCTCGCCGATCAGCAGCAGGGCGTCCTCGGCGGAGCCGGCGTCCAGCAGTGCGGTGACGGCCTGGAGACCGTAGCCCAGGTCGTCAGGAAAATACTCCCGGAAGAGCGCCTCCGACATCTCGGCGGCCCCTTGGCGGTCGAGAGAGACCTTGCGGCCGATCAGCTCGACTCTGCGCCGGTGCTCCCCAGGAGGAGCGCGCCGCTTCGCCGTCTCGACCGCCGCGGCGGCCTCCTTGGACCGGCCCAGAGAGTGCTCCACATCCGCGAGATTCGCCAGGACAAGAGGGTGCGGTTCGAGCTTCGCGGCACGGGCGAAGAGGTCTGCGGCGCTAAGCCGGTCAAAGCGCCGGTACCTGTCGAGCCCCTGGGCATAGAGCTGCGCCGCCTGGAGGTCCGTGGGAAAAAGGGACCGCAGGCTCCTCTTCTGCTCGAGTATCAAAGGCGCCACCCCCAACCTATGCCGGAACGATCCCTTCTCCGAAGATCCCTCGCTCGCGCGATCCGCCAGATCGAACCAGGCTGCCGCCTCTCCCGTCTCACTGGCCTGGGCCAGCCGCCGGCCCTTCCTGGCATCATAGAACGTGAGATCCAGGCGCGCCGTCGGGGTGCCACCCACCGGGGCATAGGCCCCCCCGACGACGAAGTCCACACCGAGGAGGCGGTGGATGCGGGACAGATCCTGCGCCGAGACCTCCGCTTTCCGCGGCAGGAGCAGATCGCTCTCCAGCCGGGAGACCTCGAAGCGGTCCGCGACGAGGGCCGCGCCGCCCATCCCGAGCTTGGCGCTCACCACTTCCGCGAGGGCGGTGGCAAGCCAGCCCTGGTCGCCTCCCGGAGCGCGGCTCTCGAAGCTCAGCACCGCCACGGAGGGGCGGGGGAGGGGGACCTTGGCCTTCCATCGCGAGGGTCTCGCCGGGGAGGCGGACCCTTTCGCCGCCGTCTTCTCCTCCGGGCGGAGCTTCAGCCAGGTGAGCCCGCCGGCCAGCGCAAGCAGCAGCGTCAGAGCGGAGAGGGCCACGGCTCGCCGCGACAGCCGCGCGCGCGGTCCGGCCGGCTCTGTCGCCGGTTCCTCCAGGACTGCCTCGAGCCCGGCAGCCGCTTCCGCCTCGGCCGCGGCCGCATCGGCGCGGATGCCCTCGACCAGCCGGTCGAGCTCTTTTTTCGTGATCTTTCCCGGAGTGCGGAAGTCGATCCAGGAGTGCCGGTGAAGGAACAGCGGGGGCTCGAAATCGGCGGGAGCTCCGGGCAGGAGCACGGGGATGATGCACGCCCTGCGGATGTGGAACGCCTGCCTCTCCGTATCGTGCCACTCGCCCATCCCCGACGGGCCTACGAAGAACGCCGCCACCCGGACCTGCCGGATGATCTTCTCGAGCTCGGTGAGCCAGACGCTGCCGCTCGGCATCTTCCAGTCGGCCCACACCCGCATGCCTCGTTTCTCCAGCTCCCGGCCGATCCTCTGGACGACCTTGCGGTCCTTGCTGTTGTAGCTCAGGAAGACGTCGTAGACCGCCTCCGGCGCAGGCTTCGGCCGGCCGTCATCCTGCGCCGGCACGACCCCTTGAGGGGTGCTCTCGCTCACGCTGTCTCCTCTGACGAGCTGCAAAAATGGAAGCGACAGAAGAACGGCAGCAGTATAGCCCAGCAGGAATGCCGAGGGGGTGGCGCCGCCGCGCAATTCATGATATTTTAGATATTGGTAAAAATATTTTCAGTTGGTACATAAGGGTATAAGAGCAAGTTGGAGGCCCTGCCTCCTGGAGCTCACCATGAAAAGCAAGTTGCTGCCGGTGCTGGTATTGGTGTCCGTTTGCGGGCTTCTGGTAGGTGAGAGCGCGGCTTTCGCGGAATGGAAGGAGGTGAGCCGTCTCCTGACGCGGAGGAGACATCACACCGCGACGCTGCTTCCGTCAGGAAAGGTCCTTGTGATCGGGGGTGCGTTCACGGGGACGAGCCAGCCCGAGCTGTTCGATCCAATCACCGGGACCTGGGCGTCGATCGAGACCTCGATCGAAATCGCGGGGTCTTCTCACACCGCAACCCTCCTGCCTTCCGGCCTGGTTCTCGTGGTCGCAGGCGCCAGGGCGCAGCTCTTCGATCCGGTCACCGGCGTGCTGGAGGAGACCGGGCCGTTGAACGGCTCCCGCTCCGCCCATACGGCGACTCTCCTGCGCTCCGGCAAGGTGCTCGTCGCGGGCGGCTCGGTGAGCCCGGAGCTGTACGACCCGGCGACCCAACTGTGGAGCGAGCTCCAATGGGAGCCGGGGCAGCCGGCGCCGAGCTTCCAGCCAGGCACCGCCACCCTCCTTCCCCGCAGGTTCCTTCCCTCGGGAGAAGTGGAAGAGGTGCTCATGGTGGGTGGCAGCTCGGTGGAGATCTACCGGTACCATCCGCAGACGGATACGTGGACCCTCAGGCCGGCGGCGCCGCTCCAGCAGACGAGCTTCTATCACACCGCCACGCTGCTCCCTTCGGGAAACGTCCTGATCGTCGGCGAGATTGCGGAGATCTACACGCCGACCGAGCCGACGGGCTCGCGGCGGCTTGCGCAGGCCCCCCTCGTCTGGAACGAACACAGCGCGACGCTGCTGCCCTCCGGAAAAGTGCTCATCAGCGGGGGAAGCCCAGGGAATGGCATATCCACCCACAGGACCGAGCTTTTCGATCCGCAGACCGAAACCTGGACTGCCGTCGGATCGTTCCCCTTCGAGGCTCTCAGCCAGACGGCGACTCTCCTCGCAACGGGAGGCGTCCTGGTCGCGGGCGGCTACAACAACGTGGATCCCTTCTTCGTGCTCAATTTCGCGGCCGTCTTCGAGGAGCCTGCTCGAGGATGGCAGGACGAGGTCGCCCCCGCGAATTTTTTCACGAATCCGCACATCCTCCTCCTGCCTTCGGGCAAGGCGCTGGTGCTCGGCGGCGACGTCGGGGATTACTTGTTCGACGAGAGCGCGACGGGTGCCACCCGATGGACGCGAATCGCCGACTCCTCGTTCAGCAGGGTTGCGACGGACCGCTACACCGCCACGCTGCTGCGATCGGGCCAGGTGCTCGTCGCCGGAGGCTCGCAGGCGGAGCTATTCGATCCCGCCGCCGGCGGTTGGACGCAGACCGGTCCTCTCCGCACGGCTCGCTCCGGCCACACTGCCACGATCCTGCCGTCCGGCAAGGTGCTCGTCGCCGGGGGAGTCGGCCCCGGCTCGGCGCCGCTGGCCAGCGTCGAGATCTACGATCCGCAGACAGGCACCTGGAGCGAGACGGGCAGTCTCGCGGCCGCCCGTTCCTACCATGCGGCCATCCTCCTGGCGTCCGGCGAGGTTCTCGTGGCCGGTGGAGTCGAAGTTACGAGCGCCGAGATCTACGACCCTGCGACCGGGCAATGGACCCCCGCCGGAAGTCTCCGCGAGGCGCGAGACTCCGCGCGGGCCGTCCTCCTCCCTTCCGGCAAGGTCCTGATCACCGGCGGCTCGCAGCCGGCCGACCAGACCGCCGAGATCTATGATCCGGCGACGCGCTCCTGGGAGCTGGCCGCTCCTCCGCCCCGGCGCTTGAAAGAGCACACCGCCACCCTCCTTCCCACCGGCAAGATCCTGATGGCGGGAGGCTCGGACGCCCAGGCCGAGGCCACGCTTGTCGTGGACATCTATGACCCGCTGACCGGAACGTGGGAGGACGCCCCTTCTCTGAGCGTGCCGAGGCAGGAGCATGGCGCCGTGCTTCTCCAAACCGGCAAGGTGCTCGTTCTCGGAGGCCACGGTTTCGGCGGCGACCCCGGCACCGGCGATCTCTTCGACCTCTACTCCCTGCCGGCCGGGCGGCAGCGTCCCGAGGTCACCTCGGTTTCGCCCCTCCGATACGGCGACTCTTTCGTCGTCGAGGGGGTCGGGTTCCGGGGAGACTCGCAAGCGACGAGCGGAACACGGCAGAGCTCCGCCGTCGATTTCCCCGTGATCCAGCTCCGCAGCCTCGACGGCCGGCGACTGACCTGGCTTGCGCCGCCGCAGCTCGATTTCTCGGACACCCGTATCACCGCCGGCGTCCTCCCGCCGGGCCTCGACCCCGGGCACCTCCTGCTGTCCGTCGTCGTCGCGGGCGTTCCGAGCGAGCCCGTTCTCGCCGAGGTCCAATGCAGCCTGGTGATCACACGGCAACCCGGCGGCCAGCTCGCCGACCTCGGCGCGGCGGTGACCTTCGAGGTCGAAAGCGAGGGAGGGGAACACTACCAGTGGAACCGCGACGGCCAGCCCATCCCGGGTGCGATCGGAGCCTCCTACACCATCGGTCTCCTGACCGCCGCGGACGCCGGCTCCGTGTATACGGTCACCGTCCGCTCGCGCTGCGCGGAGGAGACCTCCGATCCCGCCCTGCTGGCGATCTCCGACTCCACCCCTCCTCAGGCTGCCGTCGTCTCCCCGAGCGGCGGCGAATACTGGCTGCTGTCCACCTCGGAGACCGCGAAAAACCGAGAGGTGGTCACCTGGTCGATGTCGGACGACATCCGGATCTGCCGCGTGACGGTCCGGCTCCTCTTCTCGATCGACGGAGGAGCGACGTACGGACCTGTGCCGGGCGGGCCGCTCCTGACCGCGGGTCCGGGAGGAGCCTGCCGGTTCGGCGAGCAGCCGGAGGTCTCCAGCCTTGTCTACGAGATCCCTACCCAGCCGCCGGGTGCGCCGGGAGCGCTCTACAAGATCGAGGTCGAGGTCACGGACTTCGACACGGATCCTGACAGCGCCGGAGGAGCGCGCACGACGGTCGCCCGCAGCCCGAACCCGTTCTTCATCGTCCAGTCCAATCCCGACGCGGTCCGCACCCTGATCGTGACCCACTCCGCGCGTCAGGAGAGTCTCTTCCCGGGCACGCGCGCGGCCCTGGCGACAGGCCTGCAGAACCTCGCCAACCACCCCCGCGTCCAGGGCATCGTCGTCGACCTCGCCAGCGTCACCGGCCTCGGGCCTCTATACGACGCCTGGGACCTCGCGCCGGCCGATCCCGCGAAGGCGAACGACGTCCTGTTCGCGAGCTCCGGCCTTCACGACTATCTTCGCGAAGAGATCTTCCCGAAGTTCACGGGAATCCGGTACCTGGTCCTGGTGGGAGACGACCGGATCATCCCTTTCGGCCGCGTTCCCGACGGCACGGCCCTGTCCGAGACGACCTACGTCGACTCTCCAGGGGGCGACCTCAGCTCCCAGGGCACCGTGGGCAAGGCGCTCGCCGCGGGCCTCTACCTCACCGATGACCTCCTCGCGGCGCGGCGGGCCAAGCCGCCGTTCTCCGCGCGGCAGATCCGGGAGGGAGCCTTCCTGCCGGACCTGCCTGTCGGGCGGCTGGTCGAGACGCCGCAGGAGATGATCGCCACCATCGCCCGGTTCATCAGCAAGGACGGCCTGCTCGATCTCTCCGCCCTGGGCGAAGAGGGTCACAAGGTCCTGGTGACCGGATACGACTTCCTGATCGACTCGGGCCAGAAGATCCGCCAGCGCTGGGAGACCGCCCTGGGGCAGAGCGAAGAGGGCACGGCGCCGGTGAACGGCGCGCTCCTCACCGCCGGCTGGGGACAAAGCTCCGTCGCGGCCCGGCGCCAGGCGCTGAGCCAGCACCTCGCCGGCAGCGGCGGCCCTCCCTATGCCGTCATCAACCTCAACGGGCACGCCACCCACTATCTGGAAGGCGTTCCGGGCACCGGCGCGACGGACATCCAGGGGCTCTTCTCGGAGGATCTGCCGAACGTCGAAGGGACGGTGATCTATGCGGTGGGGTGCCACGGCGGCCTGTCGGTCCCGGGGAGCGCGTCCGAGGACCATCCTCACGACCTGCCGCAGGCGTTCCTGCTCCGCGGAGCCCTGGCCTACATCGCCAACACGGGCTACGGCTGGGGGCTCGAGGAGGGGGTGGGCTACGGCGAACGGATCGTCGAGCTGTTCACCGAGGAGATGACCGCCGGCGGAACGGTCGTGGTGGGCGACGCCATCCGCCGGGCCAAGCTCCGCTACTTCCTGCAGGTCCCCAGCGCGGTCAACGGCTACGACGAGAAGACCCTCCTCCAGTGGACGCTTTTCGGCCTGCCGATGTACGCGGTGCGGACGGGGATCGGCTCTCCGGTGGCGGGCGCCACGGCGGGGCTCCTCGATCCGCGTGGAGATGCCTCCCGGGTCGAGCGTCTGGGCCGGGTGGCCGTGGAGCGCCGGCCGGTGGCCAAGGCCTCCACACTGCCGCGCTTCCTGACGCAGCTCAATCTCCATTTCGACCTTTCCGCGGAAGGGGTCTACTCCAAGCTCGACGCCCTCGGCCGTCCCGTATCGGCGGCGGGCTGTCCGGCTCCCGCAACGGGCTGCTACTACACCTTGAACGGCGTGACCGGCGGCGGCACGGGCACGACCGATCTGCCCATCCAGCCCTACTTCGTCTACGACTCGCGCTTGTCCGGTACCAGCCAGCACGGCGCCCTGTGGACGGGCGGCACGTATGTGGAG
>DASVEF010000186.1:0-10830 GCA_036380715.1 Thermoanaerobaculia bacterium | reverse complement strand
CTTCGGATTGAGCAGGTGCAGGCCGATGTCGTCGATGTCGCTCTCCGAATTGGAGAGCACCACCACGCCGATGCCCTTGGCCTTATCAAACCCGAGAAACGATCGATAGCCGCCCGTCCCGCCGTTGTGCCAGGCGATCTCGCTGTCATGCTTCTTGAGCACATGCCAGCCCAGGCCGATCGCCACATCAGGAATGCTGGTGTCGTGCCGCGTGGCATGAGTCTTTTGCAGGACCGGAGTCAGGGGAGTCTTCGTCAAACCCAGGTTCGCCGCGACAAACCGCAAGAGATCGTTGACCGTGGAGCGCAGCGCGCCAGCGCCCGCCAGCGTCGGCAGGTCCCAGTTCGATGCCGGTTGGCCCGCCGCATTGTGTCCTTGCGCCAGGCGCGCCCCGAGCTCCGGCGAGAGCTTGACGCCCGTGCTGTTCATTCCGAGCGGCCCGGCGATGCGCTTTTTCACCAGTGATTCATAATCCGTTCCGGCCTTTAGCGCGAGAACGTGGCCGAGCAGGCCCGCGCCGAGGTTCGAATACTCGTACTGCGCGCCAATCTCGCGCGGCAGCGAGTAGCGCGAAAGAAAGTCGTACATCTGCTCGACCGTATAATCGGCGTACGGGTTGTTCAAATCCGCGGGATTCATGTTGTCGGGCAGGCGCGACAGAGCGGAAGTGTGCGTCGCCAGATGCAGCAGCGTTATCTCTTTTCCATCCCTGGCCGGCACCTTGACAGACTTGGGCAGGTATTTGGCGACCGGCTCGTCGAGTCTCACCTCGCCCCGCTCCACCATGTCCTGCAGCAGGATGGCGGTGAAAGCCTTGGTGATCGAGCCGATTTCGAACACGGTATCGCCGTCCGGCTCCCGGCCCCGGTCCTGGCCGAGCTTGCCATAGCCGACGACCTGACGGCCGTTCTTGTCGACGACGCCGACGACGATGCCGACGCTCTGCTTCTTGTTGTCGATGCGGTCCTGAAGAATGCCGCGGATCGCGGCGGAATCGGGCATGCCCTGGGCGGCGCCCAGGCAGGCACAGAAGAACAGGGCCCAGAGCGCCAGCGCGGCCCGCGAGAATCGTCTGCTCATCGTCTCTCCTCTCCAGCCCTAAACGACGACGGGGTCAGGCGCGGGGCCGTTGATCCTGAGGACCAAGGAGCGAAGAAACAGCAGGAGGGTGACGAGATAGAGAATACCCACCGCATCGAGGATCGGGCCGAACTCGATGACCCATTCCCCATCCAGGCCACGCAACGCAAACGCGTTCAGGAAAGTGAAGTGAAGGTTTATAAGGCCAAACCAGCCAAACAGCGAGCCCATGCCGAGGACCCAACCTGCGAGGGTTACAGCCCGCCGCGAGCGAAGGAAGAGCCGCGGGTCGACAGCCAACGCGAACGCGACCAACAGAGCTGCCAGAAACCAAAGCCCCAGAGCTGCCAGAATCCAGGCAAAGCCACCATCCAGCGAAACCCAAGAAATCACAGCCTTGAATGAAGCCCTCGAAGCTTCTTGCCACAACATGGCAAAAGAGACAGGCTCATAATGATGGATAGCCGTGCCTCGCTGGTGCGCGGCTGCGGCGACCGCCACTCCGAATGCGAAGCAGACACCGCAGCCCAGAACCACGACGGCCGCGACGCTGCGCACGAGGATGTCTTTGACCATGACCCCAGCGTACCACGAAAGCTGATACCGGGGGCTGCCGCTCAACAGGCAGCTCAAGCTGCCCCACCTCAACCCCGTGCTGCGCAACATGAATCTGCCGCCGGAATACGTCTACGTGACCGACAGCCGCAAGCTCTCCGTTCCGGCCACCAAGGACGGCAAGTTCCCGCCTCCATGATCTGCACAGAAGCGTGACCCTGATGAGGGGGCAGGGGAGGAGACCCGCCCCCTGCCGGGTCCGCAAGGATCGGCCGGCCATTTCAGGAGACCTACCGCGGAACCGGCTTCATCTGTTCGTCAAAGGTCAGCCCCAGGCGGGCCTGCCACTTTTCGAGGAACTCTTTCGGGTCTCCCTCTATCGGCGGGTCGGTGGGCTCGTCGAGGTGAAGGGTTTCGAGGCGGAAAGAATCATAGGTATCCCCCAACACCACTTGGAGGCAGCGCTCACAGTCGGCGGGGAAGCGGAAGCCTCGCTTCCAGATCCCATGGAGCAACTGGCTGCTTTGAGGAACAGCCTTCTTGCCGTCCCACGAATAGGTGTTCAGCCAGCGGTCTGTGGCGACGAAAAAAGACTTTCCATCGGGTTTGAAGGCGATAGTCCGAGCTAAGCCCTGAAGTGGCAAGGAACGCGCTAGGGACTTTCCGGTGCGAGCGTCCCAGAGCCAGAGCCAAAGCCGGGCAGTGTCACCTTTGGCAAAGGAGTCTTCGGATGCTGTTAGGGCGGTCCTGCCATCGGGGCTGAAGGCCACGGCGTCGACGGAGACCTGATGCTGCAGGGGAAGGGTGAGCGGCTTACCGGAGCGAGCGTCCCAGAGCCGCGCGGTGTTGTCGCTAGCCCCCGTCAGGACGGTTCCCCCATCGGGGCTGAAGGCCACGGCAAGGACGGGGCCGCCATGCCGCAGGGGAGGGGTGAGGAGCTTTCCGGAACGTGCGTCCCAGAGCCGCGCGGTGTTGTCTAAGGACCCTGTTAGGGCAGTCCCTCCATCGGGGCTGAAGGCCACGTCGTAGACGAAGCCCTGATGCTGCAAGACAGGAATTAGGAGCTTTCCGGAGCGTGCGTTCCAGAGCCGCGCGGTGTTATCCCGGGACCCTGTCAGGACGGTCCCGCCATCGGGGCTGAAGGCCACGGCAAGGACGGGGCCCTGATGCTGCAAGGGAGGGGTAAGGGGCTTTCCGGAGCGTGCGTCCCAGAGCTGCGCGGTGTTGTCTTTGAGCCCAAACCCAATTGCGAGGGTACGGCCATCAGGGCTGAAGGCCACGGAGTAAACGGGAGCTTGATATTGCAAGAGAGGAGTACTCAGCTCTTCGGGACGAGCGTCCCAGAGCCGGACGGTGTCCTCGGACGCAATCGCAAGGGTTCGGCCATCAAGGCTGAAGACCACTGTAGAAACGCGATCCGGGTGCTGGAAGGACGGAGCGATTGGCTTTCCGGAGTGACTATCCCAGACCCGGACAGTGTTGCCCCAGGACCAAGTTGCGAGGATCCGGCCATCGGGGCTCAAGTTCAGCATAGCTGGACCATCAAGCACAGGAAGCGCAATTGGTTTTTTAGAGTAAGTGTCCCCGAGTTGGTTAGTGTTGCCCTTGGATCCGAAAACAAAACGGATCCGGTCAGTGGGGCTGAAGTCCTTGACGGAGGCGCCCTCAAGCCGCATAGGCTTTCCGGAACGAGCGTCCCAGAACCGAGGGGCTTTGTCTTTGCCCCCAGACCAAGTAGCGAAGGCCCGACCATCGGAGCTAAAGGCCACGGCCAAGACAGGTGCCTGATGCTGCAAGGCCGCGATTTGTGTTCCAGAGCGCGCATCCCAAAGCCGGGCGGTATTATCCTCGGACGCAGTTGCGAGGGTCCGGCCATCAGGGCTGAAGGCCAAGGCCGTTACGGTATCTCCATGCCAAAGCGTAAGCCTGAGCCTTTCATAATCAATACCTACCAAATTCCGAGCCTTTCTCCTAAGCCTTTCGCTGTCTCTCAAACGCAATCCTTGAAGGCAGCTCAGAAGGCTCTGATCCCTATCTCCGACCAAAGCATACCGTAGGGCTCGCTGCTCCCAGAACTGCTGCATCAGTTCGGTCGCCCGGGACCGGGAGAAAGGGTTGGCGAGGAGGTTGGTATAGGCTTCCAGGGCACCGGTGTAGCCGTCGTCCTCGATGGCAGCTTGAAGGGCTTGCTCATAAGGGCGCGGCTGGAAGGCTGCATACCAGACCAGGACACCCGCCAACGCCGCCGCCAAAGTAGCCGCCGCGAGCTGCCGACCGCGATCCGCGGGTATGGCGGACTTCGCCCAATCCGACGTGAAGACCGCCTCGTAGATGCGGTTGCGCACGGTGAGCCGTCCTTTGTCCGTGGTTTTGACGACTCCCGCGAGCTTGAGCTGAGCGAAGAGGGGCGAGGTGGGCTGGTCCGGGACCGGCTGGCCCTGGCGGACGCGGCGATAGAGCTGCAGAAGACGGCGGCCTTCCGGGCCGGACCTCTCAAGGCGAGCCCGCGCGTGCTTGAGGTTCGTCTCTTCCCGCTGCGCTCGCGAGGAGAGGAAGAGCTCTTCGACCCGAGGATCGACCGCCTTCTTCGCCGTTCCCGGTTCTGAGTCCCGATCCCTATCCCGGACGGCGCGGCAGAGCGCCTGGGTGAGGTAAGGGTGTCCGCCGGTCCAGTGGAGGACGCGCTCCAGCCTCCGGTCTGCCTCGCCGGGATCGGCGTGCAGCTCAGACGCGAGCTTCCGGGCTTCGTCCAGACTGAAGTCGGTGAGGTCGATCCTTTTTCCGATGTTGAATGGAGTGCGCGTCGGATCCTGGATGAGCTGGCCCGGCGTCGCGACGCCGAGCAGCGCGAAGGTCAAGCGCTCGAAGGCGGCATCGATGGCCCGGGCGTTGAAGCAGGCTCGGAGGGCGGCGAAGAAATCATCTGCGAAAGGGAGCCCAATGGTCGAATCAATCTCGTCTACGAAAACCACGACCCGGCCGGGGCAGTGCGCCAGCACAAGCTCGCGGAAGAAGTCGGTGAGGCGCTGGACCGAGGATAGATCGGATCGCTCCTGCCACCAGAGGCGCAACGGAGCGGCGATGCCGAGCTGCCGGTGGATCTGGTTGGCAACCCCGAAATACCACTGCGCCGCCGCCTGGTCTCCCCGCTCGCTTCCGATCTGGGTGAGATCCACAATAGCTGAGGCGACGCCGGCCTGCTCCAGCCGCTTCGCGGTCCGGGCCATCAAGCTGGACTTCCCCATCTGCCGGGCGGTGAGGACGTAACAGAATTCCCCCGCCAGCAGACTCTCGAAGAGCTCTGTGTCGGCCAGCCGTTCGACATAGCTGGGCTCCCCGGGCTTTAGAGTGCCCCCGGTGACGTAGAACGGACGGATAGAAGTTGCGGGCTCGCTCACAGGTGTCTCGAAAAGTATTCCTGATAGAGCGCGCAGCGCAGACGCGCCACGGAGCGGGTTTCACCGGCGACCAAGCCCGAGGCCAGGAGGCGTTGGAAGAGCCCTTCGTCATCGCAGCCGTCACCCTTCGCGATGCGGGCGACCACGGCGCGCAGACGATCGTTCTGGAGCAGCGCCCAGAGATGCCGCCGGAGGTGGTCGCCGAAAGGGCCAGTGTCCTTGCCGGCCTCCTCGCGGAGCCGGGCCAGAGGCCAGCGTTCGGTCGCCAGGATATAGAGCGCCTGCCGGACGAGATAGGGATGGCCGCCGACCAGATCCATCAGACCAGCGATCTCCTCGGAGCTGTGCAGCGGGTTTCCGTGGCGAGCATTGAGGTCCGCCACCTGATCGCGGGTGAAGTCACCCAGGCGAAGTCGGTCGCCGACGTTGAAAGGCGACTCGTTCAGGTTCTCGATCCATAGCGCCGGATCGGTAGCATGGCCGAGGACGAGGTGGAGGTTTTCCCAGGCCTCATCAGTCGCCCGGTTGTTGTGCCAGCCGCGGACGGCGGCGAAGAAGTCCCCGCGATAGGGGCGATCGAACAGGCGGTCCACCTCATCGAGGATGAGGACGACCGGAGAGGAAGAACCGTCGAGGACGGCCCTGGCCAGAAACTCTGCGAAGCTCCCTTTCTCACCGAGGAGGTCCGAGTCCCACACGTCGGCCGGCTGCATCGGGGTCTTGAGCGTGCGGGCGATCCGCCGGGCCAGCGTCTGAAGGGTGGTGCCCAGGCTGGCGAGCTGGGGCTCGTCGAAGGTCTGGAAATCCAGGTAGACCGAGCGCCGCTCTGCCCGCTTCGACAGGGCGTGGATGCGGGCAAGCAGAGAGCTCTTGCCGCTCTGCCGAGGCCCTTTGACCACGATCGTGCTCCACGGCTGGGCCAGGCAGCGCTCGGCGCTCTCGTCCTCCTTCCGCCGGACGTAGAACGGCGATTCGAGGTGGATCGTCCCCGTCTCCATGACGATCCGTGGATCAGCCGCGGGTAAAGGAACTCCCTTCCACTCGGCCGCCACCGAGAGGTCCGTCAGAGAGATGACAGCCGTGTCTTCGCGAGACGGAACAACCGGGAGAGCCGCACCACCCGTGATCGCGGCGTGAAGGAGGTTGAACAGCGCCGCCTCCGAATCACCCGGCTTCCAGAGGGCGTACTGGATGCGGTTCAGATACGAGCCCAGGTCGTACGGCAGCTTCCCCTCGAAGCCCAACCGGACAGGGAAGATGGCCATTTTCTCTTCCTGCCGGAGCTCGTGGGCGGTCTGGATCTCCTGGCGCACCATGTCGCTGCGGATTGAGTCCTCGGAGAGGAAGACCAAGAAGGAATCCGACGCCCGAAGCTGGCGATCGATCTCCGCCACCCAGTCGAGGCCGACCTGGATCCGCTTGTCGATGAAGACACGGAGCCCCCGCTCCTCGAGAAAGGCGCAAAGCCGTTCCGCGAGTTGCTCGTCCGGCAGGACGTGGAGGTAGCTGAGGAAGACCTGGTTCACAGTTCAACGATCCACTTTAGCACGCCGCAGGCCGAGCTGCTCGGCGCTGATTTCGTGAGAGGTTGCTCTGTGAGAGAGCTGCCCCTCGTCGCCTACGATCTACGGACGACGAGGCCAGCGGCGCGGGTGGCGTGAAGTGTGTACCACGCCCAGGACTGACACGATGTCGCTCTTCATTGCGTAGAACACGCCGTATGGGAAGCGCGAGAGAAGGGCACGGCGAACGCCGCGCTGAGTCTCGGCGTATAGCTGGGGAGAGCGGGCTATGAGCTTGAGCTGAGCTCCCAGCGCCTCGAGAAACTCATTACCGAGACCAGGAACCTGTTCTTCGTACCACTCGTAAGCCTCTCCAATCTCGCGAACCGCCCGGTCCGAGACCGTTAACCGGTACGCCATCGGCCTTGGAGGATGCGCTCACGAACTTCTTCCCAAGGGCTGCCGGCATCGGGATTGGCTTCGAACTCAGTGAGTCGTCGATCAAGCTCGTCCTTCAGCTCGTCGGATACCGAAACCGCCTCCGGTACAGCGGCGATGCTGTCCCAGATGATCTCGACAAGCCGGATACGCTCGGCGACAGGCAGCTCAAGGATCTCGGCTACAGGAGGTGGTTTCATGACCCCCAGCGTACCACGAGCCCCTCGCCTGCTGACGACGGGTCGCCGGCTGCAATTTTCTGGCGGGCGGAGGAGTATCACCAGCAGGATCTCGAACGCGCGGGGGACCGCGCAGGGAGCTTTGTATGCCCGCAAGCCCGTTCCGGTTTTTTGAAGAGAGGCGCGAGTACGGACCCATCTTCCTCCGCCTCATCCTCGGCTCGTTCCTGGTCTGGGGGACGCAGGACAACGTCTTCAGCCAGGCCCACATGGAGGAGTTCGCCCATTTCCTCGCGGGCCTTGGCTTTCCCTGGCCGATGCTCGGCGCCGTGGTGTCGGCGTACACGCAGTTCCTCTGCGGCATCCTGCTGATCCTGGGCGCCTTCACGCGCTGGATCTCGATCCTCCTGATCATCAACTTCATCGTGGCGCTCGCCCTGGCCCACCGCGGCGACACGTTCCGGGGGATGTTCCCCGCCCTGGTAATCCTGTTCTCGTCGATCTTCCTTCTCTTCCACGGAGCCGGTAAGCTGTCGGTGGACGAATGGCTGGAGAGGAGGAGGGCTCTGTCATGACCGAATTGCCTGTGGCCTGTTCTCTGTCCGATCCGGAGCTGAAGGAGCGTGAGGCGGGGACTCTGCGGAGGGTGCGCGAGCGGATCGAGGAGGTCCGTGAGCTCGAGGCCGGGTATGCGCTCCGCTTCGCCGCCGAGGACGGCGCGCTGGAGGATCTGTTCGAGGTGATCCGGCTGGAGCGGAAGTGCTGCCCCTTTCTGCGCTTCGGGCTCGTGGTGCCGCCGGGCGGCGAGCCGGTCTGGCTGGAGCTCACCGGGCCGGAGGGGACGAAGGAGTTTCTCCGCGATCTCGGCCTGGTCGGATAGACTCGGCCTCCGATGCGACTGCTCATCCCCTGCCTGGCTCTCTGGTCCCTTCTCTTCTTCGCGCGCTCCTGGCGGGAGCGGCCGAAGGAGATGGAGAGTCCCCACTTCAGGATCTCCTACTACGGCCTGAGCAAGAAAGACGCGAAGGTCCTCTTGGATACTCTGGAGCAGAACCGCCAGCGGATCATGGACCACCTCGGCGCCCGGGAGATGCCCCGGGTGGAGGTCCGCTTTCTGACCGCGGCGGAGGTCGAGGAGCGCTGGACCCCGATCGCCGAGTCCGGAGGGCTCACGTTCGAGATCAAGGGGCTCACCGTCGGCCGGGACGAGATTCACATCAACGGCCCGTGGGCCCTGAAGAACCGCAAGGGAGCGCTGCGGCCGGTCGTGGTGCACGAGCTCGCCCATCTGGTGACGCTCGCGGCGGCGTACGGCCTCGGGGTCCGGCCCACGGCGGAAGAGGAGAAGAGGAATTTCGCCGGGCTGCGCCGGCGCTGGCTCTGGGAGGCCGTGGCCTGTTATGAAGCCGGGCAGTCCTCCGACCTCCGGCGCCTCGACTACATCCGGAACGGAGACTTCCCGACCCTGAGCGACCTGGACCGGCCGTCCGACAGCCGGATCTATCAGCTCGGCTACAGCCTCATCGCCTACGTCGAATCCCGCTGGGGCGGCGACGCCGTGGCGCGCCTCGTCCGCGCCCAGGGGGACATCCCCGCCGCGCTTGGGATCTCGGAAGAGGAATTCGAGGAGGGGTGGCGGGGGACCCTCACCCCCTGACCCCTCTCCCACACGCACTCACACCAGCCCGGGAGAGGGGGAACCCTGAAAAAGAACCGCGAGGAGAAAACCGGTTCTGCTCCCCCTCTCCCGGAGGGTTGTGAGGGGTGGGAGAGGGGGCCGGGGGGTGAGGGCTCACCGGATCAGCGGCAGCCGCCCTCCCGTCCATCCGGGGAACAGCTTTCCGTCGTCCTTCACCCCCAGGTGCTTGCCGGCCAGCTCGCAGAAGACGGCTCGGAAGTCGGTGGTCACCGGCAGGTCCCGGCCTTCATAGAGGGCTTTCGAGTCGAGGCCGGGGAAGGCGCCGTGGACTCTGGCTCCCTGGACCTGGTTGCCCAGCACGAACAGACAGGAGCCGTGGCCGTGGTCGGTGCCGCCGGAGCCGTTCTCGCGCACGGTGCGGCCGAACTCGGTCATGGTGGTGAGCAGGACATGGTCCTGGCGCGGGCCGAGGTCGGTCCAGAAAGCCTGGATGGACTGCGAGAGGTCGCGCGCCTGGCGGGCGAAGCTGCCGTTGACCGTGCCCTGCTGGACGTGGGTGTCCCAGCCGCCGGACTCGGCGAAGGCCACTTCCAGCCCCACGTCGGCCTTGACGAGCAGGGCGATCTGGCGCAGGGCCTGCCCCAGCGGGGTCTGCGGATAGTCGGCCCCGGCCGCCGGACGGTAGCGGGCGATCTGCTCGCCCGAGAGCATGTCGATGGCCTGGAAGGTGTCTTTCGCGGTGTTGCGCAGGAGGTCCTGCGAGGTCTGCCGGTAGAGAGCCTCGAAGCCCTGGCCGGCCGCGGACGCCACCTTGTCGGCGCCGGGCAGGTCGACCCGGAAGTCGGCGAGGTCGGTCACCGCGAGCGCCGGCTGTTCGCCGTAGAGGGAGCGCGGCAGGGCGGGAGTCATGGACACGGCCCGGAAGGGGCTCCCCTCGTGGCCGAGCAGGCCCACGGCCCGGTTGAGCCAGCCGGAAGGGGTCCCCTTGCGGCCCGGCGTGCCGGTCTCCATGTAGTCCTGCGCGTCGAAGTGTGAGCGCGTCGAATCGGGCGAGCCCACGGCGTGGACCACCGCCAGCCGCTTCTCCTTCCAGAACGGCAGCAGCGGGGAGAAGGCCGGATGGAGACCGAAGCCGACGCCGAGGTCGATCACGGCCTCGTCGCCGGCCGAGCGGGCCGCGCTCATGACCAGGCGCGGGCGGAGGCGGCGCAGGGCCGCGTCGTCGAGGACGGGCACGGCCATCAGGCCGTCCATGGCGCCGCGCTGAAAGATCGTCACCAGGACCTTGCGCCGGGCGCTCGGTCCCGGTCCGGTCGCCGCCAGGGCGGCGCGGGTGAGGAAACGAGGGCCGCCGGTCCCCAGGGTGAACAGGGCGATGCCGCCGGCCTTCAGGAAAATTCTGCGGGTCAACATGGTCTGGCTCCTTCTCTACGCTCATCCCTTTCGTGAATCGCCGCCGCGGGACCCTCACCCCCGCCCCCTCTCCCGTCACCGGGAGAGGGGCGCCCCCACCCTGCCCCTGATTGGCGTTTTCCCCTTCTCCCGGTGTCGGGAGAGGGGGCCAGGGGGTGAGGGCTCACCGCCGCTGGAACTCCGGCGATCCCAGGATCACCCCCACCACCTGCTCGACCGCCGTGGGCGGATGCTGGTCGCGCGACGGACGGGAGTCACCCCTCCGGCCACGGTCCCGGCGTCCTTGTGGTTCCATGTCCTCGTCGCCGAAGAGGATGGTTTCGTCGCCGGTCATCCCGCCCTCCATCGTGGCGGCCGGCTCGCCCGGTGTCGCCTCGTCCACCTTGCGCGACAGGTTCGGGTCATTGACCATCGGCCCGAGCTGCTTCAGGACCGGATCGAGGTTGCGACCGGGCAGCAGCAGCCTGGCGTAGACCTGGAGGGCCTCGTCCCGCGACTCGGGCTCGCGGCCGCGGTTGAGGCCCGGCAGGTCAAGGTCGACGCCGTTGACACGGCCGGAAGCGAGCTGCAGGCCGAAGCTCATCCGGCTCAGCAGGGCGCCGGTGTTGACCCAGGCTTCGGCGCGG
>DASVEF010000185.1:0-85665 GCA_036380715.1 Thermoanaerobaculia bacterium | reverse complement strand
GACCCGCCGCGCCGCCATGTGGCAGGTCGCGAGGACCGCCCGCCCCGCCGGTCCGCTCCTCGACGAGCTCGAAGATCCGGAGCCGTCGCCGCTGCCGGAGATGAGCCCGGTCGAGGAGACCCAGGCCGACTACATCGGCACTCAGCTCACCCTGGGTCCGCACCCGCTCCACTACATGCGTCCGACGCTCAACGACAAGGGAGTCACCCCCGCTGCCGCTCTCACCAGGCTCGCGGACGGCCAGAGAGTCCGCACCGCCGGCTCGGTGATCGTCCGCCAGCGTCCCGGGACCGCCAAGGGCCTCCTCTTCATCACCCTGGAAGACGAGACCGGCATGTCCCAGGCCGTCGTCGCCCCCGACCTCCTCCAGAAGCACCGCAAGCTGATCGTCGGCTCACCGGGCCTGGTGGTCGAGGGCATCCTCCAGAAGAGGGACGGGACGATCTCGGTCAAAGGGGAGAAGTTCTGGTCGCTCAAGGAGCTGGTGGCGGTGCCGAGCCATGATTTTCGGTGAGGCTCGGCGACCGCTTGAGATCCCGAATCGCGCTAGGATGACGGCAGCATGTGCGCGCGAGCCAAGCCCCACGAGAGGGACTACCCTACTCTATCGCCTGATACCGATCCCGAGGCCGAGAGGGTCCAACTCGACATCCTTCGCCGTATGCCAGCGTGGCGGAAGGTCCAGATCATCGGAGAGGCGATCCAACTCTCGCGAGCTCTCGCGCTCGCCGGCCTTCGCGAGCGTCACCCTGAGGCCGGACCGGAAGAGCTGCATCGCCGATTCCTCGGGCTATGGCTCGGCGAGGAGATCGCCACCAGAGTCTACGGACCTCTCCCGGAACAGGATGAGACCGCCCGGAGATCATGATCAGCGAGAGCTTGCAGACAGTCCTGCGCGTCAGCGACGTCCTGGAGGAGTTAGGAATTCCCTATCACCTAGGGGGCTCCTTTGCCAGATCGATCCATGGAGTACCTCGCCAGACCCAAGACCTGGATCTCGTAGTTGACATGACGCCGGCGCTGGTTCCTCTCTTCGCCTCCCGGCTCGACAAGGAGTTCTATCTCGACCTGGACTCGATCCGGCGAGCGGTCCAGCGCCGCAGGCATTTCAATCTGATCCACCTGACTTCCGGGTTCAAGATCGATGTGTTCCCGCGCGGGTCGGGCGCCTTCGATCGCAACGAATTTGTACGAGGACAACTCCAGGCGACCGTCCTCGGAATTCCACGCGGTTTACCGGAAGCGAATGTCCTCTCTGTGCTGGTATACTAAGAGCTGGAATATTGGTGCGCAGGATTTCCAGGGCCGATTCTTATGGGACATCAACTCATCTTTCTCAGCTACAGTCATAGAGACGAAGAGTGGAAGGAGCAGCTCCTGCCCCACCTAGGCGTCCTTCAGTACCGCGAAGGCGTCGAGGTCTGGCACGACCGCAAGATCGACACAGGGACAGATTGGGATGCGTCTATCTTGACATCGGTTGACCACTCAGTCGCTGCTATACTCTTGATTTCACCTCAGTATCTCGCCTCACAGCATATCAGAACAGTGGAACTGCCTCGGCTACTGAGGCTACGACAAGAGAAAGGACTTAAGCTCATACCCGTCCTCATCCGAAGTTGCGCATGGCAGAGCGTGGAATCGCTGTCGAAAATGCAGGTCTTCTCAGCACAAGGACGAGCCCTTTCAGAGTGTACACAAATTGAGATTGACAACCTTTTTTCTAAGCTTGTGGAAGAGATCTTCACTTGGTTGTCCAGCCAATCCGTTTCGACTACCCCGATCGTCTCACATGCGACGACCCGAACGAATATATCGACCATGGGCACCAGTTTTATAGGCCGGCAGCAAGAGCTTCAAGCGCTCAAAGACCTTTTTATGCAGGACGAAACGCGGCTCGTCACTCTGACAGGTCCACCCGGAATTGGGAAAACGCGTTTGGCGAAACAACTCGGAAGGATGATGCTGAGTGCGTTTCCTGGTGGCTGCTGGTTCGCCGACCTCACCGAATCGGTAACCGAAGCCGGGATTGCCTATGCGATTGCACAGACTTTCTCCGTTCCCCTGGTCAGTGCCCATGCGTCTCCACAGTCCGCAGTTGTCGAATTCCTGCAGCCTCGTGGTGCCTTGCTTTTGATTCTTGACAACTTCGAGCAGATCGTCCGCTATGCTCAGAGTACGGTAGGAACTTGGCTCGAGGAACTACCTGAGATTCGCTTTCTCGTCACAAGCCGAGAACTCCTCAACCTCTACGCAGAACGCGAATATCGCGTAGATTCTCTCCCTATTCCCTCCCAAGACCTATCGGCTCCTCGCGCTGAAGATCTGGCGGGATACGAAAGCGTGCATCTCTTTATTGAACGAGCCCGGCAGAGCCGCCCAGACTTCTCCCTCGACGATGCTAATTCAAAAGCTGTCGCTCGTATCTGTCGCGAGTTACAGGGCGTGCCGCTGGCACTCGAGATCGCTGCCGCACGATTGCGGATTGCATCGCCCGCGCAGATCGCCGAAAAGCTTGGCGAGAAACTCCGTCTTCGTGGCAACCGCCGAGATCAACCAGATCGACAGAAAACTTTGTTCGACGCTATCGACTGGAGCTATCAATTACTCAACCCATGGGAGCAGAGTGCATTCCTACAGATGTGCACCTTCCGCGGCGACTTCTTTCTTAAAGCAGCCGAACAAGTAGTAGATCTTTCCAGGTTTCAAGATGTACCTCCACCTTCAGTGGAGGATGTCGTCCAAAGCCTCTACGAGAAGAGTCTTCTAAAATCCCATGAGACCCCCTATGGCTTGCGATTCGATATGTACGTCGCCATCCAAGACTACGGTCGTGAAGTATGGGCTAACACTGCTACACCGGAACAGCAGGAGGCGCTTGCCCAGCGCTGGGCGGACTTCTACATACCTTATGCACACTACTGGAACGAGAAGATCCACACCGCCGAAGGAGGAAAGGCGCTCGATCTTCTGAGCTTCGAGCTAGAAAATCTTTTTTCTATTCAGGATTGGTTTATCGACCATGGAGATGCGGATATCGCGGCTGAAGCGATTCTTGCCTTTGCCGAGACTATGGCTGTTCGGGGCCCCGCGCATTTGAGAGTTCCTCGGCTCGAACTCTCGCTTCGGAAGCTACCCAACACGAGTTTGGAGCTTAGAATCCGTTTGATGACAGCACTTTCCGCCGCACACTGGTCACGCGGTCAATGGAACGAAGCTAGCGAGTTCGCAGATCAGGCTGTCGAACTGGCAAAAGGGCTCGGCTTTGTTAGTTCTGCCGCTGCAGCTTTGCGCCAGCAGGGCCGAATTCGAACAGACCGGGGCAGCCTTCGCCGAGCCCTAGATTCTTTGGAGAAGGCGAAGGAAATGTATTGGCACTTTAAAGACTATAGCGGCATTGCCCTGATCGACACTGACATAGCCGGGATATTCGATCGTCTCGGCGATTTGCAAAAGTCACTAGATCTTCTTGTAGAGGCAGAAGACATGGCTCGTCGAGCGGGTGACGATTCACAGAGAGCGACAGTTTTCAACAGACGCGGCCTCGCCCTCTGGCATCACGGCTATCCTGACAAAGCCTTGGGAGCTTTTCGAGAGGCAGAGCGAATCAACCAAACTCTCGGAGCGCGGGGGTGGGTGGCGGCTCATCAGACAAATCAAGGTCTCGCGCTCGCGGATCTAAGTGACATCGAGGCTGCCCTGCTACGATTCGCTAGCGCAGAGAAGATTCATCGAGATCTCGGTAATCAGGCTTGGGCCGCCGTGAATTACGGCGGATGGGGACGTGCACTAATTATGCGGAACCAACCTGATGATATCGAGCAAGGTCTCGAGCTGATTGCAAAAGCAGAAGACCTCTCCAAGAGGGTCTACTATCCTGAAAATATCTCGCTTCATGCTGGCGATAAGGGACGAGCATTACTTTTGCTAGGAAGATACTCGGAGGCGCGCAAAGCTGTTGGCACAGCCGTTGCCCTGGAGCGGACAATCGGAGCGAACAAGGACTTGAGGCACTTCTGCAACCTTGTTACTCTAGCACGAGTTGATCATGCTTTGGGCCGCTCTGAAGATGTACGAGAGGCAATTACCAGGGCTAGGCAACTCCAGCGGAAGCTCGCAATAGCAAGCGATCACCGGGTCAGAAAAGTCCGAGAGGACCTCTTATACCTTGAAGAGTTCGAACAACTCTTCGCGGAGGAAGAAGAATGGCCCGTCACTGAGGTGATGAAGCTCTTCTACCGTTGCAGCGGAACCAAGCTGGAACAGGCCCAGATCGCGGACCTAGCTGATAGTATTATGTCTACCTTCGACGAGTGCACCTATGAGTATCCTTGGACTGGGCTCGAAGAGGAACTGGCTTCACGGGACCAGTCTTCGATCAGACTCTTGGGTTATGGTAGCCTACTCAATCAGGAATCGGCAGCGCGGACCTTCCTCTCGACTTCACCTGATCGATTCCTCCCAGCCGTTGCCTTCGGTGTAGTTCGTCTCTTCAACTACGAGATGCCTGACGAGCTTAGGACACGGTATCGTCCCATATCAGATCCTCTCTTTAGGGGTCTCCTGAATGCCTATGTTACCGGCTCTTTGACGAATGCCGCTAACGGTACTCTAATCGAGGTTGATCTCAACGAAATCGATCCACTGAGGAAACGTGAGGTAGGTTATGACCTCAAGCCCATTGTTTGCATTGAATGGAATGGCAGAGAAGGAGCTCGCCCTATATTAGCTTATATCCTGAGTTGCCCGGATCGGCTATGGAAAGGAAAGAGGCTAATCGGCTATGACTTACACCCCCACCCGGACTACTTTGAGTTGTGTTATAAGGGCGCCGCCTGTTTTTCCGAGAGTTTTCGGCAATTTTGGCTGGAGACGACGTTTCTTGCCGATGGAGAGACGAAGGTGGCTCTTGCTGACCTCGAGAAGGAGTAGAGCAATAGGCTTCATTCAAACATGCTGCTTGTCCGCGACCAAGAAGTCCAGCAAGCCGTCCTTGATGAACTCCGCGGACGCAAGGACTGAGCTGTGAACCCCTTACAATTAATGGGGAGCGGAAAACAAACTGTAACCAGACGAATGGTTTGTCAAGATGAAGTTCGCCTGCCATCTTTGGCCGCTTTGGAGAAAACGAAACCGTCTACCACCCACTCTCTTCTTGCATCTTATTCAATTCGATGTGCATGGCTTGAAGATCACGGTTAAACTGCTTCGCATAGGCGTCACGTCCGAATCTCTTCTACAATTGGGTCCTTCCACATAGGCTTAGGGTGATACTGCCGCGTCATTTGTGAATCGTCAGCTCCTTTCCTCCCCACCGCCCCTCCCGATCGAGCCACTTGGTTATCAGGTACCGCTCGTGGTCCACGAATTCCTGTTTGCGGTACAGGCGGCCTCGGCAAGGGCCAGCCCCTGGGCTCCAAGGCCCTGGCCTCGATGGGATGGCAATGCCGCGAGCTGGGCGTCACTCCGAGCCCTGCATCTGGAAGTCGAGGGCGACAAGGGAGGCGCCCAGGCCCTCTATCCGAGGGCCAGGACCACGTAGCCGACCGGAGTCTGGCCGTCCCGGGCGAGCCAGAGCCTCCCGAGCGACGAGTCTTCGATGAGACACGCGATCGCCGCGCGCGCCTCATCCTCGGCAAAGGGATAGTCGTCTCCGCGTAGTACTGGCGCTCTAGGCGCACGAGCGCGTCGAGGTCGTCCGGTCGCGCGGGGAGGAATTCCATCGCCAGGCTCAGCCGGCGCGGTAGGCCTCGGCGACCGCGGCGGTGTCCACGAAAGACTGGAACCTGGCGATCTTGTCCCCCGAAAAGTTCCAGACCATGGTCCAGTCGGTCTCGAAGACGTTGCCGTTCGGCCGGCTCCGCGCCTTGAAATGCCCGAGGGCTACGACTTTGTCCCCCTGCTCGATGAGGTCCCGGGGCTCGAACTCCAGCATCTCCAGTGATCCGTCAAGCTTCGAGAAGAACTGTCCGACCCCCTCGTGCCCGCGATAGGTCCCGCCGTAAGGCACGTACGGCGCTCCAGGCTCGCGCCACTCCACGTCCGGCGACAACGCCGAGATGATGCTCGGGATGTCTCCCTGTCCGAAATCCGCGTACGCCTTCTCCACAATGGCTCGTCTGTTTTGTGCGCTCATGGCAGCCTCCATTCAGAATTGACTCCGCCTGGATCTACGCCATGTCGAGCCGTTCTGGATGACGCCCGGATCACTTCTCTTTCTTGAAGACCCAAAGGAACATCTGGAGATACCCCGGCCTGCCGTCCGCGCCCGGGACGATCACGAATTCCTGCGCGTTCGGGAGACCCTCGGGGTGTACGGAGAAACGGTTCTCCCCGATCTTCGTGACCGGCAACTCCTCTCCGAAGCGCCGGAGGAAGAGCTTGCCGTCGCGCACGAAGACGTCCATGTCCCAGCGGTTGGAGTAGGTCCCGGCGTAGCGGCGCATCTCCTCTTCGGTCATCGTCAGCGCCGGCCGGGAAGGCGTCCGGGGAGCCTCTTCGAGGGGCAGCAGCAGCTCGAAGGCCTTGGAAAAGGTCTTCTCGAGGCGCGCTCCGTTCAGATTGCTCAGCAGGATCACGGCGGCGCTCTGTTCAGGAACCATGCGGATCTCGGCGGTGTAGCCGGGCGAGGTCCCGGGGTGGAAGGCGGTCCGCTGGCGGTAGCGGTCGTGGAGAAAAAGGCCGTAGCCGTACTGGCCGTGGACGAACACGTTCGTGGGAATCTCGATCCGCGGAACGAGCATCTTCGCTCCCACACCGCGCGGCAGGGCCTGCCGTCCATCCACTCTGCCGTCGTTCATCAGGGCGATTACGAAGCGGGCGAGGTCGTCCAGGCTGGCGAAGAGGTACCCGGCCGGCCACAGCCGCGTGTCGTCCGCCATGGGCCTCGCGACCGACGGCTTCTCTCTTCCTTCGGCGGAATGCCCCAGGACGAGCGGATGCGTCATGGCCATGGTGGGACGGAACGTCGAACGGGTCATCCCCAGCGGATCGAAAAGGATCTCTCTCATCGCGTCCGCGTACGGCTTGCCGGTCACCCGCTCCAGCACGTAGCCCGCGAGCGCATATCCAAGATTCGAGTAAGAGAAAGCTTTTCCGCCGTCCAGCAGGAAGACGTCGTCTTTCCAAGAGCGCACGGAATCGCCGAGCGCCGCCTCGTCGTGCAGGCCCGCCTGTCCCGGCACGTCCCTGAGGCCGGAGGTCTGGCTCAGGAGCTGGTGCAGGGTGACCTGCGACAGCCTCGGTCCAAATCCGTTGAGGTAGCTCCCGATGGGTGCGTCGAGCCGGACCTTCCCCTGCTCCGCGATCGAGACCAGGGCTGCGGCCGTGAGAGTCTTGGTCACCGAACCTACTTGGAACAGCCTGCCGGTCGTGACCGGCTCGCCCGTTTCGACGTTGGCGACGCCGAAGCCCTTGGCGAAGAGGACGCGGTCGCCGCGGATCACCGCGACCGCCGCGCCCGGCACGTTGGTTTCCCGCAGCTCCTCCCGAACAACGTTCTCCAGATCGCGAAAGTCGGGGATCTCTTGGGCGTACGAGACACCCGCAATCGTCAAGAGCGCGAGGCCGAGTCGGAAGCAGAGGTGGTGAATCGTCCGCATGGAGCCCTGGATTTTACTTCAGGGAGGCGCCGCGCCCCCGGAGCTCCGAAGGCGCGGCACTTTGAGGTTGGGGTCAGTTGCCGATACGGAACCGGACGCGGCTGTCACCGCAATCCGACTTCACCCAGAAGATGTGGTCGCCGCCAGGCAGCTTGTCGACAAACTGCACACTGATCTGGTCGTAGAAGGTGGCGCTGCCGACCGCCGGACCGGCGTCGAAGCCCCACTCGACCTTGTACGCGCCGCCGCTGCAGGTCACGCTGAAGCTCGAGGTGAAGTAGGCCGAGAGGAGCGCGCCCGGGGCCGGATCGGTGATCGGATAGGTCCCGCCGTGGATCGGATAGACGATGTTGACCGGTGTCTGGGCCGACGCCGGAGCGGCGAGGACCAGGGCGAAGACGGCGAAAGCGAAGACTCCAAGAAGCTTTTTCATGACGTTTTTCTCCTGTTTGTGATCGGGGGCGGCGCCCGCGTGCGGGCCGCCGCTCCCTTTATACAGCTCAGTTAGGCTATGTCACAGGAAATTCGTTACAGCGCGCATATCTAAATTCACCGGAACTTTTCGGACCCTCGGGGAGTCCAACCCCCTGACGGAGCCCGACTCCCGCCACTCAACCTCTGGAGGACCTTTCATGCGCCGAATGCTTTCGCTGTCCGTCGTCGCCCTGTTCCTGATCCCGGTTTCACTGTGTGCCGCCGCGGGCCAGGAGGCCACCGCGAAGGCTCCCGATTTCATGGTCGGCTCCTGGACCTTGCGGCCCGCTCAGGATGGGGCACAGGAGCAGGGGCCGGGCTCGATCACCCTCCTTCTGGATCTGAAGGACGGGCGGCTGGCGGGCACGGCGGTCATCCCTGTCCAAGGGGGTGAGAAGCGGTGGCCGCTCGTTCAACCCACCTTCGACGGGCAGACGTTCTCTTTCAAGGTCGACAACGGCGAGATCCTTCTCGAAGGGGAGATGCGGCTCGTCGGCGAAGCATTCGAGGGGAATTGGAAGTCGGCCGACGGCGAGGACGGCGGCCGGCTCACGATGACCAGGAAAGCCGGATAAAAACTTCGCCCCGCCTGCCGGGTCGTTCTCGCGGTGATCGGCAACCTGAGGTGAACTTCACCCCCTCCACCCGCCGATAGCCTGGCGCCCGTTGCATCCTATGCTATAATCCCATTCACTCTATGGTTTCCGAGCTGTACCCAGACGCTATCCGGCAGTTCTACGACGATGGCTACCTCCTCGTCGAGGGCCTCTTCTCGCGCGACGAGGTCGCGGAGATGGCCGAGGCCACGGAACGGCTGCGCGCGATGGGGCGGGAGCTCGCCGCGGCGCTTCCCGCGAGCGACGAGGAGGGAGAGCGCAAGGTCGAGCACGCCGGCAGCCAGTTCGTCTTCGGCGGCTCGAATGGGTCGACCCGGCTGCTGCGGGTCGTCTGGGCGGGAGGGTGCGAGCCGGCGTTCCTCGCCTGCGGGCGCGACGTGCGGCTCACCTCCATCGTCGGCCAGCTCTTCGGCTCGGCCACGGCGGTCCACCTGCTCAATCAGCTCCATGCCAAGTACCCCAACGACGGGCTGGAGTTCGAGCCCCATCAGGACAGCGAGCACCGCCGCTACGGCACCCCCGAGTGGCAGGACGTCGACGGGCGCGGGAGCTACATCCAGACCGTCGTGGCGATCGACGATTCGACGCCCGAGAACGGCCCGTTGATCTTCTATCCGCGCAGCGGACGGCGGGGGCACCTCGATCCCGCCGCGGTGCGGCGCCGCTACAAGAACCGTCCCGGTGTGCCCGCGCTCCTGAAGGCAGGGAGCGCCGCGTTCTTCGGCCCCTATGTCGTCCACCGCAGCGCCGAGAACCGCGGCTCCATCCCCCGGCGCATCGCGATCAACGGGTTCGCGCTCCCGGGGGCCAACTCCCGCCCCTACTTCGGCTCCGGCACCGGCGTGCCGGTCGATCTGAGACCATGAACCGATTCCTGATCCTTGCCGCCGTTCTGCTCGCCGTTCCGGCCTTCGCCGCCGATCCCCAGACTCCGCCTCGCACGGACCTTTCGAAGGTGACGGTCGCCGACTTCTCCTGGCTCGCCGGGGCGTGGAAGGGGGAGATCGGCGGCGACTTCATCGACGAGCAGTGGGCCCCACCCGCCGGCGGCGCTATGCTGGGGACGTTCCGCTGGCTCAAGGGCGAGAAGGTCGTCGTCTACGAGCTGTTGGCCCTCGAGCAGCGCCCGGAAGGGCCGGTCCTGATGCTCCGGCACTTCAAACCCGGGCTGGTCGCCTGGGAGGACAAGGAGGGGGCGATCCCCTTCTACCTGACCTCCTACAAGCCGGGCGAGGGGGTCTTCGACAACCGCAGTCCGGACACTCCGATCCGCATCATCTACCGGAAGGATGGCGAGGCGCTGGTGTCGGTGCTGGAGCGGGTGAAGGACGGCAAGCCGGCATCCGACGTGTTCCGCTATACGCGGCGCTGAGCCCTACTTCACCCCGATCAGGCGGACGCCCAGCAGGGGCCTCAAGGGCGGACGGTCCGCGACCGCTCGCCTCCATCGCGCCGGCAGGCTGTCCAGCAGCCGCTCGCATCCGGCGATCGGGAGGACCGGCAGGCCCAGGTATCTCGGCCCGATCCGCGACAGGCTGCGGACCTTCGAGAACCCCACGGCGAGGAACAGATCCCGGAGCTCGCCGACCGTGTACTCCCGCAGGTGGAATCCGGTCGCGACCGCGTCGAAGTAGCGCGAGATGTCGTGGGGGCCGGTGAGCCGGCTGGGGGTGACGCAGATGTACGCTCCCCCCGGCTTCAGGGTGTCGTAGACGTTGCGGAGCTGCTCCAGGGCGTCGTCGGGGTGCAGGTGCTCCATGAGCTGGTTGCTGTAGGCCACGTCGACGCTCTCCCGCGGCAGGGGGATGTTGCGGCCGTCGGAGAGGATGAGCTGGAAGTTCGGCGGCGGGGTCATGCCGGATGTGATCTCCCCGGAAACGTCCACGGCGAAGACCTTCTTGACGGACCGGGCCACCTCGAACGCGAGGGTACAGTCCCCAGGACCGATCTCCAGGTACGTCGACTCGCGGTGCAGGAAATCCCGGAGGAGCATCATCTGCCGGGACACACGCCCATGGATTTCCAGGGCAGACGCCTTCCGGGAAAGCTGCGGGTGATCCGGGACCCGCCGGAACAGCTCGTTGTAGACCGAGGAGTAGAGAGAGAGCCTCTCTTCGCCGGACGCCTTGCGCAGCCGGTCCGCCAGCTCCCTCTCGACCTCGTAATGGTGGCGGAGTTGCTCCGTGGTTCGATGCTGGGGCGTGCCTGGATCGGGAGACAACAAGACCTCCTTTAATTTTTCATTATAGCCCGGCCGCCCTTGCACCCGGTCCCCCGCTTGCTTCAGACTCCCCGCCGATGAGCGCCATTGGAGAGAGCCCGCCGCGCCCTGACGGCTTCGCCAAGACCTCGGGCGCGGCGCGGTACGTGGACGACGTCTCCCTGCCCGGCATGTGGCACGGCGCCACCCTGCGCAGCCCCCATCCCCACGCCCGTATCCGGTCGGTCCGCTGGAACCCCGGGAAGGCTCCCGAGGGAGCTGTCTGCGTCACGGCCGCGGACCTCCCCGGCAGGAACGGCGTGCAGCTCATCGACGACGGCTGGCCGATCCTCGCCGACGGGTTCACCCTCCATGTCGGGGAGCCCGTGGCGCTGGTCGCGGCGTCCACCCGCCTCGAAGCCCGGCAGGCGCTGGCGGCCGTGGAGGTCGAGTACGAGCCGCTCGCTCCCGTCCTGAGCCTGGAGAAGGCCGAGTCCCTCCCGCCTCTGTATCAACTGGCGATGCAGACCGGCGACGCCGAGGCGGCCCTGGCGCGGGCGGACGCGGTGATCGAGGGGGAGTACCGCACCGGGCACCAGGAGCACATCTACATCGAGTGCAACGGGATGATCGCCTGGTACGAGGAGGACAGCCTTATCGTCCTCGGCTCCATGCAGTGCCCCTACTACGTCCACAAGGCGCTGGTCCACGCGCTGGATCTGGCGGACGACAAGGTCCGGGTGCGCGCCTCGGCCGTGGGCGGCGGCTTCGGCGGCAAGGAGGACTTCCCGAGCGCCATCGCCCTGCACGCGGCCCTGCTGGCTCGCGCCTGCGGCCGGCCGGTGAAGATCGTCTACGACCGCCACGAGGACATTGTCAGCACCTCCAAGCGGCATCCCGCGGTCGTGCGCCACCGCACGGGAGTGACCCGCGACGGCCGGCTGCTCGCCATGGACATCGAGATCCTGATGGACGGCGGCGCCTACGCGACCCTCTCGTCGGTGGTCCTCTCGCGCGCCCTCCTCCACTCCTTCGGCCCCTACCGCTGCTCCGATGTGCGCATTCGCGGCCGGGTGCTGCGCACGCACACCGCGCCCAACAGCGCCTTCCGGGGCTTCGGCGCGCCGCAGGTCGAATTCGCCATGGAGCGCCAGATGGACCGCATCGCCCGGACGCTCGGGCTCGATCCGTTCGAGGTGCGGGCGCGCAACGTGGTGGAGCCCGGAGACCGGCTGCCCACGGGACAGACTCTCGATCCCAGCACCTCCGCCCGCCTCTGCCTGGAGGAGGCCGAGCGGAGGACCGGCTTCCGCGCGCGCTGGAAGGAGCTCGAAGACGCCCGCGCGCGGAGGAAGGACGGAGAGCCGATGCGCGGGATCGGCCTCTCGCTCTACTTCCACGGCGCCGGCTTCACCGGCAACGGCGAGCGCAAGATGAAGTCGCCGGTCACCGCCCGCCTGCTGGACGACGGCCGCATCGAAGTGCTCACCGCCATGACCGACATGGGCCAGGGGTGCGCCGCGGTCTTCCCCCAGATCGCGACGACCGCGGGAGGGATCGACGATGACGACGTGGTCTTCGCCGCGCCGGACACCGGTGAGGTCCCCGACTCCGGCCCCACGGTCGCCTCGCGCACCACGATGATCGTGGGCGGGCTCATCGCCCGCACCGTCGCCGAGCTGCGCGACCGAGTCCTCGCCTGGCGGGGAGGCAACGCTTTTTCCTCCCCTCTCCCGAGGGTAGGGAGGGCGATGGGAGAGGGGCCGGGGGTGAGGGGCTTCGCGGTCCGTGACGGTTGGATCCAAGGTCCCGAAGGCCCGGTGGAGCGCTTCCGGGACGCGGCCCGGCGCTTCCGGGAGGAGACCGGGCCGGTGGAGGTCACCCTCCGCAACGAGCCGCCGGAGTGGCAGAGCTTCGACGAATCGACCTACCAGGGAGATGCCTATCCGACCTTCGCCTGGGGCGCGGACGTGGTCGAGGTGGAAATCGATCCCGACACTCTGGCGGTGCGGCCCGTCCATGTCACCGCCGTCTGCGAGGTGGGGAAAGCAATCCACCCGATCCTGTGCGCCGGCCAGATCGAGGGCGGCACGCTCCAGGCCCTCGGCTGGGCGCTGATGGAAGAGATCAAGCTCCAGGACGGCCGCTATCTCAACGACCGCCTCGCGACCTACATCATCCCGACGATCCAGGACACCCCGCGCATCGACGTCCACCTGCTGGAGAAAGCCTGGGAGGGCGGCCCCTTCGGAGCGAAAGGGGTGGGAGAGCTGCCCATGGACGGTGGAGCGCCGGCCGCGGTGCAGGCGATCGAGAACGCGATGGGGATTCAGGTGGACGAGATCCCGGCGACGCCGGAGAAACTGTTTCAGGCGCAGAGCCGGGAGATCGCCGGATGAAGACCACCTTCACCCTTAACGGACAATCCACTGAGGTCGACGGCCATCCGATGGATCGCCTCCTGGACGTGCTGCGGCAGCAGCTCGGCCTGACCGGCACCAAAGAAGGGTGCGGCGAGGGGGAGTGCGGCGCCTGCACGGTGCTGATGGACGGCGAGCCTGTTCTCTCCTGCCTGGTGCCGCGCTTCCAGTGCGAAGGGCGGCGGATCGAGACGGTCGAAGGGATCGCCGAGGGTCCGGCGCGCGCTTTCCTGGAAAAATTCGTGGAGACCGGCGGCGTCCAGTGCGGCGCCTGCACGCCCGGCATTATCGTGACCGCCTGGGCTCTTCTGCAAGACAACCCGTCGCCGAGCCGCGAGGAGGCCCGGGAGGCGCTCGCCGGCAACCTCTGCCGGTGCACGGGCTACGAGGGGATCCTGCGCGCGCTCCTCCCCGAGGAGCCGTCGCGGTGATCGCTCTCCGCCCACGCTCCCTGGACGAGGCGGTCCGTCACCTGGAGGGAGACCCCGGCCTGGTTCCCGTGGCAGGCTGCACCGACCTCATGGTCCGCGGCCCCGAGGCGCTGCACCAGATGGAGCGGGTGATCGATCTGCTGGGGGTCCCCGAGCTGCGCGGCATCCGCGAGACCGAGGGAGGGCTGGAGATCGGCGCCGCCACGACCTTCGACGAGATCCGCCGCTCGCCCGAGGTCCGCGCCGCCTTCCCGGCCCTGGCCGAAGCCGCCTCGCAGGTGGGCGGCTGGCAGATCCAGAACCGCGCCACCCTGGGCGGCAACATGGCGAACGCCAGCCCCGCGGGAGACTCCCTGCCCGTGCTCCTCGCTCTGGAAGCTGTCGTCGTGGCGGCCGGCCCGCGCGGTCCGCGCGAGATCCCCTACACCGACTTCCACACCGGCTACCGCAAGACCGCCCTGGAACCCGGAGAGATCATCGTCCGCGTCCGCCTCCCCCACCTCCCGGAAGGCTCCGTCCAGAACTTCCGGAAAGTGGGGACCCGGGAAGCGCAATCGATCTCGAAGGTGGTCGTGGCCATGGTCGGCCAAGTCGCGGACGGCCGGATCGCAGAGCTTCGCCTGGCCGCCGGGAGCGTCGCCGCCACCCCTGTCCGCCTGCGCGCCGCCGAGGAGGCGGTCCGGGGGATGGCTCCCGGTGCCGAGGCCGCGGACCTCGCCGGTCGGGAGGCGGCGCGGGGGGTCACGCCGATCGACGACGTCCGCTCGACCGCGGACTACCGCCGGTTCGCCTTGGAGCGGGTCGTGCGGCGGATGGTGCTGGGGATCCGATAGGAGAGCCGAATGCCGACATCCCTGACAGCCGATTCGCTCGGCGACGTCTTCGAGCGCCTGTGCGGCGCCAACCTCGCCTTTGCCCGGCGCTATCCCGGGGAGACCGGGCGGCGGCAGCCGGTCCACACCGTCTATGGCGGAGCGCACCTGTTCAAGTCGGACGCCGCGGCCAAGCTGGGGAACCTGGCCCTCCGCTCTCTCGAAGAGTACGCCTCGACTCCCCAGGATCTCGCTCAGGCCGCCGGCCTGCCGAAGGCGCTCGCCCCCACGATCCACGCCCGGGTGGCGGAGAAGCTGCGCCGCGAGCCGGTCGAGGACTTCCGCGCCGACTTCGAGGACGGCTACGGCAACCGGCCGGACCCGGAGGAGGACGGGCACGCCGAGGCCGCCGCCCGCGAAATGGCCGTGGGATTGGCAGCCGACACTCTGCCTCCGTTCGTCGGCATCCGCATCAAGCCTTTTACCGAGGAGCTGCGGGAGCGTGCCGTCCGCACCCTCGACCTCTTCCTCACGACGCTCGTGCGGGAGACGGGCGGCCGGCTGCCGGAGGGCTTCGTCGTCACGCTCCCCAAGGTGACGATTCCCGAGCACGTCACCGCGCTCGCCGACCTCTTCGACCGCCTCGAGCCGGCGCTGGGTCTTCCTGAAGGCGCTCTTCACCTCGAAATCATGATCGAAACTCCGCAGGCGATCCTGAACGAGCGGGGCGGATCGAACCTGCCGCTTCTAGTGGAGGCGGCGCGCGGGCGCTGCGTGGCGGCGCACTTCGGAACCTACGACTACACCGCCTCCTCCAACATCACGGCGGCCCATCAGACCATGACCCATCCGGTCTGCGATTTCGCCAAGCACATGATGCAGGTCGCCTACGCCGGCACCGGCCTTTGGATCTCGGACGGGGCCACGAACGTCCTGCCCGTGCCGCCGCACCGCGCCGCCAAAGACGGTCCTCCGCTCACCGCGGTGCAGCTCGAAGAGAACCGCGAAGTCGTGCACCGGGCCTGGCGCCTGCACCACGACCACGTCCGGCACTCCCTCGTGGGCGGCTTCTACCAGGGCTGGGACCTGCACCCGGCGCAACTCGTCACCCGCTACGCCACGGTCTTCGAGTTCTTCCTGGAAGGGCTCGACGCCGCCTCCGACCGCCTTCGCAACTTCGTCCAGAAAGCCGCTCAGGCGACCCTCGTCGGAGAGGTCTTCGACGACGCCGCCACCGGCCAGGGCCTCCTCAACTACTTCCTCCGCGCCGTCAACTGCGGCGCGATCACGGAAGAGGAGGCGCTGAAGCGCTCGGGACTGACTCTCGAAGAGCTGCGGGGACGGTCGTTCGTAAAGATCCTGAAGAACCGGCGGGGATGAGGATCAGGGCTCCTCTTCGTAGCGGGAAAGGAGGCGAGCGCGGGCCACTTCGTGGGGCACGACACTCCCCGCTTCGACATCCGTCAGTCCGCGCTGAATATCCTTCTCAAGATTTGAACCCCTCTTCACCGTCGCCTCGATTAGCCCATACGGCTCCGGGGTCGCTACGAAGACCTCGTTGCGGTTCTCCAGCCCGAAGGGGGTGAGGTCCACGGGGATGTGGTGCTTGTTGGGCATGGAGATGTGGATCTCTTCGACATCCAGCGTCTCCAGGACCGCTTCGCCCATGGCGTAGAGGGTGTGCTGGACCGAGAGGCTGTCGTGGTCCGCGAAGGTTTCCAGCAGGATGCGCCGCACCTCGCGCCAGAGGGTGCCGAAGGGGACGTAGGGGCGCGAATACCGCCAGGTCGCCCGGACCGCCGTGGCGAGAATGCGATCCGAAGTCTCCTTCAGGGTCGTGTAGCGGTCGCGCGGAAAACCTTTGAAGGCGGATTTCGCGGTCTTCATCACCACGAGGTCTTCGATGCCGGCCAGCACGCGGACGCCGTCCCGGTCGCGCGTCACCATGGCGGTCCGCCTCTCGCTCCCCGCCTGCTGGAAGGCGTGCGGATGCGGCAGGCCCGACTTCTCGATGCGTTCCCACAGATGCTCGGCCAGCTCCACGCGGGCCTGCGTCGCCTGCGGGCTGGCCTGTAGAAAGTGATCGGTCAGCGTGAGGCCGAAGTCTTCGATGTCGTCGAAGGGGTGATCGGCGGCCAGCGCGTAGACCGTGTTCTTCATGGTGTCCGTGGGGAGCACCTTGCTGTTGTCCCCTTCCGTGTAGGCCGTCACGAAGTCCCCTTCGAGACGGATCGCGACCGTGACGTCCTTCATCTCGTGGACGTCCGCCCCGCGCCGGACGGTCACCAGGCGCACGGCCTGCTTTCCATAACCGTTTTCGATCACCGTGACCGGCATGCTCAGCTCCCCCGGTAGGTCGAATAGCCGTAAGGGCTCAACAGGAGTGGCACGTGATAGTGCTGCGCCGCGTCCCGGATGACGAAGACGATCGAGGCTTCGGGATAGAAGCTCTCGACGCCACGCGATTCGAAATACTTTCCAACGTTGAACGTGAGACGGTAGGTGCCCGCGGACAGCAGCGACCTGTCCGGCAGGAGCTGCCGGACGCGGCCGTCGGAGTCGGTCTCTCCCCTTCCGATCTCCCACCACTCGGCGCCTGACCGGATCTCCAGGACGACGGGGACTCCGCTCGCCGGCCGGCCGCGCGAAGTGTCGAGGACGTGCGTGGTGATCCCGTTCATGACGGCAACAGTTTCTCCAGTCTGAGATTCGTGATCTTGCGCTGCTCTTCGGCGGCGACGCGCAGCTCGGCGTCGGGATGGTTACCGATCCGTTCCTGGAGCAGGGCCAGCATCTCCCCCGCGCTCCTGCCGGTGGCGCAGACGATGAAAATGTGACCGAAACGGGATTCGTAGCGCCGGTTGGCCTCCGCCAGCTCGGTGAGAGTGTCCGCGCTCGCGCCCCGGGCTCCAGACTGCTCCTGCTCGGACCACCGGCTCCCCTTCTCTCCGATGCGGGGATGCGCGGCGAAGGCTTCCAGCCAGTCCGCCGGGTCCAGGCTCCGCCAGATCCCGTCGGACATCCTCACGAGATCGGCCTTGTCCTTGAACGGACGGCTCGCCGCCATCCGGCGTGCCCACGTCTTCGAGCCGCAGCAGGCGAGGAGCGCCCTCTCCGCCTCGACGGACGGCAGCGCGTTCAGCCAGTCCACCGAGGTGACGATGCCGAACAGCCGCAGCCGCGCCACGCCTCCGTCGGGATAGATGTTGAGCCGCGCGTGGGTGAACGGACCCGCCGCCGCGAGCTCGTCGAAGAGGTGCCGGGTTTGCGGGCGCAGAGGGGTCCGCGGCAGGATCTCCCGCCAGCCGCTGAAGCTTTCGGATGCGAGCTGCGAGGCCGCGGCTCCGGGCTCGTCGCAGGCTTCGATCGTGCAGCTTCCAGGAGCGTTGCCCTTGAAATGCGAGGTGTCCACCTCGGCCCGCTGGATCGCGGCGCGCGTCCCCAGCTTCACGATCGCCCAGTCGTGGCCGGGCCCCCGCCGCCGCCTGGTCTCCCAGCCGTCGTGCATGCCCAGCGAAGGACCCGGAAGGATCAGGTTGTGCCGGTTGCCGAAGAACATGTCGCTGCAAGAGAGGACGGCGCCGCCGTTCTCGACTCCGGCGAGGTCGATCTCGCTCCGCCGCCGCAGGAGCCGCGTCCAATCCGGCGCGACCTCGCCGTAGACCCGTAAACGCGCTACGCCGCCGTCCGGGAAGATATTGAGGCGGAGGTGCGTGACCCGGCCGGTATCTCTTTCGATGGGCCTTTCGATCGGTCGTTCGATCGGAAAGCGGTTCTTCGCGTGCCCTTCGAGCGGCGAGCGCGGCAGGATCTCGGTCCACGCGACGCTGCTCAGCTCCTCGAGCGTCGGATGCCCTTCGACCGCGCAGGCTTCGAGGGAGCACGATTCGGGGTAGTTGCCGCGGAAGTAGCTGGTGTCGACCACGACCCCCCGCGGCACCCCGGGCAGGCCGAGGCGCACGATGCACCAGTCGTAGCCGGGCTCGCGCCGGCGGCGGGTCTCCCAGCCGTCCATCCACTTGCCGACGTCGGTGTACTTCCCCTCGGCCCAGACCGCCTCCGCCGCCTTCAGGAGGTTCTCCTTGGGCGCGAAGAATTCGTCGTTGGCCGCGAGCACCGCGCCGCCCAGCCGCTCGGCGGCCAGGTCCACGAGATCGGTAAAGTCGCTCATCGCCCGCCTCTCAGAATCGGTCTCCCCATCGGCTCCTGCGTCAGCTCGCCGTCATGGTAGACCGTTTCTCCTCTCAGAATGGTTCTCCGGACCACCCCATACAGCGTCCGGCCGGCGTACGGGGTCAGCTTGTGACGGTGGTGCAGCCTCTCGGGCTCGACCCGGAAGCTCGCCTCGGGGTCCCAGACCACCAGGTCGGCGTCGTATCCCTCCGCGATCTTCCCCTTCCGGTCCTCCAATCCGGCCAGCCGCGCGGGGCCGGCGCACATCCACCTCGCCAGGTTCTCGTGCGTGAAGCCGCGCTCCCGGGCTCCGGTCCAGACCACCGGAAGCGTGAGCTGAAGAGACGAGATCCCTCCCCAGGCGCGGAGGAAGTCGCCGGTCTCGATCTTCTTCAGCTCGGGAGGGCACGGCGAGTGGTCGGTGGCCACCAGGTCGATGATCCCCTCGCGCAGAGCTTCCCACAGGCGCTCCCGGTTTTCGCGCGAACGGACAGGAGGAGCGCATTTGAAGGCGACTGCTCCGTCGGGAATCTCCTCGGCCGCGAAGGTCAGGTAATGCGGGCAGGTCTCCACCGTGACCGGCAATCCCTCCGCCCGCGCTCTCTTCAGGATGGGCAGCGCCTGCGTGGACGAAAGGTGGACCACGTGCACCCGGCATCCCGTCTCCCGGCAGAGTCGCACGAGCAGATCGATCGCCTCCACCTCGGCCGCGTCCGGCCGCGAGCGCAGATAGCGCCCGTATTCGCGGAATTCTTCGGAACCGGCTCCCTCCCAGACCCGGAGCGCGGCCTCGATCGGTCCCGGCAGCTCGGCGTGAGCGAGGAGCACGGCGCCCCGGCGGGCAAGCTCGGGAAGAGCCTCGCGGAGGTCGGCCTCCCCGACGTGCTCGAACTCCTCCACCCCGGATGGGACCAGGAACGCCTTGAAGCCCAGGACGCCGTCGTCCAGGAGACCCGCCAGCTCGCCCGTGTTGCCCGGCACCACCCCGCCCCAGAATCCGACGTCGATATGCGTCTTCCCTCGGGTCGCCTCCAGCTTGGCCCGCAGCGCCTGCCGAGTGGTCGTGGCCGGGACGCTGTTGAGCGGCATGTCTACCAGTGCGGTGACCCCGCCCGCGGCCGCGGCGCGAGTGGCGGTCGCGAACCCTTCCCACTCCGTCCGCCCCGGCTCGTTGACATGGACGTGTGAGTCCACGATCCCTGGCATGATCACGGAATCGCCGCAGTCGATCTCCTGGGCCTCCGAGGGGAGGGCCTCCAAGGGACCGACGCGCTCGATCCTCCCCAGGCGGACGTGGACCGCGGCCGGACGCATCCCCTCGGGGAGTACCACACGACGGCTGCGGAGGACGAGAGCGGGCGGGCTCATGGGCGGTCAGTATAGGATTGGAACCGCGTCATGATCTTCATGGAAGACTCGAAAAGCTCGACCGAGCCCTCTCTGCTCCTGCGCGGCGGCACGATCCTGACCCTGGACGCCGGGGCGACCGTGCTGCGGGGAGCCGACCTTCTGGTGAAAAACGGCCGCGTCGCTTCTCTCGGCATCCCCGAGCCCCCGCCCGGCACCCGCGTGCTCGACGTCTCCGGCTGCCTGGTCCTCCCAGGCCTGATCCAGGGACACCTCCACCTGGGACAGACGTTCTTCCGCGGCCTCGCCGAGGAGCGGCGCCTGCTCGACTGGCTGCGCGAGCGGATCTGGCCTTTTGAAGCCGCGCACGACGACGAGAGCGCCTACTGGTGCGGGATGCTCGGCGCGGCGGAATGCCTCCTCGGCGGCACCACGACGATTCAGGACATCGGCATCGGCCCCGGAGCGCGGGGGCTGCTCCAGGCCATCGAGGATTCCGGGCTGCGCGCCTTCGCGGGGCAGTGCCTGATGGACTCCGGCGAGACCCTTCCCGCGGCTCTGCGCGGCGAGACGGACGCCGTGCTCTCTGAGACCGAGGCCCTGGGGGACCGCTTCGACGGCGCCGGGGAGGGACGGCTGCGCTACGTCCTCAATCCGCGCTTCATCCTCACCTGCTCCGATCCGCTCTGGGAAGGGATCCGCGACCTGGCGGAGCGCCGCGGCTGGCCGGTCCACACGCACGGGTTGGAGCAGCGGGACGAGACCCTGGCCGTCCGCCAGCTCAAGGGGGGACGGGACGAGATCGAGTACTTCGCCGATCAGGGCGTGCTCGCGACCGACCTCCGCCTCGCGCACGGGGTCTGGATCACCGAGGAGCACCTCGGGCGGGTACGCTCGGACCGCTTCAGCGTCGTCCACTGCCCCAGCTCCAACCTGAAGCTCGGCTCCGGCATCGCCGACCTCCTTGCCCTCCGCCGCGCCAAGGTGCCGGTCGGGGTCGGCTGCGACGGAGCGGCCTGCAGCAACCACCTCGACAATTTCCAGGAGCTGCGTCTCGCCGCCCTTCTCCAGAAGGTCAAGCACGGCCCCGACGCCTTCTCCGGTCTCGACGCCCTGCGGCTCGCCACCAGCGAGGGAGCCCAGGCTCTCAGCCTACAGGACGAGATCGGCACTCTCGAGCCCGGCAAGCTCGCCGACCTCGTCGTCCTCTCGAACCGCCATCCCGAGCTCTGGGCCGCCCCCCAGGCCGATCCCCACGACGTCGTCGCCTTCGGAGCTTCCAAAGGCGCGGTCCGGCATGTGGTCGTGGGAGGGAAGCTGCTCGTCGAGGACGGCCGGCTCACGCAGCTCGATCTCGAGGAGATCGTGCGGGAGTCGGGTCGCTGTCTGGCGGCGCTGATCCGGCGGTCGGGAGCCGACCTGTAGCTCCCCTGGAAGCGCTGGCATCCTCGCCGGCATGATACGCCGCGCCGGGCCGACCGATTTCCCGTACAGGGTGTATGCTTCTCCATACGGTCCGCACGATCCAAGACGGCCTCGCCGGATGACGGCTCATCCGCCAAAGGCTTTGTTTTCTGGAGGTTCCGTATTTCTCCCACCCGAACCGGCGCCTGGCTCTCCGATTGCCATCTCCCTCCGGCGACGCCGCGGGCAGCACGCCCGCGCCGGACGAGGAGAGGTAAGCCATGAGATCACACTGGATCGCCGCATGGTTGTTGACGGCGCTCTTCCTGGCCCCGCTCGCCGCGGGGGCTGAGGAGCCACCCGGCTTTCTGATCGAGACGATCACGGTCGAGGGGACGAGAACGGCCGCAGCGAACATTGTCGAAGCGGAGACGCGGCTACAGGAGGGGCAGACCTACATGGAGGAGGATCTGCGGCAGGCGATCTATCGCGTCCACCGGCTGCCTTTCGTTCTGGACGCCACGTTCGCGCTGCGCAAGGGGAGCCAGCGGGGCTCCTACGAGCTGGTCATCCAGGTCACGCCGGCGAAGTGGTTCTTCTTCGACCATTCGATCCGCGTCACCCATTTCGACGAGCCGCTGAGCCTGGCGGGACGGGAATTCGGTAGCTTGACGACCACCTTCTCGTTCCCCGGGCTGATCGGAGCCCGGCTGTTCGTCGGGCGCTCCAGCGTCCTGTTCGGGTCGCTCGACAGCGAGGAGGGGTTCCAGGCCGGCTATTCGCAGTACGACCTGTTCGGCCGAGGGATCGTGGCCAGCCTCGGCTATTCGCACCTTCCCGAAAACGTCTGCTGCGTGGCCGAGACCCTCCCCTACGCGCTCGACCCGGGCTTCGTCTCGTGGGACTGGGACGGTTATGACAGGACGTCCCTCAACCTGGGCATTCCGCTGCGGAAAAACCAGTCGCTCCAGATCGGCTGGACCCGGAAGAGCGGCGGCTCCGGCGAGCGGTTCGAGGTTCTCGATACCTTCGAGTTCCCTCCCGTGCTGGAGGTCGGCGGGAGCGACGGAACCATGACCTACAACCGGGCTGAGGCGAAGTGGGTCCTCGACACGAGCGACGATCCGCTGGTGCCGACCCGCGGCTTCACGCTCTCAGCCGGAATCGAGGCTTACTCCTTCGAGACGGACGACCTGCTGCGTATACGCTACATCCTCAGGGAGCTCCCGTTCCAGCTCGACGTCATCCAGGAGGACATCCCGCCGTACGAGGCGCGCTCCGTGGCCGCCGTGGTCTCGGCCACCCGGCACTGGTCGCTCACGCCTCGGCAGACCGTGTCCGGCACGGGCCGGCTCTCCCTCGGCCGGTCGTCGATCCATGACCTGCCCGCGCGCGAAGAGTCGATCCAAGAGGCCGACTTGGACGTCTACGGGTTGTCCGCGGGCCTCCAGCACGCGATCAGCCTCCGGCGGGCGCGCGGCGAGAACGGCTTCGGCGACCTGCGGTGGGAGACGGGCCTGGAGGTCGGGTTCGAGGGCAGCTCGCCGCAGCTCGGGCTGGACACCCCCAATCCGCTGGAGCGGCTCAGCCTGTCGACCGGACTCGTCTACCGCAATCCTTGGGGTCGGTTGCGGTTCCAGCTCACCTATCTGGACATCGGGGAGGTGCTGCCATGAGAGGCGCCTCCCTGTTGGTCCTGCTCCTGCTGTTCGCGCCGCGGCTCCACGCCCAGGCGCCGCGCCTGGAGCCGGGGGCCGGGGACTGGGCCGTTCTCACCTCTCTCCCTCCCCTGCTCGGCCGCGAGGAGGTCCGCAAGCAGCTCGGCACCGGGCTCACCACGACGCTGGCTTTCCATGTCCGGGCGACCGGCGCCGGCCGGGAGAGGATCGAAGGGGGTGCCCGGGTCGACATCCGCTACGAGCTGTGGGACGAGGTCTACCTGGTGAACCGGGTGGATGCCACGGGCAAGGTCATCCGTGCCCGCTTTCCCTCGTTCGATCGCCTCGCCGAATGGTGGCGCGAGGCGCGGTTCGACGTGGCGCGGCTGCCGCGGCCCGCGGGCGGTCCGCCCTGGAAGGTCGAGGTACGGCTGCGGGTGATCCCCTTCTCGCAATCCGAGCAGCTCGAAGCGCAGCGCTGGCTCTCCGAATCGCTCGCGGCCCGGGAGCCGGGCAGCGCCGGCGCGGTCGCCGAGGCCGTCGAGGACCAGCCGGCCACGTTCGGCCAGGTCCTCAACCTGTTGATGGCCACCTCGCTCCAGAGGACGGCGCTGCTCGAATCCGAGTGGAACCTGATTTTCCCGTCGGGCCCGCCGGGCCGGGAGCGACGACGATGAGCTGGAAGTCCACCGTCGCCACGCTCTGCGGCCTGCTGCTGGCCGCGGCGGCGGTCCTCTGGCTGTTCGAGCGGCAGATCTCGGCCGCCTGGTTCCGCCTCGGCGTGCGGCCGGAGATCGTGGAGTCGCTGGAGCGCTCGCTCCAGGACCAGAAGCGGCTCGCGCGGCTCGATCCCGCGGGAAGCGCCGGCTACCGGCGGCGGTTCGAGGAGGCGCAGGCTCTGCTCAACAACCTGCGCATCCTGGAGCACAACCGGCGGGAGATCCTGCGGCGATACGAGCTGATCCTCCTGGGAATCGTCGGCGGCGTCCTGGTGGTGGCCGGCGGCGCGCACCTGGTCCGCCAGGGGCGCTGGGAGCGGCGGATCGCACGCCTGCGGGACGCCCTGGTCCAGCTCTCCTCCGGCCGCGAGGACGTGGTGATCGGCGACCCTGGACGGGACATCCTGGGACGGATCGCCGCCATGATCGAGGAGACCTCGCGGATCATGGCGCGCGACCGCCGGCGCCTGGCCTCTCTCGAAAACCTGTCGCGCTGGCAGGAGGCGGCGCGGCGCCACGCTCACGAGATGCGCACGCCGCTGACCGCCGCGCGGCTGGAGATCTCCCGCCTCCAGCAGCTCCTGGCCGACGAAGAGCCGCCGCCACCTGAAGAGATCCGCCGGGCCGCCAGCAGCGTCGGCGAGGACATCGAGCGGCTGAGCCGCTTTGCGCAGCAGTTCACCTCGTTCGCCCGCCTCCCCCAGCCCCGGCTGGAGGTCCACGACCTCGCGAAAGCCGCCGGCGAATTCGCCACCACCTTCGGCGGCGCCTGGCCCAACCTGGCGCTGCGCCTGGAGCCCGCGCCCGGGAAGCTCGACGCGGCCATCGACCGCGAGATGCTGCGGCAGGTGCTGGTCAATCTCTGCGACAACAGCTCGCTGGCCCTGGGAGCCCGGCGCGGCACGGTGACGCTGCGGCCGGGCGAGACCGCGCGGGACGTCTTCCTTGACGTGTCAGACGATGGTCCCGGGGTGGCGCCGGAGATCCGGCCGCGGATCTTCGAGCCCTACGTCACCAGCCGCCGGCCGGGCGAAGGCATGGGCCTGGGCCTGGCGATTTCCAAAAAAATTCTGCTCGACCACGGCGGCGACCTGGAGCTGGTGGAGAGCTCCGAGGCGGGGACGACGTTTCGATTGCTGCTGCCGCGAATCTCACCTGTTGACCCTCTCCCGAAGACCCTCACCCCCCGGCCCCCTCTCCCGTCGCCGGGAGAGGGGGAGAAGACGCGGGAGAGTTGGGGGCGCCCCTCTCCCGGTGACGGGAGAGGGGACGGGGGTGAGGGCTCCGCCGGCCCTGATCCGGAGAACGCACCATGACCCAGCTCCTCATCGTCGAGGACGACGAAAAGATCCGCGCCGGCCTGCTTCTTCAGCTCCGCGAGGAGGGCTACGCGCCCACGGCCCTGACCTCGGCGGAGGAGGCGCTGGCCCATCTGGAGAGGCCCGGGACTCCACTCCCCCACCTCCTGCTGCTCGACGTCCGCCTGCCCGGCATGAGCGGCGTCGACCTGGTGCGCCGGCTGGTGGCGGCGCGGCGCCTGCCGCCGACGATCATCATCTCGGGTGAGGCCTCGATCAGCGAGACCGTCGAGGCCCTGCGGCTCGGCGTGCACGACTTCGTCGAGAAGCCGTTCAGCCGCGAGCGCCTGCTGCGCTCGATCCGCAACGCCCTGGAGCACCACGCTCTGCAGCGCGAGGTGGCCTCGCTCAAAGGGGAGCCGGAGATCCTCGGCGCCTCGCCCGCCATCGAGGAGCTGCGGCAGAAGATCGCCCGCGCCGCGGCCACGGACGCGCGGGTCCTCGTCGCCGGCGAGAGCGGCACGGGCAAGGAGCTGGTGGCGGCTGCCCTTCACCGGCAGAGCGCCCGCGTGCACCGGCCGTTCGTCCAGATCAATTGCGCGGCGATCCCCGGCTCGCTGGTCGAGGACGAGCTGTTCGGCCACGCCCGAGGAGCGTTCACCGACGCCAAGACCGCTAAGCCCGGCCTGTTCGAGGAGGCCGACGGGGGGACGCTGTTCCTGGACGAGATCGGCGACATGGAGACCGCGCTGCAGTCGCGCCTCCTGCGCGTGCTGGAGGACGGCCGGGTGCGGCGGATCGGCGAGACCCGCGACCGGCGCGTGGACGTGCGGGTGATCGCGGCGACGAACCGCGATCTGGAGAGAGCGATCCGGGAAGGGATATTTCGCGAGGACCTCTATTTCCGCCTCGCCCACCTGTTGGTCGCGGTGCCGCCGCTGCGCGATCGGGGCGGGGATATCCGGCTTCTCTTCGATCACTTCCTGGAGCGCTTCGCCCGTCAGCACCGGGCGCGCCCCCGTCGGGTCGATCCCGAGGTCTGCCCTCTGCTGGAGCGCTACGCGTGGCCGGGCAACGTGCGGGAGCTGCGCAACCTGTGCGAGCGGCTGGTGGTCTTCGGCGGCGATCCGATCACGCCCGACCAGCTCCCCTCGGGCTTCTTCGAGTCCGAGCCGCCGCCGGAGACCGGCCTCCTGCGCCTGCCGCCGGCCTTTCCGGTGATCCCGCTGCGCGACCTGCGCGCCCGCTGCGAGCGCGAGTACATCGAGAGCGTCCTGCACCGCACCCGCTGGAACTTCACCGCCGCCGCCCGCCTGCTCGACGTCCAGCGCACCTACCTCCACCAGAAGGTGCGGGCGCTGGGCATCCGGAGACCGGGGGGAACCACGGACGAACCGTAAGCAGGCGCGGAGCCTGCATCCGGATCGCTGCGAGGAGAAACGGAGGATGGTCCATCGCACCCTCGCCCGCGGAATTGCGCTGCTGACCCTGGTCATCGTGGCGGGCGGCTGCCTCTACCGCCCGGATCCGACGACCGTTCCGATCCGTACGCTGCCCCTCGTCAAGGCGGCCGGGGGCTCCCGTTGCATGGTGGTCTTCCTGCCCGGCCGCGGAGACCAGCTCGAGGACTTCCTGCGTCACGGCTTCCCCGCCGCCCTCCAGCGCAAAGGCTCCCGTTGCGCCATGATCGGCGTCGATTCCCACCTCGGCTACTTCTACGACAGGTCGATCGTGCGGCGCCTGCGGGAGGACGTGATCGCGCCGGCGCGCGCCGAAGGCATCCGCGAGATCTGGCTGGCCGGCATCTCGCTCGGCGGTTTCGGCTCGCTGCTCTATGCCCGGGAGTATCCCGAGGACGTGAGCGGAATGGTGATCCTCGCGCCGTTCCTGGGAGAGGAAGACGTCCTGCGGGAGATCGAGAGCGCCGGCGGCCTCGCCGCCTGGTCTCCGCAGGAAGAGCCTGGCGAGAAGGACCTTCGCCGCCTGTGGCTCTTCCTCAAGGAGTACACGAATCCATTGGCCACCAATCCGCCGCCGCTCTATCTCGGTTACGGCACCGGCGACCGCTTCGCAAAGCCGAACGGCCTGCTCGCCGCGGCGCTCCCCCCGGAGCACGTCTTCACCACCGAGGGAGGCCACACCTGGAGGGTCTGGCGGCGGCTGTGGGAGCTGTTCCTGGAGAATGGGCCGGTGCCGGGAAGGTCTGCGGAGCCAAGTCGCTAGCCCTGACCTCGCCAGACGAGAATGTTGTTCTGTTCCCGGCTCGGAACTCGCGCGCTCCCCATCAAGCCCTCGACTCCGAGAGAGCTTTGGTTCTGCCACTCGCGAATCCATTGTTTTACATCACTCTCCCACACCAAGGGCAGCGAGAGCGCTACCGCCCATGCTTCATCGTAAGGGACTCGCCGCCTCTGGCGTAACAGAGAGAGGACATTCTGTTTTGCCCTTTCCAGATAGCGCTCCCGAAGCTCATTGTAGTGCCTGCTTTCCGGGCTTTCCTGGGTGCGAAACAGCTCTGGCTGTCTGCTCCTTTCTTCTCGGTGCCGCTGTTGAGCCTCGGCGCGAACTCTTTCCATCTCCTCCATTGCCGATTTCTCGGCACTCTTGAAGACCTCGACTCCCCTCGGATGGCGTGTGGCATAGATGAGATGGAAATGCGTGCGATTGATCTCAGGATGCAAAACGATGGCTGGGAGCACATACTCGAACCCTCCAGCCGTCTTCACGCTCTTCATGTACTCGGATACAGCCGCGTCCTCAAGCTCTATTCCTGACAGACCTTGGATTACTGCTCTGAAGTCCTGAGAGCCAAAGAGGTCCTCAAAGCTCTGCCGAGACTGCTCCAAATCGAGAAAGCGACGGATATGACCCGTCATAAAGTTGATGAGGACTTCTCCCGGCCTGAGCCGCAAGAGAGGAGTAATGGTCTGCAGAGAAAATCCTGTCCAGCCAGTTGGGTCAATGAAGATAAAAGGAAACGTCCTCGCGCCTCCGCTGCCAACAAACCTTAAAATCTCTCCAACGGAGTTCTCGAAGGAGCTGTTCAGGACCTTGACTTCGGCGTCCTGTATACGACTGGCGAAGCTCTGAAGCTCATCATAAGCCCTCCTATCTTTCTCCAGAAAGAAGCAGCGGAGTTGGATGGTCCTTCCGCGGTCTGCGTGAGTTTGCCGTGCCCGTCGAAGCTCTTCAAGCGCAATGGCGAACGAACTGTCCCTCAAATCTGGAGACTGCGTGTTCCACGGCCCTGCGAAGCAGTCCACGTACGTGATCGAGTTCCAGCCAGAGCCAACGATAGGCGCGAACCGCCGCAGGTACTTGCGAAGAATGTGATGCTTGACAAGGCTCTGTTCGCGATCTTGGTAGATCTCGTCGTTCGGCATACTGACACTCAACAGAAGGCTTGGACTTCGGTGAGCGCGGCTCTCAGGGCCTCTGGGCTTTTCACGGAGTCGGATATTCTCAGCGGAAGCTCGTCATAGGTCCGGCCTTCGAGGCGGCGGCCCGTCCGCGACTTGTGCCTGCCTCCCCACTGCTTGAAGAAGAAGGGAACTCTGGCCCGGTGGCACTGGTCCCGGATCTCAATGACCCAGGATTCCTCAATCGGCCGGGCTCCAGGCCCGCTCTCCCCTCCTACGATCACCCAACTGATTCCAGAGAGGTCAACAGCCCCTAACCCTTCGAGGAGCGGCTCGATGGACAGAAAGCGGACCACGGCGGGCGCAGCTTGGAGGTGTTCGATCCGAGGCAACCCCTGCTTCCGGTTTTCGACACTTACTCCCCACCAGATGTGCGGCTCCTCGGCGGCGAACCGGAGCCTGGTCTTCAGCAGGTCCCGCAGCCGCTCGGACCTTTTGGTGAGGACCTGATAAGTGTGCCAGCTCGCGAGTTGCATCACCCGAGCCACCTTGACAGTGTAGTCGTCGGGCACATCTTCGTGAAACAGGTCGCTCATGGAGTTCACGAAGACCATTTTGGGCTGGCGCCACAGCAAGGGCTGGGTCAGCTTCTCCGGGACGAGGCGGAGGTCGAAGCCCTGCTCGTATGGGTGACCCGGAACGCCGCGGAAGCGCTCGGCGAACGTCTCCGCGTAGCAGTGGGCACAGCCCGAGCTGATCTTGGTGCAACCTCGGACAGGGTTCCAGGTGGCATCGGTCCACTCGATAGCGGAGTGCTCGCTCATATCCCCAGCATAGACGCAAACAGGGCGTAAGGCAATACGCAGCCCAGACGGAGTTGCCGAATGACGGAATTGTAGTCCACTTCCGGATCGGGATTCCAGAACCTGCTGGAGAGGACAGCAGGCCCCGCCTACAACCAGAACCGGATCGCACGCGGATCGGTCTCCTCTTTCTCCCGTCCGGGAATCCCGTCGACGCGCAGCAGGTGGCTTCCCCGTGCCAGGCCTGCGGTAGGGATGTATCCCAAGACTCCGCGCACACCGGTCTTGGGATGATTGTGGAAGTTGAATTCCAGCCCGGGGATCGGCCGGCCGTCCAGAGTCACCTTGAGAATCCTCGTTAGGCAACCGAGCAGAGCCTGCGGCGGCGGCTCCGGCGAATCCTCTCCCCCCTGGCGCCTGACCTCCGGGCATTGGGATTCAACAACCGGATCGTACCGTTCGGGAAAATAGGGGATGAAAAGCTTGACATAGGGATCGCGGATCACGTCCGACTGGATGGAAGGAGCCACCCGGAACACTTCGCCCTCGGGCCTCTGATCCTCATAGTAGGTCGGGCTCACCTCCCGCTCCCTGGCGTCCGCCGGCAGGTATTTGTATGGGCTCAGGGAGATCCTATCCTGCCTGGCCAACTGGCGGACCATGAAGAGGGCGACCATCCGCCAAACACCGTCATCATCAGCGGATAGATCATCTTCTTCCGCACATTGGTGAACAGAACCATCGAAATCGAGCTGTACACGGGGCCGAACTGGAGAGGATAGACTACGTACCGCAACACCTTTTCGATCAGGCGCACCGGCCGGCTCTTGGCATCCAGCCTGTCACCCAGAGCCTTGTCCGCGAGCGATATGCCGAGAAGAACGACGGTGACCACGGACAGAACGGCCCAGAAAATTTCGCCCAGATGCTCACCGCCAAAAAAGAGGATCGAGAGAACGTAGGCGATCAGGCCGTAGAACAGAAGCATGGCAATTGACATCGCGAAGGCGATGACCATGAGAAACGTGAATGAAAAGATCACGCTGCAGAACTTGTCCGCCCGGACAATCAGCGATCGCACCGAGGGCAGGATCTCGCGGTAGACCCGCCGGGCGATCGGACCCGACTGCATCTCCTCCCATTTCACGCCATGCGGGAAGACCGAATCGAGGCCGATCAACCCGACCCAGTAAGCGCGCGCGGTGAGATGGATGAGGAAAGAGGCGATCAAGGTGTAGAGAATCGCGCTCCCGTACATGTAGGCCATGAACACCGCCCCCCGCGGCCAGCCTGAGAAGTGGATCTCGATGCGGCCGAACGCCCGGTCGAACATCGGGGGGAGCTGCATCAGGGCGAACACCACGGCTCCGGAGATCAGCATCTCGAGCTCCCAGGTCCTGCCGAGGATGCCGTGCGAGGAGCGGTCGTCCGGGATCGCATGCCGGAGGTCCGCGGGGGTTGGATCATGCTCGCCGGCCGGGCGCTGGTCATCCATGGCTCTACACCTCACCGAACGGTCGGAGTCATCCTAGCAGCGAGACCGGCCGCTCTGTACAATCAGGGGCGCATCGGATTGCACGGCCCGCGAAGCACAACATGAGCACGAACCCGAGACCGGCCGCCGCCTCATCTCTCGAGGCCGAGGACGAAGCGCTCCGCAGGAGCGAGGCGCGCTACCGCGCTCTGGCCGAGGCGACGGCGCAGGCGGTCTGGGTATGGGACCCCTCCACCGGCGTCGGAGACTTCGACGCCACGCAGAGGTGGTGGGAGAAGATCACCGGCCAGAGCCCCGCGGAGCAGGGAGGGTTCGACTGGCAGGGGTGGATCGAGGCCGTCCATCCGGACGACCGCGAGCTGGCGCGGACCGCCTGGGTGACCTCGATGTCCACCGGCGCGCCGTTCGAGGTCGAATACCGCGTCCAGACGCAGGATGGCGGGCTGCGGACCATTCTGTCGAGGGCCGTTCCGGTCTACGGGCCGGAGGGCGAGGTGCGCGAGTGGGTCGGAACGCTCGCCGACGTCACCGTACAACGGCAGGCTATGGAGGAGCTCCGGGAGGCCGATCGCCGCAAGGACGAGTTCCTGGCCATGCTGGCCCACGAGCTGCGCAATCCCCTGGCCCCGATCCGCACCGCCGTGGAGGTGCTGCGGATGGTCGGTCCCGCCGATCCTCCCGTGCAGCAGGCGCGCGGCATGATCGAGCGGCAGGTGATGCACATGGCCCGGCTGGTCGACGACCTGCTCGACGTGTCGCGGATCTCCCGCGGCAAGATCCTGCTGCGCAAGGAGCGGCTCGACCTGGTCCCCCTGGTCCGCGCCGCGGCCGAGGACCACCGCAGCCTGATCGAGGCCAACCGGCTGACGCTCGCCGCGGAGCTGCCGGACCAGCCGGTCTGGGTGGCCGGCGATCCGACCCGGCTCTCCCAGGTCCTTGGAAACCTCTTGCAGAACTCGAACAAGTTCACGAATCCAGGTGGCCGCGTGACCATCCGTTTGACCGAAGACGGCGACGAAGGGATCGCGGTGCTCGCGGTGGAAGACACGGGCATCGGCATGGAACCGGGCATGCTGGCGCGCCTGTTCGAGCCGTTCAGCCAGGCGGACCGGAGCCTGGACCGGAGCCGGGGCGGGCTGGGCCTCGGCCTGGCCCTGGTCAAGGGGCTGACCGAGCTCCACAGCGGCAGCGTACAGGCGTCAAGCGCGGGCCGGGGCCGCGGAACGAGGATCACGATCCAACTGCCCCTCAGCCCACAGCCAGCGGTGGAAGCGGGGACCGGCTTCCTCTCTCAATCGCCGGCGCGGTCGCTGTGGATCCTCGTCGTCGAGGACAACCGCGACGCGGCGGAGAGCCTGCAGATGCTGCTGGAGATCTACGGGCATCAGGTGGTCGTGGCCGAGACCGGCCAGGCGGGGCTGGAGGCCGCTCGCCAGCACCGGCCCGACGTGGCGATCTGCGACATCGGGCTGCCCGGAGGGATGGACGGCTATGCCCTGGCCCGCCTCCTGCGCAGAGCGGACGAGACGGCCGGGATTTACCTCATCGCCCTGAGCGGTTATGGACAGGAGGAGGACCGGCGGCAGGCCCGGCAGGCCGGTTTCGATCAGCACCTCACCAAGCCGGTCGATCCCCTCACCCTGGCGAAGCTGCTGGAGACGCTGCCTCTGCCCTCAGGAGTTTGACCGCAAGCGCCGGATGGTTCCCGTCCGAGCCTCCCGATACTCTGTCCTGGTAATGAGGGAGGAAAATCCATGACAATGATCCAACGGATGACGGAAAGAGAGAACCTTGAGCCCGAGGCGGCGTGGACGGCGGTCCTGGACCGGGACGCGGAGGCGGACGGCCGCTTCGTCTACGCGGTCTCCTCGACCGGGGTGTACTGCCGGCCTTCGTGCCCGTCGCGGCGGCCGCGGCGCGAGAGCGTGACGTTCTTCACAGAGCCGAACGAGGCGGAGCAGGCGGGATACCGCCCCTGCCGGCGATGCCGGCCGCGCAATGCGGTCGCCGAGCCGGCGCGGACGATTCAGAGGGCCTGCGCGTACATCGAGGCGAACCTCGACGAGCCCGTGACCCTGGAAGCGCTCGGCCGGGAGATGGGGATGAGCCCGTATCACCTCCAGCGCACGTTCAAGCGGGTCACCGGCGTCTCGCCCAGGGAGTACGCCAGGGCGCGGCGGATGGAGCGCTTCAAGGAGCGCCTCCAGCAGGGGGACGACGTGACGGCGGCGACCTACGAGGCGGGCTTCGGCTCCGGCAGCCGGGTCTACGAGCGGTCGGACGCGCGGCTCGGCATGACACCGGCGACCTACCGCCGCGGCGGCCGGGGGATGCGGATCCGCTTCGGGATCGCCCCGTCGCCGCTCGGCCGGCTGCTCGTCGCGGTGACGGACCGGGGGGTCTGCGCCGTGACCCTGGGCGACTCCGACGAGGAGCTCGCGGCGGCGCTCCGGCGGGAGTATCCGCAGGCTTTCCTGGAGCGGGCCGGAGAGGAGGACGAGGGGCTGCGCGCGCGGATCGAGGAGGTCGTCCATCACCTGGAAGGGACCTCGCCGCACCTGGCGCTGCCGCTCGACGTGCAAGCGACCGCGTTCCAGGAGAGGGTCTGGAAGGCGCTCCAGGAGATCCCCTACGGAGAAACCCGCTCGTACGGCGAGGTCGCCGCGGCGCTGGGCCAGCCGCAAGCCGCCCGCGCCGTGGCCCAGGCCTGCGCGTCGAACCGGGTGGCGCTGGCGGTCCCCTGCCACCGCGTGGTGCGCGGCGACGGAGATCCCGGCGGCTACCGCTGGGGCGCCGAGCGGAAGCGTCGGCTGTTGGAGCGGGAAGCGCGCGGTCCGAGAGCCGATTACCGCTGAGCCCTCACCCCCGTCCCCTCTCCCGTCACCGGGAGAGGGGCGCCCCCACCCAAATCTCCTCTCTTCAGCTTTCTTCTGTGTTCCCCCTCTCCCGATGACGGGAGAGGGGGCCAGGGGGTGAGGGCTCGGTCAGCAGGCGGGCGATCCACCGCGTCCTGGGGAAGTGGCCGGAGGCGATCACGATGCCGACCGTGATCGGAACCCCGAGCAGGGCGCCTGGCACTCCCCAGAGCCATCCCCAGAAGACGATCGAGATCAGGATCACGACCGGCGACATGGACAGGTACTTCCCCTGGATCAGGGGGTCCACGTAGTTGCCCATGATGAGCTGGAGCACGGCCATGCCGAGGAAGACGGCGAGCGGCCGGCCGGGGCTGTCGAACTGTACGAGCGCGAAGAGGGTCGGCGGGACTACCGCGATGACCGAGCCCACGGTGGGGACGTAGTTCAGGAGGAAGGCCAGCAGTCCCCAGACGAAGGGGAAATCGAGGCCGATCAGGAGGGAGAAGAGCCCTACGGTCACCCCTTGCAGGACGGCGGTCACCGTCAAGGCCCAGAGGTACTCCTGGTATTGCGTGGCGATCTTGCGGACCGTCTCGACGAGCTCCGCGCCGCGCCGCTCATGGCGGAAGGCGTGCCGCGCCCTGTCCCGGAAGTCGCGCACCTCGTGCAGGCCGAGGATGGCCAGCGCCAGGACCAGCAGGATGCCGCTGACCGACGCGGAGAGCGCCGCCGCGATGGATCTGGCCAGGCCGCCGCTGAGCCCGCGGAGGCTGTTGCCGGACAGGTCGAACCCATAGCTGGCCGCCCATCCCTGGAGACGGGCGTACACCGCCTGGAGCCGCGGCATGTACTGAGCGGACTTCGCGGAGACCAGCTCGAAGCTCCACCACAGGGCGCCCACGAACAGGGCGAGGACCGACAGCATCAGCAGGACTGTGAGAAGAAAGCTCGCCCATCGCGGCATCCGCCGTTCGAGCTTCTCCTGAACCGGCCAGGCGATGGCGATCAGGAAGACGGCGAAGGCCACCGGCACGGTCGCCGCCTGGCTCCATTTGAGGAAAGCGAGCACCAGGACCGTGGCGATCACCGCCAGCAAGGTCGCCCGCGTCTCCCCCGGTGGCTTCTCCGGCGCCCTCTCCGTCCTGGGCTCCTCGATCAGCGTCTGCGCCATGCGGGGGAGGGATTTGCAATTTTCGTGCGGACGCCCTTCGGCCCGCTGGAGATCCCCCCACTGTAGAGACGCCCCGTGGGGCGTCTCCTGCGGCGGCGCCATTGATTTCCAGGAATCCGTGCGATGTCAGCCGAACAAGGCCTGGAGATCGTCGCTCAAGGCTTGGAGACGCCGGCGGAAGGTGATTCAGCGGCGGCGTTCCCAGGGAACGAGGCAGGGCAAGGTGGGACGGCGGCGGATCATGGCTGGGAAACGGCAGATCTTCGTAGGTACAGGACAGCGCCTCGTAAGTATCGGACAGTCCCTGCCAGGGAACGGGCGATCCCTGGCAGGGATCAGGGTGTACCTGGCAGGGATCGGAGCCGTCCCTCGTAAATACCGGACCATCCCTCGTAGGTATCGGACTATCCCTCGTAAACATCGGACCAGAGAACCCAGGTACAGGGATGTACCTGGCAGGGATCGGGGCCATCCCTCGTAAGTATCGGACTAGGAAACCCAGGTACAGGGGTGTACCTGGGTAGGTAGGGGGGCGTACCTGGGTTGTGGAGTGGTCTACCAGGGTAGTTAGGGGGGGTGTACCCGGGTTGGAGAAGGGCGTTACCTGGCAGGTAGAGGGGTGTACCCGGCTTTCCGAACGGTTCGAAAAGGTTGATCCCGCCTGCCCCTCCCTTTGCCGGTCCTCCGGAAGGGAGCACCGCCGGCGGACCACCCTCCGGCGGCGTTCCCCAAGGCTCAGACGCCGGTCTCAGAGCCTTTCCTTGTCGGAGGCCCGGCCTCAGGTTTCCGGGACCAGCCCTTCCTGCGGCGGCGCCATGGATTTTCCAGCAATCCGCGCGATGTCGCGGGCACCTCCGGAGAGAGACGCCCCACGGGGCGTCTCTACAGTGGGGGATGCGACAGATCACTCGGCGGCAAAGTCGGGGCCTATGGGAGAGCCCCCAACCTCTGCCTCAATCGCGCGCCAGGATCTCCCCGCGGGCGTTGACCAGCGCACGCTTCGGCTTCTTGGAGAGCTCCAGGGTCGCGTCGATCGGCACCGTGGACTCTCCGACCATCGGCTTGAGACCGATCCGCGCGAGCTCATTCTTGCCGAACTCCACGTAGATCGGGACCAGAGCGCGGAAGTCCTTGGAGACCCCCTCCTGGGTGATGTTCCCGTGGATGCGGTAGCGGTTGCCGTCCGCCTTCTCCACCTTCAGGTCGGACTTGTAGCGCGGCACCTCGGTGCCGTAGACCCACTGGTTGAAGAACCAGTCCATCTTGCCGTCGCCGGTGGCGTTGATCGGCGGCACCATGTGCCGCTCGACGGTCTTCTGGAAGTCGGCGGTGGTGACCGCCTTGCCCGCATAGGCGGAGGTGAAGTCCTTCATCAGCTCGATGAACGCGCCGTCCGGATTCCCCGATCTGCCGTCCCACATCATCATGCGCAGCATGTGGAGCACGTAGCCGCCCTTGGAGTAGATCATGGCGAACCCGGCGCTGGGGCTCCGCTGCGTGGACAGCCGCCACCCCAGGGAGATCGGGCCGGCCTCATAGTGGCTCATGGCGTTGCCGGGGTACTTGCCGAGAATGCGCTTGCGCTCCTCGCGCCAGAACTTGTCGTACTCGCCCCAGCCCTTGGTGTGCTGCACCGCGAGCGCCGCCGAGAACTGCGAGAAGCCTTCTTCGATCCACTGGTCGCGGTAGGTCGAGGCCCCCACGAGGTGCCCCCACCACTGGTGAGCGAACTCGTGGTAGCCGACCTGGTCGATGAAGTCGCTGGCTCCCGCCATGCCCAGGCGCTGCCTCTGGGTGCCGTCCAGGAAAGAGATATAGGGCATGAAGATCAGCGACGGCCAGGACTGCCCGAAGAACCAGTCCGACTGCTGGGTGATCGCCACGTGCTTCTGCGGCAGCGGCCCGAAGTAGGTCGCGAACAGGCGGGCCGAGTTGAGGCCGTCCGCCATGGAGCCCTCGGCGAGCCGGGCGGTGTTCACCTTGCCCAGCCCTCCGCCATCCATACCTGAGAACTCCCCCTCCTCGGGGTCGAAGCTCACCCCCCCTCCGCTGCCGAGAATATTGTTGATCTCGCGGATGATGTTCGGCGTCCCGGGGTTGGTGAAGACCTGGACCTGGAGGCTGCTGGTCGGATCGAGCTGCTCCAGCTTCTTGAACTTGCCGTAGTTGAAGCCCGCGACCTGGACCGGGCTGTCGGTCTTCCAGGAGGAGACCGTCTGCTTCCCCTCCGCCTTCTCGTCGAGCTTGCGACCGACCGAGATGATCTCGTTGCCGGCGGGGACGCGGTAGGTCAGCTCGAAGGTGGCGGGATCGGAGAAGATGCCCAGGTTGGGATACCAGCTCTCGCGCGCCCGGACGTAGTAGTTCTTGTCGCCGCCGTCCCAGAGGACCTCGTCGCCCTTGTAGGAGAGGCGCAGGAGCGCGGTCGCTCCCTTGGCGAGCGGCTCGGGGAAGACCACGGCCGCGTCGCCGTCCTCCTCTTTATCTTCCTGGATGAAGGCGAGCGGCTTCCAGGCGGGCTCGGTCCCCGCGGCCTCGACGGCATAGGAGGCGTCGCCGATCCGCAGCTTCGGCATCAGATGGACCGGCAGCACCCGCAGACCCGCGACCAGAGTCTTGAGGCGCACCGTCGTCGTACCCGAGATGTCCCTGTCGCGGGCGATTTCGGTCTCGACCTTGTAGTCGAGAGCGTCGGTCAGCACCTTTTCCGGCAGCGCGCGCTTGCGGTCCACCTCCCCTTTCTGGTCGCAGTGGTACCAGAGGCCGCCCTTGTTCGAGTCCGCCACGAAGAAGATGGAGTCCTCCCCGCCGAGGCGGCTGCCGAGGCCCAGGGCCTCGGCGCCATCGGGGTCAACCGCGGCGAGCGCGGGCGGATGTTTCTTGCCGTCGATCAGCGCCATGAACACGCCGCTCATCAGCCCCGGGCTGTTGAGCAGGTCCCGCAGGACCCGGATGTGGAAGTTGGTCGTGAAATCCTTCCTTTGCCTCTTGAGCCAGGCCTCCTGGACCTGAAGGGCGCGAGGATCGGGCGCGCCGGTCTGTACCGGCGCGTGGAGCTGCAGCTCCGCCGCGGTGTCATCGGCGAAGAGCAGAAGCAGGTTCTCGAAGTTGTCCGAGAGGGTCTCGAAATCCTTGCCTCCCCCGGAAGCGAGCGCGAGATGCCGACGCTCGTTCGGCGTGGCCGGCGACAGCCGGTAGCTCCCCTGCCCGACGAAGACCGCGCCGATCGTTCGGCCGTCGACCGGGGCCAGCAGGTGGAACGCCCCGGAATCGAGCTGAAAGCGGAAGACGTCGCGCTCCAGCACCAGGTTCTGCACGGGAATCTTCCGGCCGTCCGGCTTGGCGTTGCGCAACGCCGTGTACGTGGGGTCTGGAGCGGCCAGCGCAACGGAAGCCGACGCGGCGGTCAGCGCGAACGCGAGGAGCCCGCGAAGGCTGGTTCGGGCAAGAGAGTGGATCATGGCAGCCTCCTTACAAACATTTCATCGCAGGTCGATCCGGTAGATCCCGAGCTCCGTGGTGGCATACAGCCGGTTGGGGCGCCGTGGATCGACCACCACCGACCACTGCGTCCCCGGCAGGCCTTCCAGCGTCACAGGCTTCCAGTGGCGGGCGGCGTCGGCGCTCCGATACAGGGCATACACGTCGGTCCTCGTCTCGCGGTTGAACCGGGCGACCACGGCGTAGAGCACCGACGCGGCCGACGGCGCGACCTCCACCTGCACGACTCGCGCGTTCGCCGCCAGACCGCGGCGCGCCGGGCGCCAGGTGCGGGCGCCGTCAATGCTCTTGAAAACGCCCTGGGAGGTGGCGGCGTAGAGCACGCCCGACTGCGAAGGCGAAGCGGCCAGGGCTTTGAAGCCGTTCGGCGGCAGCCCCGTGCCCGCCGGAGCCCAGTGGCCCCCTGCGTCCGTGGATCTCAGGACATCCTGAAAATCCACGCCGTAGAGCGAGGAGAGGCGGACCGGGTCGGAGACGAAAGAGAAGAGCTCTTCTCCGATACCCTTGAGACACGACCAGCTCGCGCCGCCGTCGGGGCTCTGGAAGACCAGGCAGCTCTCCTCATGCTGGCGGTCGCAGCCGGTGGTCGTGACCCCGGAGACGAAGACGTTCTGTGGCCTGCGGGGGTGGACGAAGAGGCTTCTCGGGAACACACACCCGCCGTCCTCGATGCTCGTCAGGGTCCAGGTTCTTCCGGCGTTCGTGGTCTTCCACATCCGGCCGAAATCCGCGGCCGCGTGGACTACGCGGAAATCACGGGGATCGACCGCCAGCTTCAAGATCTGATCGCCCATTCCTCCGCTCGCCGGACGCCAGCTCGCGCCCCCGTCCGAGCTCCGCAGGACGCCGCGCCCCACCACGCTCGCGTAGAGGTAGGAGGGATTCGACGGCGCGATCGCCAGATGGATGGGGTAGCTGCCCAGGATCCCCTGGCTCACTTCGCGCCAGGTCTCACCACGGTTGCTGCTCTTGAAGACCCCGAGGAGGTCCATCGCGGCATAGACGACCCCAGGCGGCGACAGCGGGACCGCCAGGTCGGTGACGAGCGTGTAGCCAAAGCTCAGGCTCCTCTCCCAGGTCTGCCCGCCATCACCGCTCCGGAACACTCCGCCGCTGCTCGCCTCGTAAACAGTGGCGCCGTCCGGAGAGACTGCGAGGTCGGTCAGGTAGAAATCGGGCGAGGCCACCGAACGGGTCCAGGTCGCTCCACCGTCTGTGGTCGTGAGCACCTGACCTCGGAAGAGGCCCAGGTAGAGCGTGCCGGGAGAGGCAGGATCGAGGGCGATGCGGAGGACTTCCCGCTCTTGCCACGGCTCCCCCTGCCACACCAACTGCCAGGTCGCCCCGCCGTCCTCACTCTTGAACAGGCCCCTCTCTCCCGCGGCGACGTACAGCACCCCTGGCGAGAACGGATCGAACACCACGTCCTCGAGGGCGTTCCCCTCAGGATGGCTGGGAAACGCCGGATTCAGCCGCCAGGTCGCTCCGGCGTCGTCGCTCTGGAACAATCCCAGGCCCGTCGCGGCGAACAGGATCGAGGAGTCCCGCGGGTCGATCGCCAGGGCGAGGATGCTGTTCTCTCCGAGCCCCTGGCCCGCCCAGGACCAGGTCTCTCCGCCGTCGGTCGTCTTGTAGAACCTCGATCGGCCGGCCTCGACTGCCTGGAACCCGACGTAGACCACGTCGGGATCTCGGGGATCAACGACCAGGACCTGGCCACTGCCGCCAGGGATGCTGCCGCCCGGAATGCCGCTGCCCACCGGACGCCAGTGGGCTCCCGCGTCGACACTCTTGAAGAAGAGCCCCGTTGGGGTGAAGGCATAGAGGACACGGCGCGCGCTGGGGGCCACGGCCACGGCGTTGACCGTGCCGCCATAGAGGCCGAGGGGCTGCCAGCGGGGCTCCGCGGAGCGGACCGGCGACGGCAAGGCCAGCGATGTGATCAGGGACACCGTCGCCACGGCCGCGGCGCGGGCGAAGGACCGATACTGCGAAAGCTTCATGGTGATTTCCAGGTTGGCTCAGCGGTCCGGAGACGGGCCGGTAAAGCGGAAGACGCCGAGAGGGGTGGCGGTCCAGAGGATTCCGGTCCGCCGAGGATGGGCCTGCAAGGACCACCCGATCCCGGGCGAAAATCCCGCCAGGCTCAGGGTCCTCCAGGAGGCGCCGGCATCGGTGCTCTCGAACACCGCATGATAGGAGTGTCCACTGAAGCGGACAAACCCGCCGGCGTAGACGGTCGAGGCGGCCGCGGGAGAGGCGACCAGCTCCTGGACGCGCGTGCCCGGGGGGAGGCCCCGTTCGGCCGGGCGCCAGCTCCTGCCGGCGTTGGAGCTCTTCAGAAGCCCGGAGTAGCCCGCGAGGTACACCCGGCTCGGCGAAAACGGCGAGAGGGAGACGGCGTCGAAAAACTGCTCGGTGGACAGGCCGGAGACCGGCCGCCAGACCGACCCCGCGTCAGTGCTCTTGAGCGCGCCGGAAAACCCCGCCGCGTAGAGGACGGAGGGGCGGCGGGGATCGACGGCCAGATCGCTGGCGCGGACCGCCATGCACCGCCAACTCTCCCCACCGTCGACGCTCCGCAACCCGGTGCAGCCCTCGCGGGACGGCGGCTCGCAGACTGCCGACTCATACCCGACGAGGTAGACGTTCCGCGGGTCCGCGGGGTCGATCTCCAGGTCCCAGGGATGCATGCAGTACGTGACGCCGCCGTTCTCGAGGGTCCAGGTCTCTCCGCCGTCGGCGGTCTTCCAGACGCGGCCGAAAAAACCGGCGGCGATCACCTGGAGCGGGTCGCGGGGGTTGACCGCCAGCAGCCCGGGCCCCTCTCCCGGGGGCAATCCCTGACCCGCCTCCTGCCAGGTCGCGCCGCCGTCGGTCGTTCTCAGGACCGCCGGCCCCCGGCTCCCCAGGCCATGGACGCTGACGTAGAGCACGGAAGGATTCGAGGGTGCGACGGCCAGGCTCCGGACCGGCACCGCGGTGAGCCCGCGGTTCGCCAGCCTCCAGGAGCTCCCATGATTGGTGCTCTTGAGGATCCCGCGGTCGTAGAGACCGGCGTAGACCGTCCCGTCCGGCGACGGAGGTACGGTCAGGAACCAGACGGCCCCCACTTCGCCCCCGGAGGACGGAGGCAGCCAGGTCCGCCCGCCGTCGACGCTGCGGAAAATGCCGTCCCCGGTGCCGGCGTAGACCGTGGAAGAGGACGGCGAGACCGCGAGCGCGCTGATACCGCGATCGCCGATCCCCTGATCCGACGGAGACCAGCTCTCGCCGCCGTCGTCGCTCCGGTACAGGCGCGCCGGAAAGTCCGAGGTGAGGGTGAGGAAGAGGAGGCCGGGCACCGAGGGAGCGAGGGCAAGGCGGATGACCCCGGCTCCGTCGGGCAGACCCCGGTTCTTCGACATCCAGGTCGCTCCTCCGTCCAGGCTCTTGAAGACACCTCGCTGGTAGCCCGTGGCGTATACGGTCCCCGGAGAGGACGGATCGAAGGCCACGGAGTGGAAGAGGTCCTCGTCCGGCGAGAAGCCCAGGCTCAGCCGCCAGGTCGCCGCGCCGTCGCCGCTGCGGAACAGGCCCCCCTGAGTGGCGGCGAAGAGGACGGACGGCTCTCGCGGGTCGAGCGCCAGGGCCAGCACGTTCCGGCTGTCGAGCCCCTCGTTCGCGGGCCGCCAGTTGAGCCCTCCGTCGGTGGTCTTGAAGACGGCCGGAGCTCCCGAAACGCCGGCGTAGACGATGTCGGGATCGCGCGGGTCGACCGCCAGCGCACTGATGCGCCCGGCCGGAAAGAGGCCGTGCCCCACGTAGGTCCACCGGGCGCCCGCGTCGGTGCTCTTGAAAACCAGCCCATCCGAGCTTCCGGCGTAGACGATCCGGCGCGCGCCGGGAGCCACGGCGATGGCCGAGACCGAGCCGCCATAGGGGCCGATGGAGGTCCACCGCCCGTTCGCGGCGTGCCCCGGAGCCGGCACGGCGAGCAGAGTGAGCGCCAGCGGCGCCAGGACGCGGAATGGAATCCGGGGAATCATCACCCCTATTTTACGCAATAACGAAGCGGAGCGTCGCGGGATGCGCGACGCTCCGGGAGCTGCGGATCAGGGCACGTCGTAGGCGCCGGTGTTCTTCCCCTGCAGGTACTTGTCGAACCAGCCGACGATGTGGCGCAGGCGCTCGATGCGGTGCCAGGGCTGGCCGTTGCGCGAGAGGTTGTGCCCCTCGCCCGGGAAGCGGACCATGACGACCGGCTTCTTCAGGTACTTGAGGGCGCGGAACATCTGCTCGCCGCCGGCCGCGGGCGGGGTGCGGTAGTCCTCCTCCCCCTCGATCAGCATCAGCGGTGTCGTCACCTTGGCGACGTGGGTGATCGGCGAGCGCCGGGCGAAGTCCTCCGGGTCTTCCCAGGGAGCGCCGCGGAACCAGAAGGGGGTGAAGAGGGTGAAGTCGGCCGTGTACCAGAAGTCGGTCCAGCTCGCGATGGAGCGCTGGGCCACCGCGGCGGCGAAGCGGTCGGTCTGCGTGATGATCCAGTTGGTGAGGATGCCGCCGCCGCTGCCGCCGGTCACCCCCAGCTTCTTGGGATCGATGTAGCCGCGCTTCACCATCTCGTCCACGCCGGCCAGCAGGTCCTTGGCGTCGTCGCCCGGAAATTCGTACTGGATGACGTTGCCGAACTCCTGGCCGTACGACGAGCTCCCCCGCGGGTTGGGGTAGAGCACGACGTACCCTTTGGCGGCCATCCACAGGAATTCATGGAAGAAGACGTAGCCGTAGGCCGCGTGCGGGCCACCGTGGATGTTGAGGATCAGCGGGTACTTCTTCTTCGGATCGAAGCCCGGCGGCTTCTGAATCCAGGCCTGGATCGGCTTGCCGTCGAAGCTGTTGTAGACGATCTCCTCGGGCATGGAGAGGTCGAGCTGGGAGAACAGCTCCTCGTTCGGCCGCACGAGCGCCTTCATCTTCCCCGTGGCGGTGTCCAGCACATGGAGGTCGCCGATGACCCTGGGGGTGGAGACCACCAGGGCGACCCGCGAGCCGTCCGGGGTGGCCGTGTACGAGGCCACCTCCTGATCGCCGGAGGTCAGAGGCTCCACCTTGCCGCTCTCGGCGTTGAAACGCTGGAGATTGGCCCGGCCGCGCTCGGCCGTGACGATGAACAGGGACCGGCCGTCCGCGCTCCAGACGATGGGCGTGGGCCGTCCGCCGCGCGGGGCGTGCTGGTCGCCGGTGAGCCCCGCGCCGACGTCGTAGTCGTAGTCCGCGGCCAGGTTCTTCGCCGGGGCCGCGGGATCGAGGCCGGCCACGAACAGGTCGAACTGGTCGTAGGAACGCTGCTTCTCGGGGTTCAGGAAACCCGAAAAGGCGATGCGCCGGCCGTCCGGGGAGAGCGCGAAATCGCCGATCGGACCGTCGATGCTGACGACCGGGCGCATCTCGCCGCCGCGCGCCGGTATTACGAAGATGTCGTTGTCGGGCGCGGTGTGGTAAGGCTCCTTGTCGGTGTCCGCGTAGAAGTAGATCTGGGAGCCGTCGCGGGACCAGACCGGGTCGTACTGGTCGAGGTCGCCCCGGGTGAGCTGGCGCGGCTCCGGCAGAGGAGCGCCCGACGCGGGCACGTCCACGAGCCAGATGTGGCCGGGCCGCTCGAAGTCGGCGTAGCCGCCGCCGTCGTAGCGGAACGTGGCCCGGGTCACCACGCGGACGTCGCTCTCGCGCTCCTCCTCGTCCTCGTCCTCGGCCTCCTCCTCGCCGCCTTCGGTTGCGCTGGCCTTCTTCCCCTCCCGCTTCTCCTCCGCGGCCTTCTTCTCCTTCTCTTTCTTCCTCTTCGCGAGGTCCTTCTCGTTGGCCGAGGCGACAAAGGCGATCGTCCTGCCGTCCGGCGACCAGGCGGGCGAGCCGGCCCCCTCCGGCAGATCGGTGATCGCGAAGGCCTCGCCGCCGAGAGCGGAGATCAGGTGGATCTGGGGGTCCTGGGCCTCGTCGTCCTCCCCCTTGGGCGCGCGGACGAAGGCGACCCACCTGCCGTCCGGCGACCAGCGGGGCGAGTTGTCGCGCGGACCCGCCGTGAACGGCCGGGCGGGCTCGCTGCCGTCCGCGGGGACGATCCACAGGGCCGTGTCATACCCGGTCTTCTTCTTGTCGACCGTCACCCGCACGAAGACGACCTGCCTGCCGTCGGGCGAGATCCGCGGGTCCGCAATCCAGACGAACTTGAAAAGATCGGTCTCGGTGATGGGCCGCTTCTCGGCGGCGGACAGATTGCCGGGGACCGCCAGCGCCAGGGCCAGAAAGATCGGCGCGGCGTACCGCTTCCAGAGACAGATGTGCTTCATAGAATGGATGCCTCCTGACCGGAGGCATCCTACAATAAGGCTCATGGCACAGATCACTCTCGACCTGGACGACGAGACCGAAGCGAAGTTGAAGGCCGCGGCCGAAGCGGCCGGCCTGTCGCAGAGCCGTTGGATCGGCGAGCTCATTCGCGAGAAGACAGAGGGCGGAGGGCAGGTTCGCCCGGATCGTCACCCGCACCACGAACGGGCCCGGGCGCGCCGGGAATCCCGCCCTTGAAATACCGCTTCAGCCGTGGTTGCGGGTCACCGCGCAGGTGCTGGTGAACCGCGCCACCAGCCGCCCCTCGCCATCCGCCATCTCGGCCTCGACGTGGCCGTTGGCCCGTCCACGGTGGACGACCCATCCGTTCACGACGAGCTTCCCCTCCCGGACCGGGCGCAGATAGCTGGCGGAGAGCTGGAGAGTCGCGAAGCTCTCCCCGTCCTCCAGGGTCGCGGCCATGGCCACGCCCATGGCGGCGTCGGCCATGTCGCACAGCACGCCGCCGTGGACGAATCCCATGGGATTGTGGTGCCGGGAGCCGGCCTCCATCTCGACACGGGCGACACCGTCGGTGAAAGAGGCGAGGCGGAAGCCGACCAGCTCGGCGATGGGCGCCGGGTTGCGCTCGCCGCGTACCCAGGCGTCAATGAGTTTCTGGAAGCGCGTCATCGGGGCTCCTCTCGCAAGTCGGGCGGGGCTCAAAAGATCGCCGCCGCCTTCTGGAGCCCGGTCCGGCGCGGCCGTTCCCGCAGCGGCGGGTGCAGGACGCGGATTCCCGGAATCCGGAGGTCCCGGGGCTTGTCGTCGTCGAGCAGGGTCTCGGGAAGCAGGCAGCCCTGCCGGTCGTACTTCCCTTTCTCCTTCCGCTTCAGGAGCTCGACGTAATGGCCGAGGTTGCGGTCCTTGGCGGAGTGGGTGTACGCGATCAGCCGCTGGCCCAGCTTATAACGAAAGTCGCCCTTGCAGCCGTCCGGCACGCCATGGACGGCCCGGAAGGTCTCGCGCAGCTCGTCCTGGAGGACGCTCGGCGGCACCGCCTTGGGATAGAAGACCAGGTAGTCGCCGGCGAAGTAGTCCCAGTCGTAGTGGATGAACCGCTCGTCGCCGTAGAGCTGGTGCTGGCCGCGGAATTTCTCCTGGAACGGATACTCCATCAGCGGCTGGATCACGACGCGCTGCAGCCGGTGGTGGTAGCGGCGCCAGAACTCGCGGATCAGCGCCAGCTCGCGGAGCGGATCGTCCACGTCGCCGACCACGAAGCTGGCGACGATCTTCGCCTTGATCCCATACTGATCGAGCCGCTCCATGGCCGCGTGGATCCCCTCGACCGTGTTCCCCTTGTGGAAGGCGTCCAGGCTGGCCTGGCTCAGCGACTCCACGCCGAAGAAGACGTTGGCGATCCCCGCCTCGTCGAACAGGCGCCAGAGCTCCTCGTCCCGGGTGGAGTCGACGCGGGTAAAGGCGCTGATCCTGTGGATCGGCAGCTTCGCGCGGGCCATCTCGCGCAGCAGATCCTTGGTCTGGTCGCGGCGGATGGCCACGTCGTTGTCGTGGAACATGCCGTAGGGGAAGCGGGTCAGGGCGTGGAAGCTCGCGAGGTCGGCGAGCACGCCCGCGGGAGGCCGGGTGCGGTAGCTCTGGCCGAGCTGGCGCATCCCCAGGCAGAAGGTGCAGGAGTAGGGGCAGCCGCGCGAGAACTGCACCACCGGAAAGGGGAAGCGGAACCGGCCGGTGCGCAGGAAGTTGCCCAGGATGCCCGGATAGCCGCGGATCAGCGACGGCTCCAGCCGGAAGTCGATCTCCTGGAGCGCCGCCCGCCGGGGGGTGTAGACGATCTCTCCGGACTCGCCGCGGAAGACCAGGCCCTCCATGTGCCGCGGGTACGGAGTGCCTCCGGCGTCGAGGTGGCGCAGCAGGTCGAGCGCGATCTCCTCCCCTTCGTTGGTCACCACGTAGTCGCAATGGTCGAGCGTGTCTTCGGGCTCGCAGGTGGGATGAGGGCCGCCGAAGACCACGACCGGGGGACCGCCGGAGCGCTCCCGGACCCGGTCGGCGATGGCGTAGCCGATCTTGGCCGTGTGCACCATGGCCGAGATCAGCAGGTAATCGCAGGTGGCGAGCCAGCGCTCGTCCAGGCGCGTGCTGGCGAACATCGGGAAGTACCTCACCTCGTACCCGTTGTGGTGCAGGTGCGAGGCGACGGACAGCCCGCCGTAGCCGAACAGCATGAAGAGAGAGGCCAGGCTGTCCGCCCTGGGATCGCCGGCCTCGATCACGGCGACGCGCTTCACGCCAGTCCCCGGACGAAGCTCCGCACCCGCCGCGCCAGCCCCGGCCGCGGCCCGGGCTCGGGACGCCGGCGCGCCACCAGGTGATAGGCCTGAAGGCGGTCCGTGTGAAAGGCGTGGCAGCCGCCCCAGAGGTAGACGCGGAAGGCGCGGTAGACCTGCTCTCCCCAGCGTCCCACGACGAAGTCCCGCGCGGCGTCGAGGCGCTCCGCCCAGTGGCGTATGGTGAGCTCGTAGTCCCGGGTCTCGCGCTTCACCTCCTCGATCTCGAAGCCGTGCCAGAGCAGCTCCTGCGCCATGTCCTGCAAGGAGAGGAAGGTGTGCGTGCCGTGCCAGATGTAGCGCCGGGTGAAGGCGCTCATCGAATACTTCTCCTTGGAAGCCGAGGCGTCCATGTACAGCCGCCCGCCCGGAGCCAGGCAGTCCCACGCCCGCGCGCAGAAGTGACGATAATTGGGGATGTGCTCGATGACCCCGTAGATCACCACGGCGTCGTACGGCCGCTCCGGCCGGTGCTCCAGGAAGTCCTGGAAACGGACCTCGCCGGGCAGGCCGGTTGCGGCGAGGACATCGGAGATGTAGCGGTGGGAGTCCTCCGCCAGGGTGAGGCTCGTGACGTGGACGCCCCGCGGGCCGCAATAGCGGATCACCCCGCCCCAGCCGCCGCCGATGTCGAGCAGGCGCATGCCGGGCTTCAGCTCCAGAGCCCGGAACATGGTCTCCAGCTTGTGCTCGGCAGCCTCCTCCAGCGTCTCGTCCCCGGAATGGAAGAGGCAGTGCGAATAGAAGTGGTACCGGGTGTCGATGAACGAGTGGTAGAAGTCGTCGCCGAAGCTGTAGTGGTCGGCGATCGACTTTTTGTTGACGCGGGTCGGGGCGAGCAGGAAGAGCTGCGCCAGGAAGCGCAGGAGCGGCCCGGCGCGCAGCCGGTCCTGGAGGCGGTCGCGCAGCTCGAGGACGCTCCACAGGTCGCCCTCGATGTCCATCTCCCCCTCGACGTAGGCCTGCCCGAGGGACATCTCGTCGAGCCCGCGCCGCAACGCCCGGTCGGAGTGGAGGACCACCCGGAACGCCGCAGGACCGGAGCCGCAGCGGATCTCTTCGCCGGATGGGAGGCGCACCTCGCAGGCGACGCCGGATTCTTCGAGCAGACGGCGGAGGAGCCTCACCGTTCTGGAGGAGGGTGCAGCGCGCTGCGCTCCGACTGGGGTAGCGGTCAAGGGAGCCCGGAGATCCATCATCACCTCCCAGAAGCGGCTGCGAAGACGGCAGGATGGCCACCACCCGTCCCGGGGCAGCGGAGCGACGAAGAGATTTCAGTATACGCCGGCCCTCCGCCCGGGCATGAATGCCCGGGCTAAGAGAGGCGCCGGACAAGCCGGCTTACCTTCAAGCCGCATTCATGCGGCGTCTCTCTTAGCCCGGCGATTTATCGCCGGGCGGGAGGCGGCTCGTATGTACCGCTTCCTCTCGCTGCGTCCGCCGCTCCTCCCCCGTCCGTTCCAAAACCGGGATCAGAGCTGATCGAGCATGATGCGCCTTCTGGTTCTCGACATAAGCGACATAAGGGGGCAGTCGTTTCTCGTCGAAGGAGAGGACGGCGTACTCCTCCTGCCAGAAGAAAGGACGGTCCATCAACCCCATCTTATTGAATCGCGCCGATGTGGCGGCCTTGACCTTACCGACGAACCCGGCCACGGCAAGCTTGGGCGGAACAGACACGACCAGGTGGACGTGGTCTTCCATGCCGTTGAGAGCGAACACCGTCGCCCCCAATCCAATCGCCTTGGCGCGCAAAAGGCCGTGCATAACCGGCTCCAGATCCGAAGAGAGCAAACGCTCGCGGTGCCTTGTGGCCCAGATGGCGTGGTAGAAGAGTCTCCAGTACGGCACAGGTATCTCCTAGCCCGGCGATGAATCGCCGGGCTAGGAGAGGCGCTCCATAAATGGAGCTCAAGCCGGCTTGAGCCGGCGCTTCTCTTAGCCCGGGCATACATGCCCGGGCCGGCTGGGAGCAATGCCCTTTCTCCGCGACATGTTATCTCATTCCAGGCCGGCCAAGCCATGGCACGCCCCGTGCTATCGTCACCCACGGGCGGGGGGACCGATGCTGCGGCGCATTCTCAATCGAAACCAGGACGAGCTGCTGGCCGAGAACCGGCGGCTGGTGGCGGACCTCCAGAAGGCCCTGGAGCACTTCGACGCCGCGGCCGAGGACCGGGAGACCCTCGCGGGATCGGCGCGCCAGCTCGACGAGCTGTTCCTGCTGGTCATCGCGGGCGAATTCAACGCCGGCAAGAGCGCCTTCATCAACGCCCTGTTCGGCAGCAAGGTCCTGGAAGAGGGGGTCACCCCCACCACCACCCGCATCAACCTGATCCAGCACGGCCCCGAAGTCCGGCGCGAGGCCATGGGCACCGCCCTCGACCGCGTCACCGCCCCGGTCGAGCTGCTGCGGGACATCAACATCGTCGACACGCCCGGCACCAACGCCATCCACCGCGAGCACGAGACCATCACCCGCGAGTTCGTGCCGCGGTCGGACATGGTCCTCTTCGTCACCTCGGCCGACCGGCCGTTCACCGAGAGCGAGCGCGCCTTCCTCCAGAGCATCCGCGAGTGGGGGAAGAAGGTCGTGGTCGTCCTCAACAAGATCGACATCCTGGAGGACCCGGCGGACATCGAGCGCATCCTCGGCTTCATCGCCGACAACGCGCGGTCGCTCCTCGGCTTCACCCCGGAGATCTTCCCGGTCGCCGCCCGCCTCGCCCTGCGCGCCAAGACGACCGGCGACGCCGAGCTGCTCGCCCGCAGCCGCTTCGAAGAGCTGGAGCGCTACATCGTCTCCACCCTCGACGAGAAGGAGCGCGTGCGGCTCAAGCTGATGAACCCTCTCGGAGTGGCCGCCCACCTCGCCGACAAGTACCTGCAGGTCACCGACAGCCGGCTGGACCTGCTGCGCGACGACTTCACGACCCTGGAGGACGTCGAGCGCCAGCTCGCCCTCTACAAGGAGGACATGCAGCGCGAGTTCCGCTTCCGGCTCTCGGACGTGGACAACCTCCTCCACGAGTTCGAGAACCGCGGCATGACCTACTTCGACGAGACCATGCGCCTGGCCCGGTTCATCGACCTGATGAACAAGTCCAAGATGAAGGCCGACTTCGAGCGCAAGGTGGTGGGGGACACTCCGCAGCTCATCGAAAGGAAGGTCTCGGAGGTGATCGACTGGCTGGTCTCCGCCGACCTGCGGCAGTGGCAGGCGGTCATGGAGCACATCCAGAAGCGCCGCCTCGCGCACGCCGACCGCATCGTGGGGCAGGTCGGCGGCGGCTTCGACTTCAACCGCACCCGCCTCCTCGACAGTGTCGGCCGCGCCGCCCAGCGCTCGGTCGAGACGTACGACAAAGAGGCGGAGGCGAACCGCCTGGCCGAGTCGGTCCAGGTCGCGGTCGCGGGCACGGCCCTGGTCGAGGTGGGAGCGCTCGGCCTCGGCGCGGTCCTCACCCACGTCGCGGTGACCGCGGCGGCGGACTTCACGGGCATCCTCGCCGCCGGCACCATCGCGGTGCTCGGCCTCTTCATCATCCCCAACCGCCGCCACGACGCCAAGAAAGAGCTGCGGCAGAAGATCGCCGACCTGCGCGAGCGGCTCATGACCGTCCTCACGGGCCAGTTCGACCGCGAGATCGACGAGAGCCTGCGGCGGATCGACGAGGCGATCGGCCCCTACACCCGCTTCGTGCGCTCCGAGCGCGACCGCCTGACCGACGTGCGCGGCGAGCTCAAAGGCGTCGGCGAAGGGCTGGTCCGGCTGCGGGCGCGGGTGGAGGCGCTGTAGGTTCCAGGCTGCGCGGGAACGGACCATGGTAGAGTCGTCTCATGCAGGAAGTCTGGCTCCGCAAGTGCAGTTCCTTCGAAGAAGAAGAAGAGGCCGATCGTGAGTTCTGGGAGCAGATGACGGGAGACGAGCGCGTCGAGGTCCTCGAGCAGATGAGGCGCGATGCCTGGGGGATTACCGGTGAACGTTTCGAAGGACTTCGAAGAGCTGTTCGGGTTCTTCAACGCTCGGAAGGTCAAAGCGCTCATCGTCGGCGGCTACGCATTCTGCTTTCACGCTAGACCGCGAACCACCAAAGACATCGACATCCTCTTGGAGCCGACGGTCGAGAACGCCCAGAATGTTCTCCGTGCTCTGGACGACTTCGGGTTCGGCAGCCTTCCCGTCACGATCGAGGACCTTACGGAGCCCGGACGCATCCTCCAATTCGGATATCCTCCCGGTCGCATCGAGCTTCTGACCTCCATCAAGGAGGTCTCCTTCCCCGAAGCCTGGGAAAACCGGGTCGCAGGACGCTTCGGCCGGGCGCCGGTCTTCTACCTCGGGCTGGAGGATCTCATCCGGAACAAGGCAGCCGTCGGCCGGCTGCAAGACCTGGCGGACGTAGAGGTTCTGAGGCGATTCGCCAGGAAAAAAAGAAGTGGTGAGTGGGTGCCCAAGATCCCCGAAGCACTATAAGCTCCGCACGTGGAACCCAAAAAGTCCAACAAACCGAGCACCCTCGAGAGCCTCGCCTGGGCGTTCACCTCCTGGCGCACCTGGTCCGTCGTCCTGATGTCCTTCGCCTCCGGCATGCCGCTGGGCCTGGTGTGGATCGCCATTCCCGATTGGATGCGCGACGTCGGGGTGGACATCCGGATCGTCGGCCTCTTCACCCTGGCGCAGGTGCCGTGGACGTTCAAGTTCCTCTGGGCGCCTCTGATGGACCGCTTCGTGCCACCGAAGCTGGGACGGCGGCGGGGCTGGGCGATCATCTCCCAGGTCGGCCTCTTCATCTCGGTCCTCGCCCTGGCCGGCGTCGGCAACCATCCGGAAGCTCCCTGGGTCGTCGGCGCCATCACGCTGGCCATCGCCCTCGCGGGCGCCACGCAGGACATCGCGATCGACGCCTACGCGGTGGACGTGCTGCGCACCGAGGAGCAGCCGGTCGCGGTCGGCGCGCGCAACTTCCTCTGGCGCATCGGCTACTTCCTCGCCGGCAGCCTGTCGATCACTTTCGCCGGTTGGTGGGGCTGGCCGGCGGTCAACGCCATGCTGGCCTGCCTGTACATCCCGATGATCCTCATCGTGTGGAAGTCGCCCGAGCCCACCATGGCCGGCGCCGCGCCGAAGACGCTCAAGGAGGCGGTCTGGAATCCTTTCCTGGGCTTCCTCTCCCGCCACCGGGCCTTGGAGATCCTCGCCTTCGTCCTCCTCTACAAGCTGGCGGACAACCTCGTGCAGTCGCTGCAGCGGCCGTTCCTGAACGACATGGGATACAACGAGCTCGACCGCGGCTTCGTCGTCGGCACCCTCAGCCTGTGGGCCAACATCATCGGCACGCTGATCGGCGGGCTCCTGACGGCGCCGCTCGGACTGGGACGGGCGCTGTGGATCTTCGGCTTCTTCCAGATCTTCTCCAACGCGGGCTATGCCATCCTCGCCCAGGAGACGGAAATCAACCGGCCGCTGATGTATTTCGCCTTCAGCTTCGAGCAGTTCTCTTCCGGCCTGGGCAGCGGCGCGTTCAGCGTGCTCCTCCTGCGCATGACGCAGAAGCGCTTCTCGGCGACCCAGTACGCGCTGTTCTCCAGCCTCTTCGGCCTGCCGCGCATCATCTCCGGGCCGATCGCCGGCTTCGCGGCCTACTCGGTCGGCTGGGCCACGTTCTTCTGGGCGACGATCCCGATCGGCATTCCCGGCATGCTCATGCTCGCCCGCTTCGTCCCGTGGAACGCGCGGGAGGTCGAGTTCAAAGTGGAGCCGCCGAGGATCCGCGAGCCCCTGACCGCCGGTCAGCTCGCGGTCCGCGGCCTCGCCGGAGCCGCGGTAGGATTCGCCTCGGGAGCCCTGCTCCTCGCGTTTCTCGAAGCGCTCAAGGTGATGAAGGACGCGCCGGGCACGGCGTTCGACCTGTGGACGCCGCTGATCACGTTCGGACAGCCGCAGGAGCAGGGGGACTGGATCTCGCTGATCGGGATGCTCCTCTTCGGGGCTGTCTGCGGCCTGTTCACCGCCGCGGTCACGGCGGCGCGGCACGGCGCCGGGCAGGAGCTGGCCCTCGATCCCGCGAGCGAGGCCTGAGGCCCTCACCCCCTGGCCCCCTCTCCCGTCACCGGGAGAGGGGGAAAATACAGGGGTAGCTCTAGAAACCGTTCGCGCGGTGTTGCGTAGTGATGAGGGGAGGAAGAAAGATGGGACTCTATCGCTCTCGCAGGTACAAGATCATCGCGGGCGTCTGCGGCGGCCTGGCCGAGTGGCTCGGCTGGGACCCTACGTTCGTGCGCGTCCTTTTCGTCATTGTGTCGGTCTGCTCGGCGGCGTTCCCCGGGATCCTCGCCTACCTGCTCCTCTGGCTCGTCATACCGAAGGCGCCGGTGTAGGCTGGACGTCTTCCGCGCACGATCCCGGGCTCTCCAAAGGTGAGGGCTCAGGGATTGTGGCACTCAAGCTCTCCTCCAGCCGTTCAACGAGGAAGCGCTTCACGGCGTAGGCCCGATAAATACCGATGTCCAGCGCGGGCACGGATGCTCTCTCGTAATCCTCGTCGGCCATCCCTTCGATTCTCCGGATCGCGTGCCGGATCTCGGCGACCGTCGCGCGCCGGAAAGGAATTTGAGAATCGGCGACGATGAAGGCCAGCTTGGATCCCTTTTCCGGATCCGTGGAACCCCCATGGAGCCCGTCCAGGTCGAAGGCGATCACTTCGTGGCTGATGTCGAAGTTGTAGACGCAGAGCACGGTCGACGGATCGGGCCCGGGCAGCAACAACATGGGTTGCTCGAACAGGGTGTACAGAAGGCGCGAGCTTCTGCTCCCCTCCTCCAGGAGGGCGTTGTACGCCGGAAAGAGCAGCGAGAAGACAGGCACCGACAGACGGACCTCCGTATCTCCCGCTTTCTGGACCACCGATCTCTTTTGCAAGCTGACGCACGCGCCCGCCATCAGAACCATTGACGCCACCAGCACAGCTCTCGCACCGATCATGGAAGCCTCCAAGGGGTTCGCCAAACTGCCGGCCGGTCTGAAGAGAGTATACGGAGGCTTCGAGGAGTGCGTTGAGAACAGCCCGGGGAGCGGTATGCTTCGCCGATGGACCTCGCCCAGCTCCTCGCCGTAGCCCGGGGGGACGAGCCCGCCGACCTGCTGCTGCGCGGGGCGCGGCTGGTCAACGTGCTGTCCGGGGAGGTCCACCGGACGGACATCGCCGTGGCCGGCGGCCGGATCGCCGGTCTGGGAGAGGGCTACGAGGCGCGCGAGGTCGTCGACCTGGACGGTCGTTTCGTGGCTCCCGGACTCCTCGACGCCCACGTCCACATCGAAAGCTCCCTGGTGACGCCGTCGGAATTCGCCCGCGCCGTGGTGCCGCGGGGGGTCACGACCGTGGTCACCGATCCGCACGAGATCGGCAACGTCCTCGGGCTCCCCGGCATCCGCTTCATGCTGGAAGACTCCGAGGGCGCGCCGCTGGACGTGCTGGTGAACGCCCCGTCGTGCGTGCCCGCCACCCACCTCGAGACTTCGGGAGCGCGGCTGGAAGCGGACGACTTGGCGACTCTCCTCGAGCACCCGCGGGTGCTGGGCCTCGCCGAGGTGATGAACTTCCCGGGAGTGATCGCCGGCCAGGACGAGGTGCTCGCCAAGCTGGCCGCCTTCCACGGCCGGCCGGTCGACGGCCACTGCCCCGGCCTCTCCGGCCGCGCCCTCTCCGCCTACGCGGCGGCGGGCATCCGCAACGATCACGAATCGGTCCGCGCGGACGAGGCGAGAGAGAAGCTCCGCGCCGGGCTGACCATCTTCATCCGCGAGGCGACCAACGCGCGGAACCTGCGTGCGCTCCTGCCGCTCGTCACCCCGGCCAACGAGCGCCGGCTCTGCTTCTGCACCGACGACCGCCAGCCGGCCGACCTCCTGGAAGAGGGGACGATCGACCACATGATCCGCGTCGCCATCGCCGAGGGGATCGATCCGGTGACCGCGATCCGGATGGGGACGCTCAACACGGCCGAGCACTACGGCCTGCACGACCGGGGCGCCGTGGCGCCGGGAAGGCGCGCCGACCTCATCGTCTTCTCCGACCTGAACGCGCCGCGGGTGGAGATGGTCTTCCGCGGCGGCAGGCTCCTGGCGCGGGACGGCCGGATGCTCGGCGCCCGATCCCGCCCGGTCACCTCGCCGCTGCCGCCGACCGTCCACCTCGATCCCGGCCGGCTCGACTTCTCCATCCCGGCCCAGGGGGAGCGCGTGCGGGTCATCGGCGCCATCCCCGACCAGCTCGTGACCGAGAGTCTGATCCTGGAAGCCAGAGTGTCCGATGGGATGGCAATGGCCGACCTGGAGCGCGATCTCCTGAAGATGGCTGTTGTCGAGAGGCACCACGGCACCGGCAAGACCGGGCTCGGCTTCGTCCGCGGAATCGGCCTGACGCGGGGCGCCATCGCGGGCACCGTGGCCCACGACCACCACAACCTCGTGGTGATCGGCGCCGACGACGCCTCGATGCGTACCGCCGCCCGAGCGGTGGCCGAGGTGAGCGGAGGGCTGGCCGTGGCCGACGGGGAAACCGTCCTGGCCCTCCTCCCCCTGCCGATCGCCGGCCTGATGTCCGACCGTCCGATCGAGGAGGTCCGCGACGTGATGAAGACCCTCCTCGACGCCGCCCACGGCCTCGGCGCAAAGCTGCGCGATCCCTTCATGGCGATGAGCTTCCTTGCCCTGGAAGTGATTCCGTCCCTCAAGCTCACCGATCTGGGCCTGGTGGACGTGGAGCGCTTCGAGCTGGTGCCGCTGTTTGTGTAAGGCTCTCATCCCCCTGCCCCCCTCTCCCATCCGCACTCACACTCGCCCGGGAGAGGGGGGAGGCAGCCGCCAGAACAACCTCAGGGCTGCGCTTCGCAGGGCGGCGCCTCGGCGCCGGCCTTGTCGAAGGGGTTGCTCCCGTCGTCTTCGATCGTCGAATCGACCTCGGGACCCAGGGGCGCTGGGCAGATGTTGCCGATCCTCGTCACGGTCACCCGGGTCCAGACGAAGAAGGGGAACCCGTCCCGCCACTCGCTCCATGGCCCGGTCATGAGCCTCAGGTTGACGAAGTCGAGCTCCGCCGAGTCATTGCCGACTCCTCGCGCGTAGTTACCTATGAGGCGGACCCGGTCGCCATTGCCGGCGGCGTTGTTGCCTTTCTGGAACCACCTGCCGTTCCAGGCCGGGAACGTCGTGCCGTACCAGGTGCCGTTGGCCAGGAAACAGATGTTCTGCGTCGCCATCTGGGCGAGGTTCGGGGTGTTGTCGTTGTAGAACGTCACACTCCAAAGCCCCACAGGGTTGTTGGGAGCCTGGGCAAAAACGGCCCCCGTCATGCTCAAGCCGATCACCAGCGCCGCGATCACGGCGAGCCGAAGCTTCGAGAGTCTCATCGGAACCTCCTTTTTCTTGCAGAGTGCGGTGAGAGACATCGACATCCGTCAGACAGCGTCTGGCTCGTAATCCCTAGCGCCTCACCTCCTTTCGTATGCGCCCTTTACCAGCAGCCATCTTCTGCTTCTATAAATTAAGGTACAGAAGAGTAGCTTGAGCGCGCCGCCGAAAGGAGCGTGCTATGGTTGAGCCCCCTGAGGAGGCCCTCGATGCTCGCGACCAACCGAGGTGTGAACACGCCGCCCCCTTCGTCTCCACGCACGGAGTTGGACGCCGCGGTCGCCGCGCTCCAGGAACGCAAGCGCGCCTGGTCCGTCGTCCCGGTGCGCGAACGGATCGAAATCCTCCACGAGCTGACCCGGTCGTTCCTCTCGATCGCGGACCGCTGGGCCGCGGCCTGCATCGAGGCCGAGGGGCTGGACCCGGAGCGCGGCAACGCCGAGGAGGCCCTGGTTGGGCCGTACTTCGTGCTGCGCAACATCCGCCTGCTGTGCCTTGCGCTGGCCGACGTCGAGAAGCACGGCCGGCCGCGCATCCCGGGGTCGGTGCGCACGCGGCCGGACGGCCAGGTGACCGCCCGCATCTTCCCCTACGACGTCTGGGACAGCATCTTCTACACAGGCGTCACCGCCGACGTCTGGATGCAGCCCGGGATCACCGAGGAGTCGCTCCCCGAGACCCAAGCGGTGGCCTACCGGCGGAAGGACCGCCAGGGCGCCGTCGCCCTGGTGCTCGGAGCGGGCAACGTCTCCTCGATCGGTCCCATGGATGCCCTCTACAAGCTGTTTGTCGAGGGCCAGGTCGTCCTCTACAAGGCCCACCCGATCAACGTCTACCTCGGGCCGCTCCTGGAGGAGGGCTTGAGGCCGCTCGTCGAGCGCGGCTTCTTCAAGGTGGTCTACGGCGGCGCCGAAGAGGGGGACTACCTCTGCAACCACCCCGGGATCGACGAGATCCACATCACCGGCTCGGACCGCACCTACGAGGCGATCGTCTTCGGCCCCGGCGAAGAGGGGCGGCGGCGCAAGGAGCGCGACGAGCCGCGGAACACCAAGCGCTTCACCTCCGAGCTCGGCAACGTCAGTCCGGTGATCGTGGTGCCCGGACCGGAGGGTTCCTGGAGCGCGGCGGACCTCCGCCACCACGCCGAAAACCTGGTCTCCATGCTGGTCAACAACGCCGGATTCAACTGCAACGCCATCCGGGTGATCGTGCAACACGCCGCCTCGCCGCAGAGGCAGGCGCTCCTGGCGGGTGTGCGCGAGGTGCTGCGGACCATCCCGGTGCGCCGGGCCTGGTACACGGGCGCGGAGGGGCGCTGGGACATGTTCTCCGCGGCCCACCCCGAAGCCGAGCTGTTCGGCGAGAGGTCCGGGGACAAGCTCCCCTGGATGCTCGTGCCGGGCGTCGATCCCGCGGACCGGCAGGACGTCTGCTTCACCACCGAAGCCTTCTGCGGCATCTTCGCGGACACCGCGCTGGAGGCGAACAGCGTCCCCGAATACATCGAGCGCGCCGTGGCCTTCGCCAACGACACCCTCTGGGGGACGCTCAACATCACGCTGATCGTCCATCCCGCATCTCTGAAAGACCCCGAAGTGGCGAAGGCAGTCGAAAAGGCGATCGCGGACCTGCGCTACGGCACCGTTTCGATCAACCAGTGGGCCGCGCTCGGCTACGGCCTGGTCATCACCCCCTGGGGAGCCTTTCCCGGCCACACCCGGCAGGACATCCAGTCCGGCACCGGCGTGGTGCACAACACGCTGATGTTCGACCGCTCACAGAAGACGGTGATCCGCGCCCCCTTCCGCGTCTTCCCCAAGCCGGTCTGGTTCGCCACCCACAAGACCGCCCACAAGCTCACCCCGAAGCTCGTCCGCTTCGAAGCCGATCCCTCCTTCGCGAAGCTGCCAGGAATTCTGGGGCTGGCGGTGCGGGGATAGGCCGCGAAGCTCCGAGCGGTATAGAGTTTCCACGAAAGGAGGATCGGGCAATGGAGACGACGACAACTTCAGTCGAGTCGATGATGAAGGCGGCCGAGCCGCAGAAGGAGCACAAGTGGCTCCAGAGGCTCGTCGGCGAGTGGACCCTCGAAGCCGAGGCGATGATGGGGCCGGGCGAGCCGCCTACGAAGACGACGGGCACCGAGATTGTGCGGTCCCTCGGCGGCCTCTGGACCGTGGCGGAGGGGGAAGGCGAGATGCCGGGCGGCGGCACCGGAACCTCGATCATGACGCTCGGCTATGACCCGCAGAGGCAGCGCTTCGTGGGCACTTGGGTCGGATCGATGATGACCCACCTCTGGGTGTACGAGGGCTCGCTCGACACCGACGAAAGGGTGCTGACCCTCGATTGCGAGGGCCCCAGCTTCAGTGGCGACGGAACCCTGTCGAAGTACAGGGATGTGATCGAGCTCAGGAGCGACGACCACCGGGTGCTGACCTCGCACGTGCGGGGCGAGGACGGCAACTGGCAGGCGTTCATGACGGCTCACTATCGGCGGCGGAAGTAGATCTCGTCACCGCTCCGGCGCAAAAGAAAGGGGCCGCGGAGCGGCCCCTTTCCGTTCAGCAGAGACTGCGGTACGGCTCAGCAGAACTGGTCGCCGCACATCGGCTCGGCCTCGACCGTGACATCGTGGAGATCCTGGACGGTGGCGCCGGTGCTGTCGGTAACCACCACCTTGAGCTGGAAGCTGGGATGGGTGCGGCAGATCGATCGTGTGTACGTGCTCGCGGTCCCCACCACCGTGCTGCCGGAGTACCACTTGTAGGTATAGGGCGAGGAGCCGCCGGAGACTGTCGCGGTCCAGGTCCGCGAGCGGCACGCGGTCCCGGCGAAGTACTCGTACGTGCTGCCCGAGATCGACACCGAGAGAGGCTGCACCGGCGCGGGGCAGGAGAAATTGGTTTCAGTCGTCGAGTAGAAGATGTTCAGGGCGGTGCTCTGCGTGGCGGCGTAGGCTTCCGAGTAGCAGTCGACTGATCCGTTCATGGTGGCCGCGGCATGGCTGGTCGCGTTGGATCCCGAACGCGGGTCTTCCTGCGTCTTGGTGGTGGTCGTGCCGTTCAGGGTCGCGCGGGCGTAGGCGTAGGCGTACGTATCGCCCGAGTTGCCGCAGTCGCTGGTGAACTTGGCGTCGGCGACCGCGCCGACTCCCTGGGAGCCGGTGAGGGGGTAGGCGTCCACGGTCGCGCTGTAGCAGCGGCTGCAGCCGATGGTCGACGCCTCGCTCAGGCTGGCGATGCCATCCGCAGTGCCCAGGAGCTCCTCGCGGGCGTCCGCGATCCTGATGGTCAGGCTATCGATGACCTTGGCGAGGTCCTCCGATGGATGGCTCTGATACTCCTCCTGCAGGGACTTGAGCCTGCCCTTGAGCTCGCTGATCGTCCAGACGAGGCCCTCGCGGCCGTAGGCGAGATGCTCGACCTGGGTCTCGGTCCGCTGGCGCTCGAACACCCTCTCGGAGACCTGCTTCCAACCCTCCGCCCTCAACTTGGCCTTGGTCTCCTTCCAGGTTTCCTTCTCCGGGCCGGCCGCGGAGAGGTGCTGCACCCCCAGAATACTGATGAGGCAGAGGACGGCGGTCCAAATCTTCTTCATGCGAACTCCTTTACAGCCTGGTTAACGCACAACCGACCACCACGGTCGGGTTCAGAGCCGGTCATCAGGAGCAGCGTTGCCCGTGCGAGACCCGGGGAGACTAGGAGAGCCTCTCCAAAGCTGTCAAGAGAGAAATATCTACAAGCAGAAGTGCAAGAAAGGGAACCGAATACTCCTGTGTTCTCGCCACGACCGATCAACGAGATTGAAAACTTGCGTATCGGTCGACAAGCACGGCGCCGGACCGATAGGAGCAAAGGTTTTCGCACGGCTGCCGCCTTTTCGCCCCTCGAATCGGCGACGGACGGCGGGAATTACAGCAGGAGCGAGCGAGCCCTACGGGGAAAACTTCTTGGCCAGAGCGCTCATGATGGGATCGATGTTGAAGTACACGTCCCGGATGGACCCGCTTTCAGGGTCCTCTCCCTTGAGCAGGTCGTACGAATGTCCTCCGCCGCCATGCACCAGCGCCTGTTCTGTGATCCGCAGGCCGAAATGACGCATCACGGCGTACTCCTCCGAAAGCGCGATCACCTGGAACGCTGTGTCGAGCGTCTTGCCGTCGCCGGACTGGAGGATTGAATCGAGGACGCCCTGCGCTACGTACTTGTGGTGTGCCGCGGCCGCCGCGTCGCCACGCTGGTCGGCCACCGCCGCGGCGGCGAGGTGAGATTCCAGATGGAGATAGTTCTCCGCGAGGATCCCCTCCGCCAGCATCTTCGCCTGCGCAACCTCCCCCGCGCGGAAAGCCGCCATCGGGTGCTCCCGACTGGCGCCGTACGGATCGTAGCTGTCGAGCTGGGTCTGGAGCCATCTCATCCTCTTGAAGTCCACGGACGCATCGGACTTCTTGACCCTTTCGAGAAGCGCCTGGTACTCCTGCTGCGGGGAGGCCTCTTCTGCCTTCGCGTCCTTGACCGGCGGCTCTCCAGCCGCTCCGGGGGCCTGCAGGAGGACAGTGGAGAGACAGAACGTCGCCAACATGAGGGAAAGGGGAATCGGGGGGATCTGCGGAATGTTCGAGAACATGGTCTCCTCCTCGCACCTATAGACACACCAGGAGGCGGAAAGGTTCCTGACTTGCCACTGCTGCTTAGTGTCGTTATCAATGAATAATATCTCCTTGACGCTCTCTGCGGAAGCAGGCATAATGGGCGTCTTATCGGTGCATACCGGGAAGGTGCGGAGCCCCTGTTGACCTGTGGAAATCTGCCTACCTGTCTCTGTTCATTCAGTCCGGGTTAGTCGAAAGTGACGGAGCTTTCGACTGCCGTTGTTTCACTCGGCGGGCAATCAATGCCCCCCATCTTTTGGAGCAAAAATGAATCAACAGCTTCCGATCAAGAGTCGACGCTGGCGTAGCCTGGCCGGCAGCCTGACTGCCGTGGCGCTCGCCGCCGGCATTCTCATCCCTCTCACACTCTCGGTCGCGGAACGCGACCAGCAGACCCTCACCCCGGCGCGGCAGCAGGCCCGCGACCAGATGATCGCCAAGCTGAAGACCAAGCAGGTCAAACGCTTCGATCAGCCCCAAGAGGCGCTGGACTTCTATTGGGCGAAGCGCTCGCCCAGTGGTCAGGCCATGAGCATCTCGGATCTGGAAGAGGCGGCGGCCGAAGCGGCGCAGATGTCGGTGTATTCGTCGTCGCTGGGCCGGACGCTCGGCGCCGCGCAAGCCATCTCGGCGTCCACGACGGCCTCGATCGACGCTGCCAGCGGAACGCTCAGCGGCGCCTGGCAGCCGCTGGGTCCGGGGAACTTCGGCGGCCGCTCGCGTGCGCTGCTCATCCACCGCACGCAGAACAACCTGATGTGGACGGCGGGCGTCGCCGGCGGTATCTGGAAGTCGACGGACAGCGGCGCCTCCTGGCAGCCGAAGGGCGACCTGCTGGTCAACATCGCGGTGAACTCGCTCATCCAGGATCCCATCCAGGACAACGTGCTCTACGCCGGCACCGGCGAGGGCTTCTTCAATGGCGACGCCGTCCGCGGGCAGGGCATCTTCAAGTCCACCGACTACGGCGAGACCTGGAGCCAACTGGCCGCCACCGACAACGTGGACTTCTTCTACGTCCAGAAGCTGGCGGCGACGCGCCACAAGACCAAGCAGCGCATCTACGCCGCGACCCGCACGGGCATCTTCCGCTCGACCAATGGCGGCGCCACCTGGACCCGGGTGCTGAACGCGGCGGGCACGAACGGCTGCATGGACCTCGCCATCCAGTATCACCAGGAAGACAAGCAGAACTACGTGTTCGCCTCCTGCGGCACCTTGGCGCAGGCCACCGTCTGGCGCGCGCTGGACGTGGACCAGGGGCAGACGTGGGAGCCGGTGCTGAGCGAAGTGAACATGGGGCGCACGTCCCTGGCCATCGCGCCGTCGAACCCGAAGGTGGTCTACGCCCTGGCCTCCTTCTACCATCTGCCCGCCGTGCACCCGCAGGACTATGCGCTGCTGGCCGTCTACCGTTCCACCGAGAGCGGCGCTCCCGGCACCTGGGAGGCTCGCGTCCACTACACGGACAGCAACCGCCTCAATACCGTCCAGCTCACCAACCCGGTGTACGCCTTCTTGGGCGACTGCGGCTTCGGCTCGCAGAACCAGTTCTTCAACCAGGGCTGGTACGACAACCAGATCGCCGTCGATCCCAAGGACGAGAACATCGTGTGGACGGCGGGCGTCGACTTGATGCGCTCCGATGACGGTGGCCAGACCTGGGGTGTAGGGAGCTATTGGTGGTTCGGCGCCGACGATCCCAACTACGCCCACGCCGACAACCACGCCATCACCTTCCACCCGAAGTACAACGGTGACAGCAACCGGAAGATGTTCGTGGCCAACGACGGCGGCGTGCATCGCACCGACGACGCCCGCGCCGCGGTGGGCACCACGCTGGCCAGCGTCTGCGGCGAGCCGGTCGAGGGCGCGGTGCGCTGGACTTCGCTCAACAACGGCTACCAGGTCACGCAGTTCTACCATGGCACCGTGTATCCGGACGGCAGCGCCTTCTTCGGTGGCACGCAGGACAACGGCACTCTGCTCGGCAATCTGGCCGAGGGGCAGATCTGGCGGGATATCCGCGGCGGCGACGGCGGCTACGTGGCCGTGGCCCGCGACAACACCAACATCCTCTACGCCGAGAACACCGGCAAGAGCCTGCAGCGCTCGTTGAACGGCGGCGTCACTTGGGCAAACATCTTCGGCGGCGTCACGGAAGCAGCGGGGAACTTCCAGTTCATTCACCCGTTTGCCATGGACCCGACGAATTCGCAGCGGATGTGGTACGGCGGCGCCTTTGCCTGGCGCAGCGAGAACCGCGGCACGAGCTGGACGCGCGTGAGCAACAGCTTCGGAGCGCGCATCGCGTCGTGGGGCATCTCGCCCACCGATCCGAACCGGGTATACGCCGGTATGCAGAACCTCCCGGCGGCGGCGGCGTTCTCCGGACGCATCTACACCACCAACGCCGCCACCACCCTGACCGCGCCCGTGACCTGGGCCTCGGTGCAGCCTCGCCAGGGCTACGTCTCGTCCATCGGGGTGGACCCTGCGAATCCGCTGATCGCCTACGCCACCTACTCGACCTATAACTCCGGCGCCCACGTGGGCCACGTGTTCAAGACCACCGATGGCGGCGCGACGTGGAGCCGCATCGACCTGTCGCTGCCCGACATGCCGGTGCACTCCGTCGTCGTCCACCCGACGCAGCCGGATACGCTCTACATCGGCACCGACCTGGGCGTGTTCGTCACCGTCGACGGCGGCGTGAGCTGGATGCGGGAGAACACCGGCTTTGCCAACGTCATTGTCGAGCACCTGGAGCTCAACAACGGCCGGTTGTTCGCCTTCACGCACGGACGCAGCGTCTGGAGCGTGGAGCTGTCCAACTAGAGCTGCAGTAACTTCGAGGAGACCGCGCCCGCGGTCTCCTCGTTCACCCCATCAGACCGCTTCTGTCCGCAGCTCTGTGATCAGGCCGACGTTGCGGAAGCCGGCGTCGCTGATGACTTCCAGGAGCTGGCAGATCCGCTCGTAGCGGAGCCTCCGGTCCCCCTTCACGATCACCGGACGGTCCGGGTTGCCGGCCCGGAGACCTCTCAGAACGGCATGCAACGTGACGTCGGGCACCGGCCGGCCTTCGACGAGGACGCTGCCGTCCAGGCGCACCGTGACGGTAAGTTGGCGATCATTTGGTGAAACCGGTTCAGCGCGCTGGGTCTTGGGCAGTTGGACCCCATGCTCCCTCTGGATTATCGGAGTCACCACCATGAAGATGATCAGGAGGACCAGGCAGACATCCACCAGCGGCGTGACGTTGATCTCGCCGCGGACAGAATTCTTCAGACCAGACGCGTTCATCTCTCCACCTCCATCGAGGAGTCGACCGTTTCGCCGTCAGGGCGAAGGTTCTGGAGAGGCGCCTCTGTTTCTGTTAGAGGGGGCCCGGGAAGATTTGGTTCCGGCCCCGAAGGCAGGGCTATACGGGAACTGAACGACATTGCCAAGCGACTCCGGTTCATCCCAGAGGGTGGAGCCCTCGTTGAGGTCCAAAGGCGGCCCGCGGTGATCTGACTGAAGAGGGGGATCGGGATTTCGAGCCCCGGTCCCCTTCAGCTTTCTCAGATCATTGGTCGTCAACGACCGTCAGGCGCTCTTGCGCTGGCGACGCTCCCGGGGGACGGGCTGGGTCTTTTGCCGCCTCTGCCCCCGGCGGCGGTCCGCCCCGACGGGCATCTGCTGCTGCCGGCGGTCGGCCAGTGTCAAGACCTCGCCCTCGGCCGATCCAGCCCAGAGCGTCTCAAAATGATCCCGGAAGGGGGAATACGCGCCACCCCTTTTGATCTCCATCTCGATGTGAGGAACGTCCTCCCCCCGATGAGAGCGCAGGTAGAAGCCCAATAACATCGTACGGTCGTTATCGACGATGAAGTAGTCGGGTGAGGTGCGGTAATAGCGAATCTCGATCCGTTCGCGTATCCGCGGAGGCAGGTTCCGGACAAAGCCATGGTGAAACTGGTTCCAGCGTACGGCCTCCTGTTTGAAATACTGGATATCCTCTACCCTTTCGGCCAAAGCCCTGTGCTCTAACTCCTCGTCCGCAGAGGCGTCCAGGAGGAGGAGCTTGATCCTGCAATTGTTCTGGAGCTTTTCTTTCAGCGCGGCCTGGGCTTCGAGGTTGGCCAGCCGGTTCATTGAGATCCCCAGGAGCCGGATCTCGCATCCAGGCTCCGCAGACTTGATGTAACCTAAGAAGTCCAGCTTCAGACGATTGGCGTATATATCCTTGATGCCGAGGGTCCTGATGCCGTCCGGCGCCAGGATTCGCCGCAGCCTCTCCTCCCCCTCGATACGAGTGTAGAGGTCTACACCAAACCCGACGATGGCTGCAACCAGGAAGGAAATCCCCAGGTCCCTTACGATATGGGCGGCAAGCTGGGATTGCAGGCCATCGCCCACGATGATCAGGAGGAGACCGATAATGAAGGCCACCAACCCCATGATCCAGAAGTAAAGCGCGTTATTGCTCTTCGTGCGCGAGCTCTTGACAGAGAGCCGATCGATCTCCATGATGCAGGTCCTCCTTGGTGTAGAGATCGTTGGTGGAACGGTCTCAGGTTCAATGAACAAAAACGAATATGGCTTCAGGCGGAGACTTCGAGAGCCAGTTCTTGTTCTTCTTATATCTTCCGCCGTTTTCCAAGGTAAAGCAAGCTTCTACCTGCTCGTTCCTTGTCCATTCAAGCTGGCATTGCGGCAACTCTTCTTGCAGGAGGATCAGTATTCTGTATCGGATAAAATATTTTCATTGCCCCCTATGCGCAATCCTTCTAATATCTATACGGCTTTAATCGGTTCGGAAGCTGAATCGATCCAAGGAGGACCACGATGCCAGGCACTACACGCCGCCGGAAGTGGCTCGCCTACTGGCAGGATTCCCGGCCCGACCTTTATTCAGTTCCACTGGTATGACAAGTTCGCGATCGAAGAGCCGTTCCCCTGGGCTCCCTATGCTGAGTTGGGATTGGACAAGCCATGCCTGATCGGCGAGGTGGCCACGGCCTCGACGGAGCACACGGCCGAGGAATATCTGCAGGCCGCCTGCGCTGGAGGCTACCAGGGCCTCCTGCTGTGGAGCTACCGCGCCGGCGACGAATTCTCAAGCTTCGCGCGGGCCCGGGCCGGCCTCGCGCGCTGGTGCGCCTCCCCCGGCTGCTGACCGAGGTTGGGCTGGCTTCAGGCGGCACCAGGTTTGCAAAAGTGAGGCGCGAGCATGCGGCGCCCCGGCGGCTGTGCGGCGCAGGGTTGCCGCCGTCTCTTCTACAGGAGGATCCTATGCACACCTCGCTGCATCGCCTTGTCATCGTCGGGCTCGGATTCCTCGCGCTGGTCGCGGCGTTCGCGCCGCCGGCCCAGGCGCTCCCAGCGCCCTCGAAGACGGCTGTCGATCAGGCCCTCGTCGAGAGGGAGAAGGATCTGGCCGCCCTCGACTCCGTCATGGACCAGGAGGAGGTCATGGAGGTCCTCGCCGCCCATGGCTTCACCCGCGAAGAGGTGAATCAACGGCTCGCCCAGCTCAACCCCGAGGAGCTCGGCAACCTGGCTTCCCAGACAGAGCAGTTGCAGGCGGCAGGACAGAGGGTGCCCACCTACATCTGGGTCCTCATCGCCGTCCTGATCGTGGTCGCCATCGTCGCGATCCTCTAGCCGTCGACCTTGCAGATGTGGAGCCTGCGACCTTCCACCGCCCGGTGGGCGGCGCTGCTCCTGCCCGCGGCGATCGCGGCAGGCGGCTGCGCCGCCTACACCCTCAGGACTCCGGATCCGGGTCCCCAGGCCCGCGTGCTCACGGGCGTGCCGGTGCGGAGCTTCGGCATCCAGAGCTGCGGCGCCGGCAGCCTGTCGGCCGTCCTCAGCTACCACGGCGAACCGGTCACTCTCGAAGAGCTCGACACGGTGCTGCCCAAGGGGCGCAACAACGGGGTCCTCACGCTCGACCTCGTGCTGGAGGCGCGCCGCCGCGGCTATGACGCTCGCATGATGGAGGGGACTCCGGAGCTCGTCGAGCGCGAGCTTCTCGAAGGCCGGCCGGTCATCCTGATGCTCGAGGTGCTCAACGCTCCGGGGGAGCTGCGCGACCTCTTCCATTACGTGGTGGTCGACGGCGTCGAGCCGTCGAGAGGGCTGGCCCGGGTGCAGCTCGGCGACGGCGAGCAGCGATGGACGACGTTCGAGCGCCTCGACCGCGCCTGGCGATCGACGCGGCGCACGACTCTGCTCATCGCTCCGGGCGGGCCCGGCACGCGGACGGCCGCCCAGAACACTCTCCGCTACGCGGTGGCCCTCGAGGCTGCCGGCCGCACTGCCGAGGCCGTGACTCTCTATCGAGCCCTGCTCGAAGACGATCCCGGCTCGGCGCTCCTGTGGACCAACCTGGGCAATGCCGAGGCGAGCCGCAGCGAGCTTGCGGCGGCCGAGGCGGCCTACCGGCGCGCCCTCGAGCTCGACCCGGCGAACGCCGATGCTCTCAACAATCTGGCGTGGCTCCTCCTGGAACAGGGCGAGCGGCTCGCCGAGGCCGAGGAGCTGGCGCGGCGCGCGGTGGCCGCCGGCGGTCCCGATCCCTACCTGGCCCTCGACACTCTGGGCCGCGCGCTGCGCGCCGGCGGCCATTGCCGGGAGGCCATCGAGGTGTTCACCGAGGCTCTCGCCGCGGCGCCGGCCGCCACGGCTGGCCGGGAATCGCTGACGCTGGGGATCGGGCTCGCTCTGCGCGACTGCAGCGACCCGGCCTGGCGCCGGACCCTGGAAGAGCTGACGGCTTCTGCCGAAGATCCCGAAGTGCTGGCGCAGGCCCGAGAGGCGTTGTCCGAGAGCTCCCCGTAAGCGTCGGGATTGAACAGCGCCGGCCCCTGCCCCATACTTGCGGCACGATGGGCATGAAGAAGCTTCCGTGGACCTTCGCGACGATCGTTGCGCTCCGCCGGGCCCCCTGCCGGTGAGGATCGCCGTTCTCGGCGTGTTCTTGCTCGCGGCGCCGGCCCTCCTGGCCGCCTCGGCCGCGACCGGCGCGGCCCCCGCGCCCGCGAAGAGGCCGGACCCGATCGTGCCGCGGGTCGATTACCACCAGCACCTGGTCAGCCCGGCCGGCGCAGCGTTCCTGAATCATCCGCCGCTGCCGGCGGTCGAGCTGCCTCAGGACTTGGCTCGCCTGCTGCGGGAAAGAGCGGAACGGTGGAACGACAAGACCGCCCTCGCCGGTCTTTATGTGGAGGACAGCCTGGTACTCGATACTTTCAGCCCCAGCCCCGGGTGGATCCGCGGGCGGGACGCGGTCGCCGCCTATCTGAGCACCCTCTTCGCGCGGGCTTACCGCCTGACGCCGCTCGCCTACGCGAGTGAAGGCTCAACAGGCCACTTGGCCGGATATTTCACGCGGGGCGGCGGGGCTGACATCCGGCACTTCGGAACCTTCTATCTGGAGCTGGTCCGAGGCGGCGACGGCGCGTGGCGGATCGCGGTCGAGACTCCTAGATCTCCCGGTCCTCCCATCCAGGAGCAGATCTCCGGCGAGCAGCTCGTCGCGCTCCTGGACGCCGCGGGCATCCAGCGCGCGGTGGTGCTGTCTGAAGCTTTCTGGTTCGATGGTCCGCAGGCCTCCTCAGGGGCCGGCGCGTACGAGAAAGTCCGGGCGGAGAACGATTGGACCGCCCAGGAGGCCGCGCGATTCCCGGACCGTCTCGTCGCCTTCTGCAGCTTCAACCCGCTCGCGGAGTACGCGCTCGCGGAGCTCGCTCGCTGCGCGGGCAACCCTCATTTCAAGGGCCTGAAGCTGCACTTCGACACCTCGGGGGTGGACGTCAAGAACCCCGAACACGTGGCCAAAGTCCGCCGGGTGTTCGAGGAGGCGAACCGACTCCGGCTGCCAATTACCGTACATGCCCGGGCGGGAAACACCTACGGACGCGAGCATGTCGAGATCTTCCTGAATCAGATCCTTACGGCTGCGCCTGACATCCCCGTGCAGATCGCGCATCTCTGGGGCGGCGGAGCCTATTCGGACTCCGCCCTGGCTGCCTACGCCGACGCCGCCTCCGCCGGCCATCCCGCGACGAAAAACCTGTACTTCGATGTTTCGGACGCGGCGCACGCCGCCGTCGGGTCAGACGAAATCTCACGCACCCTCGCCCAACGCATCCGGCAGATCGGGTTGCGGCGCATCCTGTACGGCTCCGACGCGGTCGGGGCCGGGCACCCGCCACCTCGCGAAGCCTGGGCCGCGTTCCGCAAGGCGATCCCGCTGACGGACGAGGAGCTCAGGACGATCGCCGGCAACGTCGCTCCCTACTTGCGGTCACGATAGCAGGGGCATTCTGATGACAGATCAGGTCAACCCGCAGCTTCCGGTTCCCGAACAGCAGCCGGCCAGGTATCCGGACCCTGTCGACGAGGCCTCGGACGAGAGCTTCCCGGCAAGCGATCCACCCGCCTGGGAGCCGCTCCACATCGGACCGCCCGCGGATCATCCGGAGACTCCCCCGCCGCTCCGCGAGGAGCGCTGACGAGGGTCTACCTCGTGGGTCGACTCAGGCGAAGAAGCAGTACTGGAACTGGTAGTCTCCGCAGTCGTAGAAGCAACAACAGGTACCCTCCCAGCACTCGACCGAGGTAATCGGGCATCCGTAGTTGGGGCACCCGAACGCGGAGGCCGGCTCTGCCCCGAAGGGGCTGAGCACCACTGCCACGAGCAGGACCACAAACAGCAGCCTGAGCAGCTTGCCACGTACCATAGCTCCCCCTTTCCTCACCGGGAACAGCCCCATTGTAGGTTCTGGCTCCCTTGGCTCCCGAGCTTAGGGAGGCTCACTTAAGAAGTCAAGCGGATAGCTTCTATTCGCCTGCAGGGGTACCTGGAAGAAAGCCCCCAGCCGGCGAACGGGAGAAGCGGACTACCATTGTCACGACTTCGCTTATATGTGCACCTTGTTATTATGATGACAAGCAAATCACTGCTTGTCACCTAGCTGCCGGGCAGTCCCGCCCAAGGAGGTGTCATGCTGTTGAGAAGCAGATTGCTGCCAGGTGCGCTGTTCTTGGCCATGACCGCGGGCGCCGTCGCACCGTCGAGCGCAACCACGCTGATCCGTCAGAGCCTGGACGGTCTGGTCGCCAAGAACGCAACCATCGTCGTAGGCGAGGTCCTCGATGCCCATTCATACTGGAATGAGGCCGGGACATTCATCTTCACCGATGTCCGCGTCAAGGCCACCGACGTCCTCAAAGGCGACCCCAGAGACACGGAATTCACCGTAACGCTCATGGGAGGGTCGGTCGGCGATCTGACGACCCTGATCGTCGCCGGAGCCGAGCTGGTTCCAGGCAAGCCCTACGTGCTGTTCCTGGACGAAGGCAGCCTGCCTGGAGTCGAGAGAATCCGCACGGTACGCGACCACTCGCAAGGTGTGTTCGAGGTGGTGAGAGCCCGGGACGGCCTTCGGGCTATCAGCCAGGCGAACCGGCATCCGCTCTACCCCGACGCCCTCGGGTTCGTCGATCCTCCGGGCGAAGCCAAGGGGCTTCTGCTCAACGACATGATCCGGTCGATCCGGGAAATCGCGAGTCGTCAGGACACTCGCCGGGAGGTGCAGTGATGAATCGCACGAAGATGCTCGTCCGGCTCACCGCCTGCACTGCCGCAGCGGCGCTGTTCGCCTCGGTGGTACCATCGCATGCCTACAGGATGATCCAGAACTTCAGCACCGGCCGCCAGACCAGCGGCGCCCTGGTGACCTGCAGCTCCGACTTTACCCACTGGGCCGTCGCGAACACCAACTGGTACCACAACGTTGCGAACCAGGGCGCGGGCAAGGACGCGACCCTCTACAACGCCATGAACGTCTGGACCTTCGTGCCCAGTGCCAACCACTCGCTGTCGTACCGCGGGAGGACCACGGCCGGGTTCGTCACCGACGGGATCAACGCAGTGTCCTGGGGCACGAACCAGGGCTGCTCCGGCAGTTGCCTCGCCCTCACCGCGCTGGTCCTCCAGTCGGGTCAGGTGCTCGTTGAGTCCGATGTCACCTTCAACAACGCCTACACCTGGACAACCAATGGAAGCAACTACGACACCTGGGCCGTAGCCGCCCATGAGTTCGGGCACGCCCTGGGCATCCACCACACCGAGATCGGCTCCACGCCGTATCCCACGATGCGAGCCACGTATTTCGGCGCGGATGGTCGGTCGCTCGAAGGCGACGACAGATCGGCCCTCCAATGCTCGCAGGGCAAATACCCGCCGGCCCTCTCCTGCATCCCCGACGGCGGCGTGGACGACACGCTCTCGAACACGCATTGCTGCAGCGGCATCGCCGTGAACGGCAGCACCTACTGCACCAACCCCGCGGACTATGGGACGACCTGGGCGAGCTGCTTCCACGTCTGTGGTTCCGTGCCCACGGGCAGTTGCGCTCCGGCTGGAGGGGTCGACGACACCCTCTCCCAGACCTCCTGCTGCAGCGGCCTGGCCGTTTCCGGAAGCACCCGCTGCCTGGATCCCGCCGATTACGGTACCGACTGGGCGAGCTGCATTCATACCTGCCGGTAGATCCCGTTGGCCCCGGGCCCGCTTCGGCGGGCCCGGCGGCCTTACTCAACCCCTGGGTTCGGACCTCAGAGGGTCAGATCAGGCCCCATTCCGCTGTAGACTCGGCAAAGAATGCGTCTCCGAGCTGCCATAGGCCTCCTCTGCGCGGCCGCCCTTAGAGGTGGGGCACCGGGAGCCGACGCCGCTCAGCCAGTGGCGTGGCGCACGCTCCAGCCGGGGGTCGAGCTCGCCTCGATCCCGGCAGGGACCATGCCTTCCGGCAAGGCGGGCCGCCTCTACGTTGTGCGCGTCGACGCCGAACGCGCAAAGATTGGCGTAGGGCTTGCCTCCGAGGGGTCCGCCGCGCGGACGGCGGGTGAGTGGTGCCGGGCATCGCGCTTCGCCGTGGCGATCAATCTCGGAATGTTCCAGACAGACCGCCGATCGAACGTCGGATACCTTCGGCATGGGCGGCACGTGAACAACCCGCGGTGGAACAGCTACCGGTCCGCCGTCGCGATCAACCCCTCCAAGAAGTCACTTCCACGGACATTGTGGGTAGATCTCGAGTCCTCCAAGCCAGACCCGCGGTTTGCCGATTACGACATCGTCGTGCAGAACCTCCGGCTCATCACCAAGGACCGCAAGAACGTCTGGTCGCGGAATGACAGGCGCTGGAGCGAGGCGGCGCTGGCGATCGATTCGCGAGGGCGTTTGCTGTTCCTCTTCTCTCGCGCACCCTACTCGATGCGAGATTTCAACGCGCTCCTTCTGAGCCTCCCTCTGGATATCGCGGGAGCCATGCACCTGGAGGGAGGCCCTGAGGCGAGCCTTTCCATCCACGTACCAGGTCTCGATCTCGATCTTTCCGGAAGTTACGGGACAGGCTTCCTGCCGGATGCCAGCAACCAGCGTCAGTGGCCGATTCCCAACGTGCTGGGCGTTCTGCGCGAGGAATAGACACCTACGGCGGGGCCATCCAAATAGCCCTGGCGTCCGGCCTGGGTCCAGCGAATGTTCGCTTGGCACCTAGTCAGTTGGCCATCCAGAGACTCCCCGCCGCTCCGCGAGGAGCGATGACGAGGGTCTACCTCATCCAAAGGTTGAAGCCTAGCTAATTCCACCTACAGGTTAAGACGATCTTATTAATAGAATGGCAAAGAAGTGGGGAGCAACCTTGGGATAGGCTGCTCCCCACACTCAGGTCCAGCTCATGTCTCACGATACTCACAGGGCCCGCCGCAGGTGCGTTCGCAGTAGCCCCAGCAACTCTCCAAGTCACCGCAACATGAGTCGGTGTATCCGTCATTGCACTCGATCCAGTACCAATCACATGTCGTCGAACTCGACCCATCGATCACATCAATTTGTGAGGAGGGGCCGAAGCCGCCGCTTCCCGATTCTGTGGCCATCGCGGACACCGTCAAGGTGAGCATTACCAAGAAGAGTCTTGCGATCTTCACAGCGGTCTCCTTTTGCAATCTGCGCCGCCATTGGCGCATTAGCCAATTTAGCAAAACATATGCCAGGCTGGACTAAGGATTCCGGGGAGTAGGTGCTATGCGGTAATCGAGCCTCAGCGCCAATGCGTCCTGCAGTACTCGACCGCCTCTTTGACGGAGAGCTTGCGGGTGGAGTTACCGGCGCGCAGCGGAGTCGAGCTGATTGCCGAACGCCGGAAGACCGGCGTCGGCGCACTGGGCCGGCCGACCGGCGCACGCTTCCGCACCTACGAACGGCTCAAGCGGTACGCCGACATGGTCGCCGGTACGCTGTTCGATCTCGCCGAGCTCCATCGCGCCATCGACGAGATTTACCGTTTTCCTCTACGCGCCACCGCCGCGGATCAGCTCAACCGCCAGCTCCGGGCGGGCATCTCCGACGTCGAGCTGGTCCGCCTGGTCTTCGCCCTCCGCGAAGAGGACCGTCTCTGCATCGTTCGCCAGGATGAGCCGGATCAGGAACCGCGCATCATCTGCTCTCTCGGACTCAAGAAGTCCTTGTGAGGTCTCGCTTGGCACAGCTCGATATCACCAGAACCCGCGATCTCCTGCAGGAACTCGACTTTTCCACGCTCTTCGTCGAACAGCTCGGATGGTCCCAGCCCGAGCCTCCAAACCCCCGGACCTGGACCGTGGGCGGCGAAGAATTCCGATCGAGCGAGATCGCCCTCCTTGGCGGCGTTGTGGTACTCGAGCTGACCGCCGCGGATGGGAGGATTCCGGATGCAAGGACGCGCCGCGCCGTCTACGCCGCGATCGAGAAGGTCCATCACGAAAACCTTCTGATCTTCGTCGATGAGCAGCGCACCCAGAGCATCTGGTACTGGGTCAAGCGAGACGGCTCGAAGCTCTCTCCACGGGACCACTATTACTTCAAGCATCAGCCGGGGGACCTCTTCCTCTCCAAACTGTCGTCGCTCGTCATCGACGTCACCGATCTCGACGCGGAGAGGAACGTCTCCGTTGCTCAGATCGCCAAGCGCCTGCGCAACGCCCTCGACGTCGAGCGGGTGACGAAGCGCTTTTACGACGATTTCCAGAGAGAGGAGAAGAAGAAAGCTATTCAGACGCTCAACGAGATCCTGATGGATCAGTTTAAAGACCTCGGCATCAAGTACGAGTTCAATCCGTGAAGGTCGCGGCTCTCGAGGCCTACCGCAAATTCGCCCCGCGGCCGGGCGACCCGGAGATCCTTGCTCTCCTAGCGCAGGGCGAAAGCGCGCAGCTCGAATTCAAGTCCACCGCAAGGTCCTCGTCTCCGCGAGCCCGCGCCCCGTCTTTCTGAAGGAGGGCCACGAAGAGGTCTTGCGGACCAGCTCGTGATGGCACGGGTGGCGCGGCAACCCGGGCGTGTCCGGCTCGCAGGCTGCGGCCTGGAGGATGGCGAGCTGCGACTGCGTCACGCTCTGGCCCCCTTCATCGAGCCAGGCGAGGAAATCGTTGTCATCGGCGGTCCGCAGGTAGACCAGCACTCCGGGCGGACCTGCCTGAGCCGGAGCATGCAGGCGGGTCGAGAAGATCACGTCCGGCAGGGCGGTGATCCTCTTTTCGAGCGCCGGATCGCGTTCCAGGGCGTTCTTCCAGATCTCATAGGCATAGGAAGCCAGATCGACCTCGGCATCGGCGTCGGCATCCAAAAGGCCTGACTTTTCATGGTAAAGATCGACGAGCACCTGATCGTTGCGGTCGTCGTCGAAAAATCGTTCGTCCGTGCCGACGACCTCGGCGTTTTCCAGGAGCCGTTGGCGGACACGGCTGCGAAGGCGGATGACCCGTTCGACGCCCTCGGCGGGGAGGAACGAATAGCAGAGGAGACTCTCAGCGCGTTGGCCGATGCGGTCGATGCGCCCGACTCGCTGGATGAGGCGGATGATGGCCCAGGGAAGATCGTAGTTGACGACGACGCGGCAGTCCTGGAGGTTCTGGCCCTCGCTCAGGATATCGGTAGCGAGCAGGACGCCGAGCTCCTGATCGGCCGGGATCCGATCGCTCTTTTCATTGCTGACGGGGCTGAAACGCCAAGCGAGGATCGTCGGGTCGGCGGAATCGCCGGTCGCGGCAGCGACGTCATTGCGGCCTCGGCCCTTGAGCTCGCGCTCCAGATAGCACACCGTGTCGGCGAACTGGGAGAAGACCAGGACCTTCTCGTCGCCGTGGCGCCGGCCGACGATGTCCAGGAGCGCCAGAAGCTTGCGGTCACGCGCGGGGTCCCACTCTCCGCATTCGTCCAGGATGCGCAGCAGACGCCGGCTGTCTGCCAGAAGGTCCTTGGCGAGAGCCGCGACGAACAGGTCGGGACGCAGCCATCGGAACCGGTTCTTCTCGTGCGTCTGATAGTGCCGGTAGACCTCGGCCGCCCGGGCGCGGAAGGCCTCTTCCGTGCGCAGTCCCGCGCCGTTCCGCGCAGCGCCGTTCGAGCCTCCGCCGTTTCCCGGTCCCTCGGCCTCCTCAAAGAGAGCGGCCGTTCCTGCATCGGCGTCGCCGTCGAAGAAGCGCGGATCGAGGGCCGCGCTGTCCTGAGTGCCGATCGGGACCGGAAGGCCTTCCTCAATGGCATGGAGATAGACGAAATTCCGCAGGACGTGCCGTTCGACGGACTGGAGGAAAGCGAATCCACTGCTCTCCAGACGCTTGAACAGGTTGGTGCGGCAGAAACCCATGAGTCGCCGGCCGGCCCGGGAGAGGTCATTCAGGACTTTGGCTTCTGTCGGCGTCGGAGGCTCCTTCTTCGTGGCGGCGATGTAGTTGCCGAGCCCATAGCGGGGCAGGCTCAGAGAGCCGAGGATCTCCACCACCGGATCGGAGAACAGACGGGCGTAGGGATCGTTCGGATCTCCTTCCGCGATCTCAAACCCGACTGTCCGCGGCACTCGCATGGGAAAGTACGAACGGGTCCCGTCTTCGAAGGTGAGATACCTGCGGCCATTCTCCGGATCGGCCGTGGCATAGTTTTCCTGAATGAAGGTCCGGGTGCGGCGGACGAGATAGAGACGCATCAGCTCGCGCCAGTCGTCCGGATGCTCACTCTTTTCGAAGGCGGCCAGGGAGTCGGGGCTGCACTGGTGACGGCGGATGAACTCGGCCTCTCCGAGCTCGCGCAGCAACCGCTCGGGTCGGAGGCCGAGGCGGGAGTCTTCGGGCACGAAGAGACGGAGCTGGTTGGAGAGGTCGAGGTAGGTCTTGTTGTAGGGCGTGGCGGACAGCAGGATGACCCGGCTTTCGTTCTCCTGGATGTACTCCTGAATGATCCGGTAGCGCTTGCCTTCCCGGTTGCGCAGGTTGTGGCTTTCGTCGATCAGGACGAGGCGATAGCGCCGCAGATTCGGAAGCTCCTGGGCGACGCGGGTGATCGGCAGGACACGGGCGCGGAGCCGGTAACGCTCCCGGTAGTCCTCCCACATGCGGACCAGCCCCTTCGGGCAGAGGATCAGGGTTTCGAGCCCGTGGTCATCCTCGAAGATCCGGGCGAGGGCCGTGGCCATCAGAGTCTTGCCCAGGCCGACCACATCGCCGAGCAGGACGCCGCCGCGCTTGTTGAGGTGATGGGCGGCGATCTTGACGGCGGCAGTCTGGAACGGGAGGAGCTTGTCGCCGAAGTCGCGGGGGATGCGGAACTCCGCGAGGCCGGCCCGGGCTTCGCGCGACAGGTGATAGACCATCTTCAGGTAGAGCAGATACGGAGGATAGATCTCCTCCCGCGCCCAGCTCTCCTCCAGGACGGCGAGGAGCTCCTGGGTGACATCCAGACAGAAGCGGTCATTCCACCGGTCCTCGAACCAGGCAGCGAGCTTCTCGCCAGCGTCGCTGTCGAGCACATCAATGTTCAGCTCGCCTTGACGGGCGAGCCCCGCAAGGGTCAGGTTGCTGCTGCCCAGGAACCCGATGATCGGATTGACAGGGTCGGAGCGGAACAGGAGATAGAGCTTGGCGTGGAGCGGATAGCGGAGGAACAACTTGACCACCAGCTTGCCGGCCCGGAGCTGCGAGGCAAGCCGCTGCAGCCCGGCTTCGTCCTCGTCGGTCGGGGCTCCGAGCGAGAGCTGATCCCGCAGCTCCTCGGCGAGCCTCCGCTTGAGACGGACGGCGGTCTGAAGGTCGATCCCGTTGACCTTGGGGACAAGGCTGAGCGCCTCCCGCAGCTCCTCCTGGGGGAGCCGCTGCATGCCGATCAGGAGACGGCAGCAGTGCCCCTCTCCACCCGGCCAACCCTCGACGAGGCCGTCGATGTGCTTCCATCCCCGGAGATTGAAGTAGCCGACACAGAAGTCGGCGCGATGGGAGAGCGCAAGCCCCTCCCGCAGAGCAGGGAGGAGAGCATGCTCAATGTTGTCGAAAATCCGTGGCATCCGGGGCTCGGTTCAGGCAAAGGCTAGGCTAGCACAGGCCGCCCAGGCCGACGCCGCAGAGCATGGAGCTCATCGGGCTCTATGATACCGTATGTGCTACCATGTCGACTTGGCGGGTGGTGCTGGATACCAACGTTCTCGTCTCGGCCTTTCGCTCCCGTGAGGGCGTGGCATTTCGGCTTATCTCTCTCCTGAGGGAGGGTCGGTTCGAGATCAGCGTCTCAGTGCCGCTGGTCCTGGAGTATGAGGATGTGCTGCTGCGCGCGACGGACCTGACACAGGAGGAGGTCCTCTCCGTCCTCCGTTACCTGTGCTCGGTCGCGCACCGACAGAAGATCTTCTTCCTCTGGCGGCCGAGCCTGCCCGATCCCAAGGACGACATGGTCCTGGAGCTCGCCGTCGCCTCTCGGGCCAGGTACATCGTCACCTACAACGGAGGGGACTTCGCGACGGCCGAACGCTTCGGGATTCAGATCGTGACGCCGAAAGCGTTCCTCGATGTCATCGGAGGTTGAACATGGCCACTCTCAGCATCCGCCTTCCCGACTCGCTTCACCGGCATCTGAAGGATCTTGCCAGGAAGGAGAAGGTCTCAATCAACCAGCTCATCAGTACCGCGGTGGCCGAGAAGATGTCGGCTTTGATGACAGAGGACTATCTGGAGGCCCTCGCCCAACAGGGTGATCGCGCAGCGTTCGACCGCGTTCTTGCCAAGGTCCCGGCCGGACCACCGGATCCCTGGGACCGTTGGGACCATCAGACCCCCTCGGACGAGAAGGAACCTGGCGAGGCGGCCTTGAGCCGTGGGGCAAAGGCCCGCCGCTCCTGAAACTTCTCCTGACTCGGCTTTACCGCCGTCGCGGCGTTGGCCTTGCAAACCGAGGAAACTAGTCTTATAACTAGTCTGGTGGGTCATCCAGGAGGTGTCTATGGCTGCAGATCAATCCGCAAGGCGATGGCCGGTGCAGGACGCAAAGGCACGCTTCAGCGAGTTTCTGGAGGCGAGCCTCACAGAAGGTCCGCAGATCGTCACCCGGCGGGGTGTAGAGGCCGCCGTTCTGGTTCCAATCGAGGAGTGGCGCCGGCTCCAGTCGGCACGGCCTACTCTCAAGGAGCTCCTCCTCGCCGAGACGCCGCGAGCCGAGATCCCGGTCCCCCCGCGCCGCCGCTGGCGTCGGCGGACACCCGCGGCTCTTGAGTAGGGCTCATGTATCTCCTCGATACCAACGTTATCTCGGAGCTGAGGCGACCCCGGCCTCACGGAGCCGTAGCCGCCTGGCTTGAAGGAATTGCCGACCACGATCTTCATCTATCCGCTGTCACACTGGGCGAGCTACAGGCCGGGGTCGAGATCACTCGCGAACAGGACCCGGAAAGAGCCTCCCAGATCGAGTCGTGGATTGACCAGGTGGCACAAACCTGGAACGTCCTGCCTCTTGATGGCCGGATCTTCCGCGTCTGGGCGAAGCTGATGCATCGGCGCTCCGACGACCTGCTGGCCGATGCGCTCATTGCCTCCACGGCAATCGTCCATCACTTGGTGGTCGTGACCCGAAACGTCCGCGACTTCGCACCCTTCGGGGTCGAGATTCTCAACCCGTTCGAAGCCGGCTGAGGCGGTAGATCGACTGCTGGTGCGCCTTGCCCTCCCGCACGAGGTGGATGCGGCCGGCGAGGGCCCAGCGACGGAGGGTGGCGGCGACGTTCCGGACGTCGATGCGGCGTTGCAGCTTGGTACCCCAGCGCTTGTGGATCTCCTTGGCGATCTCCGAGGGACCGAAGGTCTCGTCGGGAGCCTTGCTCTTCAGGACCTGGGCGATCAGCGGGCTCAGGCTGGTCTTCGGTCCGGGCTCGAAATCGGCTCCGGGCGCGGCGGCGGGGCTCTGGCGGCCGACGAATTCGCCGGCGGCCGTGGCTGCGGCCTGGAAGGATTCGAGGCGCTCGGTCGCGGTCTGGAGCTCGGCGGCATGGAACGTCTTCTGCTCGCGGTGGAAGACCTCCTGCTGCGCGTGGAACGCTTCCTGGTCGCGGTGGTGCGCCACCCGCGCTTCCAATTGAGCCTGCATCTGGGCAATGGACAGGTTCGCGCTCATGACGACCTCCTTCAGTGTCGCAATGTCCGCTCCCTTCGCGACAGAGACGCCGAATCGCCGAGCGATGCCCGGTCTGGGCGTCGCGAAGTCACGGAAGACTGTCGCAATCTGGCAACTACGGCCTGCAAGGATAGCCCAGAACGGCTCCGCCGTCTACGTTTCGCTCCGCTGTCCACGTTCACTGTAACGATGTCACCGCCCCCTCTCGTCTCCCACGCTGCAGCCGGGACTCACTCACGAGACGGCGTCGCGAACCTGTCGCAAGTTGTCTCGAAACACGCGCAGGTTGTCGCGAAACTCTCTGGCAATCGCTGCTTGGCGTCGTGAACTGCAGCAATGTTTGCGCGATTCGCGACATCTTCAAAAATATTCGTTATCTGGCGCACAAAATAGCGGCACCGTGATCCGCCATCGCGACAACAGGCTCAGATAAGGAAAGGATCTCGGGCGGTCTTGCGACAGAGCAGCGACAAAGAAAAGAATTGTCGCGATCCAGCTCACCTCATCCGGAGACGATGTCGCGATGGCCATGGACAACGCGACATTGACCATGGTCATCGTTACATTGACCGCGGTCAATGCGACATCGACCAGAGTCGGCGTCGCGTTGTCCACGGTCATCTCAACAGATTGCGACGCCTTCGCGACAGCTTGCCCTGTCGACGAGAGGCTGTCAGCTCACGGCTTGAGCGCCGCCGCCTCCTGCATCACGGCCTTCTCCTCCTTGCAGCCGTAGACGAGCACCGGCGTGCCGATGGGGACCATCTTCGGGAGCTGGTGGGAGGCGTACATGGGGATGCGGATGCAGCCGTGGCTCGCCGGATGGGGCGGGACGTCCGTGCTGCCGTGGATGGCGATGCCTCCCACGATGTACATGGGATTGTGCATCTCGCCGAGCGGGCTGGTGCGCCAGCCGGAGAGCTTCTGATAGACCTCCAGCCGGGCACAGGGGGTGATGGCGCGGGTCTCGGGATAGCCGGCCTCGAAGAAGCGCTTGCCGGAGCCGGAGGAGATCGGCAGGATGTTCCCCACCTTGCCGTCGGCGTCCACCAGGAAGAGAACCTGGCGGCCGATGTCCACTTCGAGGTGCGCGCCGCTCTTGTCTTTCGGCCGGTGCGGGGCCGCCATCGACAGGGCGTTGTGCTCCGCCCGGGTCAGCCGGCCGGTCGGCCGCGCGCCCTCGATCTTCTGAAAGGCGGTCAGGGCGTGGCGCGACGCGCCGTCCCAGACGCCGTCTACGGGGCCGGTCCAGTAGCCGAGGTCTTTGAGCCACTGCTCGGCCTGCCGGATCTCCTGCTTGCTCAGAACGGGGTTTGAGGTGCCGGCGGCGGCGATTCCCACGCCCACCGCCAGGGACAGGACCAACGACAGGACCACCCGACTCATCCGACTGCTCCTTCCCAACCTGAAAACGAACGACCGCCACGGCCGCCCTCGCATCCTTCTCTACCTATATATGAGCCGTAGGCTCCAGCAATAACATTGCCAACAGGGCCGCGCGCTCCGGCATCTTGTCGATCACCACGTGCTCGTGGAGGGCGTGCGCGCCGTCCCCCACCGCTCCCAGGCCGTCGAGGGTGGGCGCCACCTGGCTGGTGAAGCTGCCGTCGGAGGCTCCGCCGGCCGTCCCCTCCCCCAGCTCGAAGCCCAGCTCTCGCGCACACCGCTCCGCCGCCCGCCACAGCGCCTGGTTGCCCGGCGTGGCTTCGAGCGGCGGCCGGTCCATCCCGCCCAGGATCTCCAGGCTCGTGCCAGGGGTCGCGGGCGACAGGTCCCGCACCTTCCGCTCGACCTCCAGGGCGTCGGCCATCCGCAGCACCCGGACGTCCACCTCGGCCCTAGCCTCAGCGGCCACCACGTTGCGGCGGGTCCCGCCGGAGATGACGCCGACGTTGACGCTGATCCCTCGCTCCGGATCGGCCAGGGCGTACAGCTCGCGGATCACGTGCGCGAGCTCCAGGACGGCGCTCGCCCCCTTCTCCGGGTCCAACCCCGCGTGCGCCGCCCGTCCCCGCACTTGGACGTTGAAGCGGAGCGCCCCCTTGCGGCGGGTCTTGAGCCGCCCGGAAGGTCCGAGCGCCGGCTCCAGCACGAAGACCCGCCGCGCCCGGCGGGCCAGGCGGAGGATGCGCGCGGCGGAGTCCGCGCTGCCGATCTCCTCGTCGGAGTTGATGAAGAAGACCGGGGCGAGCGGCGGCTCCAGCCCCAGCTCGCGCAGCGCCCGCAAGGCGAAGACCCCCTGCACCAGCCCGCCCTTCATGTCGAACACCCCGGGGCCGGCGAGCCGGCCGTCGCGGACCTCCACCGGCATGCCCTCCAGGGTGCCGAGGGGCCAGACCGTGTCGCAGTGCCCGATCAGGAGCTGGGTCCCGCGGTCCCTTCTGGCCCTGCGCTCCGGAGCGGCGTAGAGCTGGCCGCCGCTGCGGCGGCCGCGCAGCCGGCGCGTGGCGAGGCCGGCCTTCTCCAGCTCCGGGGCAAGGAGGCGGAAGGCAGCCTCCTGCGCGGCCGGCACCAGGGAGGGGGTTTCGAGGAGAGCCAGCTCGCGGAGGAGAGCGGCCATCTCCTGCTGGCAGCCGCGGAGGTGGGAGAGGAGGGCTGCGGAGATGGCCATGACGCCGAGAGGATATCGCGACTGCGGAGCCCTCACCCCCTGACCCCCTCTCCCGATGGGAGAGGGGGAAAAGATGCCGAAGTTTCTCCCCTCTCCCTCGGGGAGAGGGGCCGGGGGTGAGGGCTCAATCGTACCGGATCGCCACCAGCGGATCGGTGCCGGCCGCGCGGCGCGCCGGAATCCAGCAGGCGAAGAGGGCGACCGCGGTGAGGACCAGGATGATCGTGGCGAACGTCCCCGGGTCGTGCGGCTGGATGCCGATCAGGAAGACCGCCAGGACTTTGGAGCCCAGCCAGGCCAGGATGAGCCCGACCAGCAGGCCGACCCCGAGCTGCAGCATCCCCTGGCGGAAGATCAGGCGCAGGACGCTGTTCCGCTGCGCGCCGAGCGCCATGCGGATGCCGATCTCCTGGGTCCGCTGGTGGACCGAGAAGGAGATCACGCCGTAGATACCGATCGAGGCGAGCAGCAGGGCGCTCGCTCCGAAGATCGCGAACAGGGTGCCGAACAGGTTGGAGAAGAAGAGGTTGCGGTCCATGGTCTCCTGCATGGAACGGACGAAGTAGACCGGCAGGTCGCGGTCCAGGTCCGTCACGATCTCGCGCAACGGTCCGGAGAGGGACTCGGGCGTCCCCTGGCGGACTTTGATCAACACGCTCGCGAACTGCGGGGCCTCCTGGGCCAGCGGGATGTAGAAGCCGTCCCACTTCTCGGCGTCCTCGGCGTTGAAACCTTTCATCTGGGAGTCGGAGACCATGCCGATCACCGTGCGCCAGGGCTCCTTCTCGGCCTCCTCGCCGCCGATCAGCCGGATCTGCCGCCCCAGGGGGCTCTCTCCCGGCCAGGCGGCGCGGGCGAAGCTCTCGTTGACGATCACTACCGGCGCGCTGTGGGTCGCGTCCCGCTGATCGAAGTCCCGGCCCTGGAGGATGCGCAGGCCGAAGACTTCGAAGTAGCCGGGCGAGATGGGACCGTAGGCCGCGACCGGGTGGTCCTCTTCGCTGGCGTAGGAGCGCCCGCTGAGCGCGTAGCGCGTGGTCCAGGCCCCGCTGGCCGGCAGGATCGAGCCCATTGCGGCCGCCTCGACGTTGGGGTTCTCGCGCAGCCGGTCCGCGACGGTCTGGTAGAAGGCGGCGCGGCGCTCCTTTTCGGGATAGGCCTTCTCGAACAGGGCGATGCGCGCGGTCAGGATGCCCTCGGCCTCGAAACCCAGGTCGAGCGTGCGCGCCATGACGATGCTCTTGACCATCAGCCCGGCGCCGACGAGAAGCAGGCAGGAGAGGGCGACCTCGAAGATGAGCACGCCGCGGGTGAACAGGCCCATGCGGAGGCTGGAGGTGCCGCGCCCCTCGTCCTTGAGCACCTCGGTGATCTCCGTGCGGGAGGCCTGGAGCGCCGGCATGAGGCCGGAGAGCAGCGCCGCGAGCAGGGTCGCGCCGAGGGCGAAGAGCAGGGCGGGCGGATCGATGGCGATGTGGAGCCAGTAGGGCGGGTCGGTCCCGGAGATGGCGGCGTTGAAGCCCTTGACGCCCGCCTCGGCGAGGAGAATGCCCAGGACGGCGCCGCCCAGGGCGAGCAGCAGGCTTTCGGTGAGGAGCTGGGCGATGACCCGCCCGCGCTGCGCTCCCAGAGCCGAGCGGATGGCGATCTCGCGGGTGCGCCGCGAGGCCCGCGCCATCATCAGGCTGGCCACGTTGGTGCACGCGATGAGGAGGACGAACAGGCAGGCGCCGAGCATGAGATAGAAGAGGGCGCGCAGAGGTCCCTCGATGAACTCCTCCATGATCGGCTTGACCCGCGCCTCCCGGCCCTCGTTGGTCTCCGGATGCTCGGCGGCGATGGCCTTGGCGATCCCCGCCAGCTCCGCCCGCGCCCGCTCCAGGGTGACTCTCGGCTTGAGGCGGCCGAGCACCTCCAGCGTCCGCCCCTGGCCGCGCTCGGTCCGCAGGGGGTCCAGGCGCAAGGTCGTCCAGGCCTGCTGGTTGACTGGAAAGGCGAAGCCCTGGGGCATGACGCCGATGATCGTCGCCGGCTCGCCGTTGGCCCGGACCTTCCGGCCGACCACCTGCGGGTCGCCTCCGTAGCGGGACTTCCAGACGCCGTATCCGAGCAGGACGACCGCCTCGGCGTCCGGCGCGTCGTCGGCGGCGATGAAGTCGCGGCCCAGGATCGGCCGCACCCGGAGCAATTTCATGAAGTCGGAGGTGACGAAGCACCCCTCGAGGCGCTCGGGCACCTCGCCCGCGCCGCCCAGGTTGAGGGAGCCGCCGTCGAAGGCCGCGAAGCCTTCGAAAGAGGTCTGGCGCTGCCGCCACTCGAGGAAGTCGTGGATGTAGACCTCCAGGCTCGGCTCGTCGCGCGAGGGGCGGGCGTTCTCCATGTGCATGATGCGGTCGGACTCCTCGAACGGGAGCCCGCGGAACATCGCGCCATAGACGATGCTGAACATGGCCGTGCAGAGGCCGATGCCCAAGGCGAGGGCCAGGGCGGCCGCAAAGCTGTACCCCGGGCTTTTCATCAGCATGCGAAGCCCGTAACGGAGATCACGCAAGAAGTCCGGCATGAGAAAGGACCCTCCGAAAGATTTCTCTTAGATTACGCCTGGAGGGCGGAAAGGTTACAGGGGACCCTCACCCCCTGGCCCCCTCTCCCGGGGGGAGAGGGGGAACAAAACATTGAAAAACGCTGCTTCCTGAGCTTTTTCCTGAAATTTCACCCCTCTCCCTCCGGGAGAGGGGCCGGGGGGGTGGGGGCTCTACGCCTCGGACGTCCCCTGTTCCTCCAGCCCCCGCCAGGTCTCCTCGCTCTCGTCGAAGATCGGCAGGTCCGGCATGCGGCCGCGGGCGGCGTTGATGCGCCAGCCCCAGAGGAGGGCCCATTTGAGGTAGGTGCCGTACGCCTGCAGCATGCAGAAGACCAGGCCGTGCATGCCGTCGAGGATGCCGAGCTGGAAGATGTAGGTGCGCAGGAAGCGCCAGAGCGACCGGCCGAAGACCTCCACCGGGCCCGACGTCTTCCCCTCCCGCCAGTTCTGCGCCGCCCCCCAGAAGCTGTACTTCTCGATCCGCCGCGCGTAATCGTCGAACGAATCGGTCATGTAGTGCTCCATGGGATTGCGCAGGAGCGGGGCGGGGCCGCGGGTGATCATGTCGGCGTGCACCCGGCGGTTGGGATAGCGGGCCGTGCCGCGCCGCACCAGGCGCACCACCCGGTCGTGCTGCCAGCCCGAGAAGCGGATGATCCGGTTCATGAAGTAGACCTGCCGCTTGATCGTGTAGGCGTCGTGCTGCGGCTGGGAGGCGAGGAGCTCCTCGATCTCCTTCTGGAGCGCCGGCGTGCAGCGCTCGTCGGCGTCGAAGATCAGGATCCACTCGTTCTGCACCTGGTCCATGGCCCAGTTCTTCTGCGCGGCCGAGCCGAAGTAGGTCCGCTGGTGGAAGCGCACCTTGGCGTACCGCTGGGCGATCTCCGGGGTGCGGTCGGCCGAGAAGGAGTCCACGACCAGGATCTCG
>DASVEF010000184.1:0-4317 GCA_036380715.1 Thermoanaerobaculia bacterium | reverse complement strand
ACCTCGGCGAGCGCGGCCTGGATGGCTTCGCGGGCGGTCTCCCGCGGCAGGTCGCGGACTTCGACCTCGATGGTCTGCCGGAAGGCGGAGAAGGACATCCGGACGGGCTGAATGGACGGCTGCGGAGGCGCGGGAGCGGCGTCCGCGCCGAAGAGGAGCGTGAGCAACAGCGGAAGCATGGAGAGATAATAACGGCCCAGGCGCGAGCTATGACGAGGAATCGTCACGCGGACCGTCCGAGGTGGCGAGGAAGCAGCTCAGCACAGCCCGGAACGCCTCGCGCAGCTCGGCGGAGCTGTAGCTGGCCGGGTACCCGACGCGCTCCGCGAGGAGCTGGTCCCGCAGCAGCCCTTCGAAGGCGCCGATCAGGGCCGACCTGACCGCCTCCAGGTTGAGCCCCGGCTTGACCTGCCCGGCATCGCGCATGTCGCGCAGGATCTGGTCGAGGGTCCCCACAACCTGGAGGAAGCCGCGGGTCAGCACCACCATGTGGCCGTGCTTGCGGATGCGGCGCCCTTCGAGGAGCATCAGCGTCCGCAGCTCCTTGTCCTGCTCCAGTGCGGTGAGCATCAGCTCGGTCAGCGCCTTCAGCCTCTCCAGCGGAGAGCTGTGCGCCTCCAGGATCTGCCGGACCCCGCCCCCCATCCGTTGCCAGCTCTGGTCGAAGATCGCCTCCAGGAGCCCTTCCTTGCTGCCGAAGTGCTTGATGAGCTGCGACTCGCTCGTCCCCGCGTTGCGAGCGATCGCCGAGGTGGTGGCGTTCTCGTAGCCCTGGGAGGAGAAGAGCGTCCGGGCGGCGTACAGGATCCGGTCGTGGGACGAGAGCTCTGCCACTGGAGATCCGTCTTTGACGCCGCGCATGAGAGTCAGGGGTGGGTTTCTAGCGGAGCCGGACGCGCGCGAAGCGACGCTTGCCGACCTTGAAGAGGTAGGGCTCGCCCCTTGGCGGGAGCTCGTGGAAGGGGTCGTCGACGCGCCCGCCGTCGACCGCGACCGCCCCTGCCTGGATCAGGCGGCGGGCCTCGGCGTTGCTCGGGGCGAGGTCGGCCGCGGCGAGCAGCTTGACCAGCGTCCAGGAGCCTTCGAGCTCGTGCTCCGGCACCTCGTCGGGGACGCCGCCGCCGGCGAAGACTTTCTCGAACTCCGCCTCGGCCTGTTGCGCCGCCTCCTCGCCGTGGTAGTCGGCCACCAGGCGGCGGGCCAGCTCCTGCTTGACCTTCTTGGGGTGCAGCTCCCCCGACTCGACCCGGGAGCGCCGCCCGGCGATCTCCTCCGGCGTGAGATCGGTCAGCAGCAGGTACCAGTCCCACATCAGGGTGTCGGGGATCGACATGGTCTTGCCGTAGATGTCCGTGGCCGAGTCCTCGACGCCGATGGCGTTGCCGAGGCTCTTCGACATCTTGTCGCTGCCGTCGGTGCCGACGAGGAGAGGGACCGTGAGGACGACCTGCGGCTCCAGCCCCTCTTCCTTCATGAGGTCGCGGCCGACCAGCAGGTTGAAGATCTGGTCGTGCCCGCCCAGCTCCACGTCCGCCTTCATGACGACCGAGTCCCAGCCCTGCGCCAGCGGATAGAGCAGCTCGTGGAGGTGGATCGGCCGGTTTTCCTGGAAGCGTGTCCGGAAGTCCTCGCGCTCCATGATCCGGGCGAGCGTGTAGCGGCCGGCGAGCTGAACCATGCCCACGGAGCCGAGCTGGCCGAGCCAGCGGTAGTTGTTGTCGACCGCGGTCTCCTTCTCGTCGAGCACCTTGAAGACCTGGCGCAGGTAGGTCCGCGCGTTGGCCTCCACCTCCTCTTCGGTGAGCTGGGGCCGGGTGGCCTTCTTGCCGGTCGGATCGCCGATGCGGGCGGTGAAGCCGCCGATCAGGAAGACGACCCGGTGGCCGAGCTGCTGGAAGTGCCGCATCTTGCGGAACAGCACGGTGTGGCCGAGGTGGAGGTCGGGCGAGGACGGGTCGAACCCGGCCTTGATCGTGAGCGGCTCGCCGGCGCCGCGCGACTTCTCGAGCTTGGCGCGGAGCTGCGCCTCGTCGATCAGGTCGACGGTGCCGCGCGTGAGCAGCTTCATCTGCTCGTCGACGGGAGGGAACTCTTTGCGGGGCATCGGTCAGAAGTTGATGTATTCGAGCTCGGGCTTGAAGAACCGCCCGCCGCCGCGGGGGGCGCTGCGCAACGGAGGTTCCTTGACCTGCAGCACCATCCAGGCGGCGAACACGGCGCCGAACATCTTATAGCGCGCCCGGAAGCCCTGGAGCAGCCCCCGCTTCTTCTCCTTGACCAGGTGCTTGAGGTTGTGCATCACGAACGTGGTGATCCGGCAGCCGAGCTGGCGGCAGGCCCAGTTGAGCCCGGTCTCGACGGCGAACCCTTCGAGGTGGCTCTCGGGCACCGCCTCGAAGATCTTCCGCCGCAGGCAGCGGATCCCCGACAGGAGCGGTCCCGTGGTGGCGTGGATGCCGTCGATCAGGCTGCCGCGGTGGCGGATGCCGACGTTCATGTCCGAGCGGCCGGAGAGGACCGGCTCGATCAGCTTCTCCAGCAGATCGCCGGTGAGGTTCAGGATATCGCCGTCCACGAACAGCAGGATCTCGGCCTTGGTGTGCTCGACGCCGACGGCCATGGCGATCCCCTTGCCCTGGTTCTCGCGCAGGTGGATGGTCGGCAGCCCGAGGCTGCGGGCGATCTCGACGGTGCCGTCGGTCGAGCCGTCGGAGACGACGAGGATCTCGTGGATCAGCGGGGTGGACTTGAGGACGGCGAGGACCTCGGCCAGGGTCTCCTGCTCGTTGTAGGCCGGCACGATGGCCGCGACTCGGCGATAGCTGGGGGGGCTGGGGGGGGCGCTGCTCATCTCGCTCACTCGACCTCTCACCTCCGAAGCAGGCACCCGGCCTGGACGTCAGCCGGTTCGCCGTTGATGATATCCCGTCTACGTCCAGGGCGGCGGCGCGGTTTCCCGGTCGGCTCCGGGGAGCAGCTCGCCGCGCGCGATCACGCGGGCGTCGCCGCTGAGCAGCCAGCGGCCGGTCCGTGGATCGGCGTCCACTTCCAGCTCGAACCCGCCCTGCGTCATGACCTCCAGGGGGAGCCCGGCCTGCCCGGAGGCGATTCCCGCGGCGGCCCCGGCCAGCACCCCCGTGCCGCAGGAGAGCGTCTCGTCCTCCACCCCCCGCTCGAAGGTCCGGATCTCCATCCGGCGCCGGCCGGGGAAGCGGACGAAGCTCACATTGGTCCCCTCGCTCCCGAACGCCGCGTGGCCACGGATCTTCGCTCCCAGCTCCCGGACCGGCGCATCGCTCAGCTCCTCCGGCCAGACGAGAACGAAGTGGGGGACTCCGACCCGCAGCCGGTATCCTGCATGACGGATGCCGCCCGCCTCCAGGGCCAGCTCCTCAGGAGCTTCCGGGACGGGCATCTCCACGGCCACGCGGCCCGGATCCAGGCGGCGGGCCGCGACGCTCCCGGCGCCGGTGAGCACCTCGACGGCCTCCCCGGCCCAGCCCAGGTGGAAGGCGAGTTGGGCGGCGCAGCGGGTGCCGTTCAGGCAGAGATCGGCGGGATGGCCGTCGGAGTTGAAGTAGTCCATGGCCGTGCCCCCGCCGGCGCGGCGGAGGATGAACAGGCCGTCCGCTCCCAGCGACACGCCGCGGCGGCACCAGGCGCGGATCCGCTCCGGGGGAGGGACCTCGGCCGGTTCCGCCAGGGCAAGAAAGTCGTTCCCGCTTCCAGAGACTTTGAAAAAAGCGGTCATGGCACGGCGGCCCGGACCTCGCCGCCCGGCGCGCTCTCGTTGCCGGTCTGGTCCACCGCCGTCACCCGGTAGCTGAAGGTCTGCCCCGGCCTCACGTCCGTGTCCACGTACTCGGTCGTCGTGAGCGGCTGCGCGGTCATGCGGCGGAAGTCCCCGTCCGGACCGCGGCGGTAGACGACGTACCCGGCGAGATCGGCGGCGTCGCTGGTGCGCCAGACCAGGCGCACCCTGCCGCCCTCGGCCAAGGCCACCAGGTCGGCCGGCGGCGGCGGCGCGAAGCGGTCCTGGTAGACGACCTCGTGCTCGCTGGTGATGGCGCTCTCGACCAGCGGCTCCCGCTCGCCGATCGCGGTCACCGCGTAGATGTAGCTCTGGCCGAAGCGGGCGCCAGCGTCGAGCCAGCTCGTCTGGTCCGGCCCGGCGGTGTGCGCGGGCTGGCCGTGCGCCCGCTCCTGGGAGAGGCGCCGGTAGACGTTGTACCCGGTGGCCCCTTCCCGCGCGGTCCACTCGACCTGGATGCCGTCGGCCCGCGCGGTGGCCGAGACCCTCTCCGGCGCCGCCGGCGG
>DASVEF010000183.1:0-31256 GCA_036380715.1 Thermoanaerobaculia bacterium | reverse complement strand
ACCACACCCCCCCCCCCCCCAAACACCCTCACCCCCTGACCCCCTCTCCCACCCGCACTCACACCCACCCGGGAGAGGGGGTCAGGGGGTGAGGGTCCGGCGGGTGGCGCCCCTCTCGTAAATCCTTTACAATACCGTCGCTCCGATTTACCCCGTTTCACGGCGGCAGCCCCGCCTCAGGAGACCGCAGCACCATGAGAAAGCCTCTGTCCCTCCTCGTCGCCTTTGGCGCGGCCATGGCGTCCCCTGTCCTCGCCGGGACCTTCTACATCCCCACCCCTGACACAGGTGGCGTCGGCAGCCCGAAGATCTACGCGGAGGTGACCTCCGGCGGACCTCGCCGGCTCGAGGTCACGTTCATCGAGACAGGGGCGTCCGGCGTCGGCAAGACCGGTACGCCGGCCAACGTGGACAACGACGACAAGCCCAACGCGTTCAATCTGACCCGGTACACCGACGAGGCCGGGATGCTCAAGCTGGTCGGCGACCCCGGCCCCGACGTCCGCACCGGCTCGGTGTTCATGGAATCCCGCAGCGAAACCTATCCGTGGGCGCTGCCGGTCCTGACCGAGGAGAACCGCTTCTCGACCAACGCGACCGCGTACCTGTACGGCCTCGCGCGCACGGCCACGGGCCGCTCCAACGTGGAGATCGTCAACTTCGGCTCTGCGATCGCGACCTGCCAGATCCAGATCCTCCGCCCCCGGGGCTCGGCGATCGGCGCTGCCAAGACGGTCTCGCTCAGGGCGCTCTCCCACAACGTGATCGAGGATCCGCTGCGCGGCACCATCGCCGGCGCCACCGGCGCCAACCTGCGCGCCCAGGTGACCTGCAACCAGCCGTTCTACGCCTACGGCACGTTCGTGGACGCCAGTGCGGCGAAGTTCCGGCTGCTCTATCCGCTCGACGCGCCCTCGCCGCCGGTCGTCGAGACCGTGTCGGTGAACCGCCCCGGCGTCTTTTTCACTCCCCGGTTGGGCAACTCCGAGATGGACATCACCCTCCCGCTCGTGCCCGGCCGGAGCTATCGCAAGGCGACCATCGAGTTCGACGTGAGGATCAACCAGTTCACCCCGATCTTCACCGGCCTGGTCGGCATGTTCCACACCGGCGGCCAGCGGTTCAACAAGACGCTCTACTTCGGCAGCTTCGTCCGCGGTATGCGGTCGCGCACCATGATCGACCAGGGGAGCGCCGTGATCGAGCCCGCGATCCTGGTCGGCACGGGCTGGAGGGAAGGGAACACGCACCACGTGAAGATCGTCTACGACACCGAGGCCGCGACCGTGCATTTCCAGGTGACGCGGAACAACGCCGTGATCCTGGACGCGGTCGGCTCGGCCTTCAACCTCGACCTCGCGGACCGCGGCAACCCGGTGCGGCTGACCTTCGGCCTGCCGGGAATCGCCGACCACGCCTATTTCCCGCCGGTCGGCTGGAGGTTCTCGGACCTGACGGTGCGGGTCACCCGCTGATCCCGCCTCCCCTCTTCCCGAACCTGACCTGCAGGGGCGCAGCATGCTGCGCCCCTGCGTGCTATATAGTCCCCATCTCGAAATGAAGATCCTCGTCACGGGTGGCACCGGCTTCCTCGGCCGCCGCATCGTCTCCGAGCTGGCGCCGCGCCACGAGCTGCGCCTGCTGGTGCGCGGCGGATCGTCGCGCGACCGCTTCCCCTCCGGCGTGGAATTCGTGCCCGGCGATGTCACCGACCGGCTCAGCTTGGTCAAGGCGGTCTCCGGCTGCGACGCGGTGGTGCACGCGGCGGCGCTGGTCAAGATCCTCGCTCCGCGGGAGCAGTTCGACCGCGTCAACCTCGGCGGGCTGGAGAACGTCCTGGCGACCGCCGAGCAGGCGGGGGCTGTCGAGAAGGTCGTCTACGTCTCCAGCTTCATCGCCCTCGGCCCTACCGAGGCCGGGCCGGGAGGCGTGCTCGACGAATCCGCCGAGATCCACGACCGCGCCTGGATCAACGACTACGAGCGCACCAAGGCGCTCTCCGACCGCCGCGCCCGCAAGGCCATCGCCGACGGCGCGCCGCTCTCGGTCGTCTACCCGGGCGTGATCTACGGGCCGGGCGAGATGACCGAGGGGAATATCGTGGTGCGCCACATCCTCGACCTGGTCCACGGCCGCCTGCCAGCCCTCCTCGGTCGGCCTGAAAGGCGCTGGAACTACGTCCACGTGGAAGACGTGGCGCGCGGCGTCGCCCTGACCCTGGAGAAGGCGAAGCCCGGCTCGCGCTACATGCTGGGCGGCGAGAACGTGACGCAGGCGGAATTCTACAGTCTGGTCGGCCGCCTGACCGGGGCGAAGATCCCGACGCTGCGCCTGCCGGACGGCGTAGCCAAGGCGGCCGGCGCGGCGCAGAAGGCGTGGGCCCGGCTGACCAGCTCCACGCCGAAGCTCACCCCCGACCTCGTGGACATCTACAGCCACGACTGGGCCTACCGCTCCGATCGCGCCGAGAAGGAGCTGGGCTACATCTGGCGTCCCCTGGAGCAGGGGCTGAAGGAGACCGTGGCGTGGCTGAAGGAGAGCGGACAGTGGAAGCCCTGAGGAGGAATCGCTGATGCCCCTCTCCCGTAGCGAGATGCTGCGCAAGGTCACCCATATGAGCATGGGGCTGTTCGCCTTCGTCCTGCGCTACATCGGCTCCTTCTGGGGAGCCGTCCTGGCGGCGACGGCCCTGGCGTTCAACCTCTTCCTCCTCCCCAGGATCGGCGGACGCCACCTGTGGCGCGAGGCCGATCACGCGGCCGGGACCTCAATCGGCATCATCCTCTATCCGCTCGCCGTTCTGGTCCTGATCCTGGTCTTCTATCAGCGTCTGGAGATCGCCGCCGCGGCCTGGGGCATCCTGGCCTTCGGCGACGGCATGGCCTCGGTCGTCGGCATGACGGTCGGTCGGAACAAGCTCCCCTGGAACCCGCGGAAGAGCTGGGCCGGCAGCCTCGCTTACGTATTCTTCGGCGCCGTGGCCGCCGCGGCGCTCCTGGTCTGGACCACCCCGCCGGAGCGTCCCTACGGCTGGCCCTTCGCCTTCGCGATCGCGCTCGCCGCCGCCCTGTTCGCGGCGGCCCTGGAGTCGCTCCCCCAGGGGCTGGACGACAACATCGGCGTGCCTCTGGTCTCCGGGCTCTTCCTGCTCGGCCTCGCCCTGACCCAGGGACGCTGGAGCGACTTCCTCAACCAGGAAGGATTGACGATCCGGCTGCTCCTCGCGGCGGCGATCAACGCGGCGCTGGCCGGCCTGGCTTACAAGGCGCGGACCGTCAACGTCTCGGGAGTGATCGGCGGCTTCCTCGTCGGGTTCATGATCTACGCCTTCCTCGACTGGAAGGGGTTCCTGCTCCTCCTGGCGTTCTTCGTGATCGGCAGCGCCTGCACCAAATTCGGGTACAAGCGCAAGGCCGCGGCCAAGCTCGCCCAGGAGGAGGGCGGCCGGCGCGGCGCGCGGCACGCCTTCGCCAACGCCGGCGTGGCCACCGCCTGCGCCCTGTTCGCGGCGCTGACCCCCTACCCCGTGCTCTTCGGCCTCGCCTTCGCGGCCGCCTTCGCCACCGCCGCCGCGGACACAGCCTCCAGCGAGATCGGCCAGCTCCTCGGCCGCCGCACCTTCCTGATCACCACCTTCCGGCCGGTGCCGCGCGGCACCGAGGGGGCGGTCTCCCTGGAAGGGACCCTGGCCGGCGTCTTCGCCTCGCTGATCCTCGCCGTCCTCGGCGCGCTCCTCGGCCTCTACGGCTGGGCCGGCGTCGTTCCGGTGGTGATCGCCGCCTTCGTGGGCACCACGTTCGAGAGTCTGGTCGGCGCGGCTCTGGAGAAGCGGCAGCTCCTCGACAACGAAGCCCTGAATTTCCTGAACACCCTGGTCGGCGCCCTCGTGGTGGTCCTCTTCACACCCTGGGTCGTCGCCTGAACCGATGGAAAAAGCCGCAATGCAGCTCGAAGCCTCCACCCCGGCACGCCCCAGCAAGCTCTCCCTGTACTCTCAGCTCGCGCGCCCGTTCACCCTGCTGCCGCCGCTCCTGGGGATCGTCTCCGGCGCGGTCTGCGCGTTCGGATCGGTCCACAATCCGGACCCGGCGCACCGCCTGACCCTGCCGGTGATCCTCACCGTGGCCCTCGGCTCGCTCTGCGCCAGCTTCATGAACGCGGCCTCGAACGCGATCAACCAGATCTACGACCTGGAGATCGACCGCGTGAACAAGCCGAACCGGCCGCTGGTCACCGGCGCGCTCAGCCTGCGGGAGGCCTGGATCTTCACCTGGATCTTCTACGCCCTGGCGCTCATCCCCACCTGGCTGGTGGTGCCGTACCCCTACGAGACCTGGAGCGCCAAGCTGACCGCGCCGCTCTCCGAGCACGTGACGTTCTTCATCTACCTCGCCGGGCTGATCTTCACCTTCGTCTACTCGGCCCCGGAGCTCGGGCGCACCAAGGTGCGCGGCATGCTGGCGAACCTGACCATTGCGATCCCGCGTGGCGTCCTGCTCAAAGTGGCCGGCTGGGCCATGGTGGCGCACGTCGGGTACACCGAGCCCTGGTACATCGGAGCGGTCATCGGCCTTTTCCTGATCGGCGCCGCCTCGACCAAGGACTTCGCGGACATCGAAGGGGACCGCGCGGGCAACTGCCGCACTCTGCCCATTATCTACGGGGTGAAAAAGGCGGCCTGGATCATCAGCCCGTTCTTCATCTTCCCCTGGCTCCTCCTCCCCCTGGGAGCGTTCCTGCGCGATCCCCAGAACCCGGAGCACGCGATCCTCACCGGCAACCCGTGGCTGCTGACCGCCATGGGCATCCTGTTCACGATCTGGGGCGCCTACACCGTCTATCTGCTGCTGCGCGATCCGGATTCGCTGACCACGACGGAGAACCACCCCTCCTGGAAACACATGTACCTGATGATGATGGGGGCGCAGGTCGGCCTCGCGCTGGCGTATATTCTCTGAGGGTGTCTGATGTAGATGGCACGGGGATTGAACCCGTGGAGAGCGGAGGAGGGAACTCATGGCTGACGATCGTACGCTGGATGAACCCCTGACCCGGCCCATGGCCGACGAGCTCTCGGCCGCTGTGGCCGAGGATCTGCGGGACTTTGACTCCGCGAAAGCGGCGGAAGACGCCGAGCACGCCCTGGCGACAGGCGTACACGAGGAACCCTCCAGTGGGCTCCTGAGCTTCTACGACCGCCTGCGCGAGAAGATCATCAAGGCCGTCGAGAAGCGCGGCGGCCGTCTGACCGAGGGCTCGGTCCGCGCCCTGATGCTCGTGCCGGACGTCTTCATCCTGCTGGTGCGCCTGGCGCTCGACAAGGACGTCCCGAAGACCACCCGCGCGCTGATCGGCGGCGCGCTCGCCTACTTCGTCCTTCCCGCCGACCTGTTCCCCGAGATGCTGGTCGGCGGCGTCGGCTTCATGGACGACCTGGTCCTCGCTACCGCCGTGCTGGCCCAGACCTTCGGAGGAGAGCTGGAGCCTTACGCCCGCAGACACTGGAGCGGCTCGGAAGACCTGCGCGTCGTGCTGCGCGACATCAGCGAGACCGCCCACTCGCTGCTCGGCCAGAACCTCTACGACAAGGTCAAACGGCTGCTCGGCAAGCGTGGGGTTCGGGTGGAGGAAGAGGAGTAGGGGCCCCACCGCGAAAACCAAGGACCACAAGGACAGCAAGGACTTCAAGGACGAGGAACAGGTCGTTCACCCCGCGTCCTTGCGTCCTTGCTGTCCTTGTCGTTCTTGATTCCACGGCCGCTCGCCGCAAAGGCCCCTACTCCGGCAGCTCGATCGCCCCGTCCCGCCTCTCCCGCAGAGCCTCGAACAGCTCCCTCACCACTTCGAAGCCGCCGTCGGGGAAGTTCTCGGGGTTGCCCCAGAACTCGCCAAGGGCGCCGGTGCCCCAGCGCTCGTAGACGGCCACCTTGATCATGAGCTGGAGCTTGTCGCAGGCCTTGACCAGCCGGGCCTCGGGAGTCGTGCCCTGCTGGTACTCCTCGTAAAGCCCGAGCGCCCGCTCGGGCAACGGGGCGAGGATCTCGGACATCGCGGCGAATTCGGCCGTCTTCTTGGCCCCTTCGGGGAAGTAGCGGGAGGCCACGCGCGGCAGGTCGCCGATCCGCAGCTCGGCGAGGTCATGGACCAGGGCGATCTCGATGGCCCGGGTGAGGTCGATCCCCTCGATCCGCGAGCCCAGGGCCCAGACGAGGAAGAGCACGTGCCAACTGTGCTCGGTCACGCTCTCGGGATGGTCGACCCCGCGCAGCACGTAGCCGCTGCGGGGGACACGGTCCAGGATCTGGAGCTCCAGGCAGAGGTCGAGGAGGGTGTCGTTCGCGCGCATCGGGCCGCGAATGTATCGCAAGACGCAACGGCGCGTCGAATGCGGACCCTCAATCCCTGTAGAACGTCTCGCCTTTGCGCGCCATCTCGCGCAGCAGCTCCGCCGGCTCCAGGCGCCCGCCGTAGCGTTCGGCGTACCCGTCCAGGTGCTCCACCACCCAGGGCAGGCCGTGGCGGTCGGCCTCGCGCAGCAGGCCGCCCCGGAACGGGGGGAAGCCGAAGCCGAAGATCACTCCGATGTCCACGTCGGCCGGATTCGTGATGATCCCCTCCTCCATGCAGCGGGCGGTCTCGTTGAGCATCTGCAGCCAGCAGCGCTCCACGACCTCCTCGCCGCTGACCGGCTTCGGCGTCCAGCCGAGCAGCCGGTAGACCGCGGGGTCGACCTCCTTCTTCTTCCCCTTGTCTTTCCCCTTGCCCCCATACTCGTAGAGGTAGAAGCCGCGCTTCCCCTTCCGGCCGAGGCGCTTGTCCGCGATCATCCGCTCGAAAATGGGCGGCGGATCGAGACGAGGACCGAGGGCGGCGCGGACCTCCTCGCCGGCGTGCCGGGCGACGTCGAGGCCGACCTCGTCGAGCAACGCGAAGGGGCCGACCGGCCAGCCCCAATGGGTCATGGCCCGGTCGACCAGCTCGATGCTCGCCCCCTCGGCCAGCATCCAGACGGCCTCGTTGAGCATCGTGCCGAGGACCCGCGAGGTGAAGAAACCCGGACCGTCGTTGACCACGATCACCGTCTTGCCCATGGTCCGCGCCACGTCGACCACCGTGGCGACCGCCTCCTCGGAAGTGCCGGGATGCCGGATGATCTCGACGAGCGGCATCTTGTGCACGGGGCTGAAGAAGTGCATGCCGACCACGTTCTCCGGCCGGCGGCTGCCCTCGGCGAGCTGGGAGATCGGGATCGCCGAGGTGTTGGAGGCGAAGATCAGATCCTCGGGAGCGACGGCCTCGACCTCGCGGATGACCGCGTGCTTGACCTTGACGTCCTCGAAGACCGCCTCGATGACCAGGGGGAGCCGCCGGAACGACTCGTATTCGATCGTGCCGTGGATCCGGCCCATGGCGAGCTTGGCCTCTGCCTCGGTCAGCCGGCGGCGCTTCGTTAGGTCCCGGAACTGCTGCTGGGAGAAGCCGAGGCCCCGGCCGAGCGCGGCGTAGTCCTTGTCTTTCAGGATGACCGGCACTCCCTTGTGGGCGAGCACCTGGGCGATGCCCGCGCCCATGAAGCCGGCGCCGAGCACGCCGATCTGCTCGACCGGGCGGGCGGCGCGGGCGATCCTGGCGGCCCGGGCCTCGACCTCGTTCTTCATGAAGAAGATCGAGATCAGATTCTTGGCGGTGTCGGAGACCACCAGCTCGGAGAAGGCGCCGGCCTCGACGTCCAGGGCGCGCCGAAGCGGCAGCCTGAGGCCCTCACGCACCACCTCGATCGCCACCAGCGGCGCCGGATAGTGGCCGCCGGTTTTCTTCAGCGTCTCCTTTCTCGCCCTGTCGAAGATCAGCCGGTTGGCGCCCGGCGTCTGGGCGAGAAGGTCCATGGCCCGCCGGGAGATCCCGCCGGCCATGGCGCGCCTCTCCTCCTTCGTCCCGACCCACTTCTCCGCCGCCCGCGCCAGGTCGGCCGGATGGCAGGTGTCGTCCACCAGCCCCATCTTCTTCGCCCGCCGGGCGTCGAGCTGCTTGCCGGTGAGGATCAGGTCGAGCGCCGCGGGCACGCCGACGAGGCGCGGCAGCCGCTGCGTGCCCCCGAGCCCGGGGATCAGGCCGAGCTGCACCTCGGGAAGGCCGAGCTTGGTCTTGCGATGCTCGGTCGCGACCCGGTACCGGCAGGCGAGCGCCAGCTCCAGCCCGCCGCCCAGGGCGGCGCCGTGGATCGCCGCCACCGTCGGGAACGGTACTCCGGCGAGCCGCTCCATCAGCTCGTGGCCGCGCTGCAGCATATCGAGGACCGCCTCCTTGTCCCCGAGCTTCTCGAGCTCCTCCAGGTCCGCCCCGGCCACGAACCCGTCCGCCTTGCCGGACAGGATCACCAGCCCTGAAGGCCGCTCCCGCTCCAGTCGAGCCACCTGCTCCTCGAACCATTCGAACAGGCGCGTCGAAAGCGTGTTGACCCTCTTGGCAGGATCGTCCAGGACGAGCCAGGCGATGCCCTGGTCGTCCAGAGTCAGAGAACCATAGGAGACGGCAGTAGCGGAAGTCGGATGGGTCTGCAGCTCAGTTGCCATGGCGGCATCCTAGGAGTCATGCCGCACCGTGTCAAGAATTGCCGCGGCGGGGCGAGGGAGCTTGCTATAGAGATGTCATCCAACCACTGAGCTGTCCTCATGGGAGGAGTCAACAGAGCATCCCTACCTCTTCTCCAGACGCTGAAATAAAACTCCAGGCGTGGACATTTCCAGGGTGAGCGCTGCCGGCCAGGGGAACTCCTGGGCTCGCCGGTGCCACAGGCAAAACCTCAAGGAGCGACGAGATGGACAACTTGGAAAGCCTGGAGCCCGAGGAGACCTTCGAGATCTTCCATCCCCCTGCACTGGATGAGGCCAGCTACGTCGAGTGGCTGCTCAGGACGCTGGCCCAAGGCCCCTTCTCTTCCGTCCGGCTGGCTTCGGGCCGCCCACTCCCCCATCTCGCGGCATTGGCCTGGGATCCCGATGAGCTCGACCGGATTTCCAGGGTCCCGTTCCGGTACGACAAGCTGAACGCCGACAAGGCCATCCAGGCCATCGTCCGGATGACGAGATGGGACAAGCTCGGCTCCAAGGCCCAGGGCGTGCTGAGCACCAGCATCGCCTTTGTCGGCAAGCGGTCCCGGCGCACCGCGTTTCATGTCGCGACCAGAAAGGAACCCGAGGGGAGGGCGGAGGTCACGATCACGAAACATTGAAGTTGCACGGTTGTCGCCCCCCACCCATGGCTTGTGGAGAGGCTCCCTTCATGCTACAAAGGCATAAACAACGCGGTCGGAGGGCAAACCGTGGACCAGATTGGGCGTATTGCATCTCGCATCACCTGCCTTGGGCTCCTGCTCGTCTCCCTCGCGGCTCCCTCCCAGGCTGCCGTCCGGCCGGTCGGTCCGGAGCTCCAGGTCAACGAGGCTACGGTCTCGCACCAGCGCCATCCCGCGGTGGCGGGGGATTCTGTCGGCACTTTCATGGTGACATGGACGTCCGAGGCGGCCGCCGGCCGGAACGTCTATGTCCGGTGCCGCTCCTCGCACGGCGCGCTCTATCCCGGCGAGATCCAGGTCAACGGCAATCCCATCGTCCAGCAGGCCGGCAGGTCGGCCATCGCCAGTCTGGCCGGGTACTTCGCGGCGGTCTGGGAGGGTGACGACGGCATCCGCGCCCAGCGCTTCCAATGTGGAGGGCAACGCGCCGGAGAGGAGATTCCTGTCAGCGTTTCCACGAGCGCCGAAAAGACCCCCTCAGTCGACGCCGACCGGATGGGCAATTTCGTCGTCGTCTGGGAAAGCCATGGCTCGGGCGGAACCTCGCACATCCTGGCCCGGCGCTTCGATCGCAATGGCAACAGCCTGAGCGGCCCGTTCGAGGTCAGCCCGTCGGCCGCCGGGCGTTCTCCCCGGGTGGACATGGCCCCCTCCGGCGCTTTCCTGGTGACGTGGGAGGAGCGGAACGCGGCCGACCGCGCCGAAATCTGGGCTCGCCGCTTCGACGCTTCGGGCTCTCCCCTGGGACCCGGCTTCCAGGCCAGCGGCGCCGCGAGCGCCCAACGCGAGCGCGCCGTCCCCCTCCTGGGCACGGACGGCGGCGGTTTTTCGGTCCTGTGGGAGGACGGCGGAAGGATCGTCTACCAGCGCTTCGACGCCGTGGGCCAGCGCATCGGCGTCGAGACGCAGGTCGAAGCGGCGCCCGAGCCTCTGACGGCCAACGCCGCGGTCGATCCGTTCGGCAACGTCCTCCTCCTCTGGGAAGGGCTCGAGGCGGAGGGGGGCCGCGGGGTGTTCGGCCGGTACTTCGACAGCTCCTGGCAGCCCGTGACTCCGGTGTTCCACGTCAACACCTCGACCGGCGGAGAGCAGATCGAGCCGGCCGTCGCGTTCGACAGCTCCGGCGACTTCTTCGCGGTGTGGAGCGGGCAGGACGGCAACGGCTTCGGCGTCTTCGGCCAGCGCTTCGACGAGGTCGTGCCCCTCCATCCCGACACGCTCTCGCTCCACGACGGGCGCTTCCAGGTGCAGGTGAGCTGGAACGACACCCGCCACGGGGAGACCGGCGTGGGCCGGGCAATTCCGCTCTCCAGCGACTCCGGCGCGTTCTGGTTCTTCCAGGAGCACAACCTCGAGCTGATGATCAAGGTGCTCGACGGGCGGACCTACAACGGGCATTTCTGGGTATTCTACGGCTCGCTCTCCGACGTCGAGTACGAGATCGAGGTGACCGACACGGCCACGGGGGCGACGCGGACCTACCACAATCCGCCCTTCCAACTCGCCAGCCACGCGGACACCCACGCTTTCCCAGCGACCGGAGCTCCGGCGGCGGCCTCGGTTCCCGTTTCCAGGCCTTCGACCTGGAGGGTCCCGGCCGGCCGCGTCGGACCGGAGACGCAGGTCAACATCCAGACCCCCGGCATGCAGCGCCAGCCGGCGATCGCCAGCGACCCCCAGGGCAATTTCCTGGTGGTGTGGGAAAGCGAGGCAGGGGTCTGGGGCCGCCTCTACGACGCCTCGGGAAATCCGCGCGGCGGAGAGATCCGGATCCACCAGCAGGCGCCCGATTATCAGGGCGCGCCGCAGGTCGCCGCAGGCCCGGAGGGCTATGTGGTCTCCTGGTACCGCGCAGCCCATGGAGGGGGAGGGATCTATACCCGTGCCTTCGACCGCGAGGGCCAGCCGCTCGGCGACGAGACCTTGATCGGGTCTCCCACGTTCGCCCCCAATTCGTCGCTCGCGGCGGATGGGACCGGAGGGTTCGTGCTGGCCTGGGGCCAGCCTCCGGCCGTCTTCGCCCGGCGTCTCGGCAGCCGCGGGGAGCCCGTCGGGAACCTGATCACGGTTGATACGGGCATCGGCTTGAACCCGGTGGTCAAGGCTTCCCCGTACGGCGGTTTCTGGGTGGCGTGGACGCACGCCGAGAACAGTAATTTCCCCACCTATGAACAGGGGCCGATCCGGGTACGCCGCTACAGCGCGTCCGGCGAGCCTCTGGGCACCCACACCACGATCCCCGGGCCGGCCCCCGGGCCGGGCCATTACTACGCACCGATGGCGGCCGGCATCGTCTTCCACGAGAACGGCGAGGTCTCGGTGGCGGGCTCCCGGATGATGTCCGCGGGCACCGTCTATTTCGTCCAGAGGCTCTCCGCGACGGGGGACCTGTTGGGCCCGCTGGTCCAGATCCCGTTGCCCTCCACCTTCTATACCCAGTATGCCTCCCCCATGAGGATGGCGACCGGCCCGGCCGGCCAGATCCTGCTGATCTGGTCGCTGTACGACTACCAGCAGGTGGAAGAGGCCTATCTGGATCTCTATGGCCGCCTGTTCGACAACTCCTGGCAGCCGGCCGGTCCGTTCTTCCGGCTCAATACCTTCCGGCCCACGGTCCAGGACGAGGCGGCGGCGACGTTCCTGCCCGGCGGCGACTTCGTGGCGGCCTGGGGGAGCGGCGAGGAGTATCCCAGCATCCTCCCCTTAGGAAACGAGGGGACGGAGTCTCAGGACGGCAGCTACTTCGGCGTCTTCGCCCAGCGCTTCCGCACCCGGTGCCTGACCGGCGACCTCCCGCTGTGCCTGCAGAGCAGCCGTTTCGAGATCGAGGTCTCCTGGCGCGATCCGCGGTCGGGCGCCACCGGCACGGGGAGCATGGTCCCGCTCACCGACGACACCGGCGCCTTCTGGTTCTTCGAGGAGACCAACCTGGAGCTGATGGTCAAGGTGCTCGACGGCCGGCCGACCAACGGCCACTTCTGGGTCTTCTATGGCGCCCTCTCCGACGTCGAGTACACGCTGCGGGTGCTCGACACCGCGACCGGAGCCGTGAAGACCTACCACAATCCGCCCCGCACTCTGGGCAGCCGGGCCGACACCCGGGCGTTCCTCTCTGAATAGGAGAGAGCCGATGTCTTCCCCACGCGCTTTCGCCACTCTTCTCCTCCTGGGCCTCTGCCTGGCCGGCGCCGCGCTGGCGCAGGGCTTCGAGCCGCTGGGACCACCCTTCCAGGTCAGCGGCTCCGCGGACGACGCGCGGTGGCCTTCCATCGCGGCGGACATCTCCGGCAACTTCGTCGTGGTCTGGTACCAGCCGCCCGAAATCGCCGGTCAACCCTCGGAGATCCTCGGCCGCCGCTACAGCGCGACCGGCGATCCGCTCGGAGACGAATTCCTGATCGCCGAGATGGATGTCTTCGAGGCTCCGCAACGGCCGAGGATCGCCATGCAGCCCGACGGCCGTTTCGTGGTGACCTGGGGAGATGTGTTCCGCGTCCGGGCGCGCGCGTTCGCGGCGGACGGGCGTCCTCTCGGGGAAGCCGCTGGAGCACCGGACCCGGATCTGTTCTGCTGCGGCGGCATCGTGGGCACCGACGTCGCCGCGCTCTCCGACGGCAGGTTCGTGGTGGCCTGGACCGTCGAGCCCGACACCATCATCGGGCCGCCCTTCCGAGAGGTCCAGGCCCAGCGTCTCGACGGAAACGGCCAGCTCCTGGGGGAGGTGATCGAGATCGCCAGCGCGGCGGATACCGCTCCCGGATTGGCCGCCGACCGCTCTGGAGGCTTCCTCGTAACCTGGGGCTCCAATTTCGACGTGCTGGCGCGGCGCGTCGGTCCCGACGGGCAGTTGCTGACGATCGATCCTATCGAGGTGAGCTTCCGCCAGCACCAGCCCCCCGCCCCTCCGGTCGCCACCTTCGATGCGGACGGCGGGTTCTCCGTGTTCTGGGGGAGTGGAGGAACCTTCTCAGGCTTCCAGGCGATCTACGCCCAGAAACTCGACGCCGATGGGGCGCGCGTAGAGACCACCGACATCCGGCTCACTCGCGGATCCGGGGTGGGCCTGGATGTCACGACCGACCGGCAGGGGAACCATCTCCTCTTCTGGCTGGTACCGGCCGGGTCCGGCCTCTTCTCCGCCACCGCCCAGCTCTACAGCCCGTCGTGGCGAGCGCTCGGCAACGAGCTCCAGGTCGGCCTCCTCGAGCCGCTCTCCGACAATTTCCGAGGTCCCGCGGCGCCGGCGGTGGTGGCGGGACCGGCGGGCTTCATCGCGGTCTGGGACAGCTCGGGCCAGATCATCGCCCGGCGCTTCACCACGGAATGCCGGGAGGGATCCCGGGTGCTCTGCCTTCAGGACCGCTTCCGCGTCGAGGTGTCCTGGCGCGACACCCGCAACAATACCGAGGGGATCGGGCGCGCCTTGCCGCTCACCTCCGACTCCGGAGCGCTCTGGTTCTTCCATCCCGCCAACACCGAGCTCATCGTCAAGGTGCTCGACGGCCGGACGAGGAACGGCCACTTCTGGGTGTTCTACGGAGCGCTCTCCGACGTCGAGTACGACATCACCGTGACCGATACCCTGTCCGGGCTCGAGAAGGTCTACCACAACCCCACGGGCACCATGGCCAGCCGGGCGGACACCCGCGCCTTCCCCGGCGATCCTCCGGTCTCCCCCACGGTCCCCTCCTTCCAGGCGGAAGAGAGCGCGCTCTTCGAGCCCCTGCATCCCCCGACCGGCTGCCTTGCCGAAGTCTGCCTGCGCGGCATGTTCAACGTCGAGGTCGAGTGGAGAGACCCTGTCACCGGCGAGCTGAAGAAGGCCGAGGGCGCCGCCCTGACGAGCGACACCGCGATCTTCTGGTTCTTCGGCGAAGAAAACATCGAGCTGGTCGTCAAGGTGCTCGACGGCAGGGCGTTCAACGGCCACTACTGGGTCTTCTTCGGCGCCCTGACCAACCTCGAATACACGATCACCGTGGGATGGGGCGACGCCCACCAGGCCCGCACCTACCACAACCCGCGCGGCCAGATGGCCAGCCGGGCGGATACGAGGGCGTTTGAGATCACCCTGGGAGTGGGCGGCGAGTAGTAGGGAACCTGGCGGAGCTCCTGTCCCCGGCAGACTCACTCGCGATCCGGGATCGAGGGGGCGGAGCCGGCGAAGACGGCGTTGAGGAGCCCCGCCAGACGGACCCCGGCCTGCAGGAGCCGGCGCTTGATCACAGGGATGTGATCGTAGGCGTACTGGTAGCTCAGCTTGCTGTCGCCGAGCTGGTAGACCCTGTTTCGCAGATCCTTGGATTCTTGGACCCAGACGGAGTAGGGCGAGCCCTGCCAGGTTTTGATCTCCTCCCAGGTCGGATGATCGATGAACTCGACGAGCTCGGAGAAGCTCAGCTTTTCGTTCTCGATCAGCCCACTGTCCCAGACCGAGTGGAGGTTCGTCTCCTCGCCGAACCAGATCACGTTGACGCGGTTGCCCCCGAAGTCGGCGCGCCGTCCGACGTGCAGGGGCTGGTGGACGTCCCCCACGAAGTGGACGAGGAACTTGAGCGCTTCTCTCTTCGCCTGGGGGGCGGCTTGCGGGTCTCGCAGCACAGCCTCGAAACGCTGCATGGCTTCGAGCACGTCCCCGGCGGGATTGCGTTCGGTGGTCTCCAGCGTCTCATTGTCGTCAATGCTGAGGAAGTGCCAGGGATCCGCCTTCTTCCAGGCCGGATCGGAGCGGATCTCATCCGGCCAGGTGCTCACCTGGGCCAGGCTTTCGGGACCGATCAGGCACTCGACCGCCCGTGCCGCCTCGGCGGTGAGGTGGTTCGCGGCGATGCGGCCCACGATCCGGTGCCCGTTTGGCCCCCAGGCGAAGGCGGTAGTGGGCGCCGCCAGAAGCAGCGCGAACAGAAGCGTCGGAGCTCGTTTCACGGTAACCTCCTGAATTCCTGATAACGCTCGGGTGCGTATCGAGTAGCCAGCAACCCGGTCGCTTCCTCGACGTTGATGGCCTGCACCAGTACGCCTTCCCGTCCATAAGGCAGGTACGCCTGGCACTGGCCTGACGGGGTGATGAGACTGGTCGCCGATTCCTGGAAGCGCAAAGGCGACGCCAAGGCAATGATCATGGATGACCTCCGGTGAGCAGCAACGGCCAGGCGAAGTGCCAGAGGAAGTAGGTGGCCGACCGTTGCGCGAGCCCGGCCAGGAAGCCGAACCGATAGATGAACACGGCTTCCGTTCCGTTGGCGAGGACCGAGAGGACGTGACGCAACGCGTCGACCGTCGCGAACGACCGAGAGCCCAGGAAGTAACCTGCATCCTCGCTGAACGCAACCGCGAGAACGCCAACGCCCACCAGGGCCGCACGAGCCCTGCCGCGAACCTGTTGCGCGAGCCAGGCCACCAGAGCGATGGGCAAGAAGTGAAACACCACGGTCAAGAGGATCGCACCATAGGTATAAAAAGGAAGCGCGGCCCAGCCTCTGACATGAAGGGTGGTCAGACCACGGGCCTGGGCGGCTGGCGCGACGACATCTGACCCGATGGTCAAGAGAGCCACGGCGGCCCCCACTGCCAGAGGAAGCAGCCACCTTCGTTTCGGACCTGACGCGGTCTCCTCAGGCGTTGGGAGCTTGGAACGCGTGGCGAGGAACACCGCGACGGCAAAGCAGAGCGCAAAGACTGCGAAGAAGCGCCAGGACCAGATCGCTTGCTGGCCTGCCGACACGTAGCCAACAGGTAGAAAGACCAGCAGAAGGCGCGCGGCCACGGCAACTCCGAATACGATCACGTACCCACCCATTACCGTCCCTTGTCCGTGTGCGGTTTGAACACCGCACGGAACGCCTTGAGAGCGGCTGGATGATAGATCGTTGAATGCTTCTCGTCTGGCATCGCCTCGTAATGCCAACGGAGGCTTGGCGGCGCATTCTTGGCGAGAATGTCCGCAAACCGTCGCGTGATCTCTGCGAGCTCTTTCTCGTCGCTGCTGGCAAAATACAGCATTTTTTCCAGCTTCGGCCGTTTCCGTAAGTGCTCCGCGGCGCCGTTGACGAGCCCTTGGTTATTCCACCAGAGGCTGGGGTCAAACGCAATGTAGGTATCGAATAGATCAGGCTCCAGGAGGAACGTTTCCACCACAAACAACCCGGCAAGCGACTCTCCTACGATTGCCGTTTCCTTGGTCGTGCGGTAACGAGCCTTCACCTGCGGCATCAACTCCTGACGAATGAACGCCCGAAATGCCTCCGCTCCTCCCACTCGTGGCGCGATTTTCTTGTCGTCCGCGTTCTCCGTAGGGCCGGTCGAGTCGCGACGCCGCTGGGTGTTCTCAATGCCCACGAGAAGGAACGGCCGCATCGTCCCGTTGCCAACCGAGACCTGCACAAGGCCGGCCACATGCAGGAAGTCTTCGGCGATGCCTCCGTCAGGCATGTACAGCACAGGGAGGCGTGTGTCGGGAGATTCGGCATAAGCAGGCGGAAGATAGACATTGATGCGCCGTGTCTCGCCCAGGATCCTGGAATCGATCGTGAACGTTTCACCGATGACCAACGGCGACGTGTCTTCTACCGCGCCGGCCGGGATGCCGAGTCTGGCGCCGATCAACACACACACAATTATTGACAAAACGATGCGATGCCTGATCACGCCATACCTCCTCGACGAAAGGCGAAGCGCCCGGTGGACGGCGAAGCCGGCGTCGGCTGCCGTTACTCCTTCCCGGGGTAATCGAAGAAATCCTCCGTGGACTGGCCGGTCATGAAGAACTGGAAAAGTGTGCGAGATTGCATTACGGCTGCTCCTTGCCGAAGCCCGACTCCACGAGCGCCGCGAGTTTGTCGAGCGCCATCCGCCAGCCGGTTTCATTGTCCGCAGGCGAGACTCCTGGAGGCAAGCGGTCGTGCACGGCGAGAATGTCCGTGCCATCTCCCGCATCCGTGAGCGTGATCGCGACCGTCATTTCGCCGCGCATCGCATAATGGGGGGTCTCGAACTCCATCACTTCGACCACCTGCTCATCGGGCACGAGCTTGACGAAGCGCCCGCGATAGGTGTCCGTGTGCTTGGTCGTCTTTCCAGCCCCTCCCGGGTCGTCGTAGGTGAGCGAGATCCGGAAGAAACCACCTTCGCGGGCTTCGAACACGTGCACGCGGCAGGTCATGCCGTCCGGCACCTTCCAGACCGCGATCGCCCGCGGATCGAGAAGAGCGCGGTAAACGTCCGCGCGAGGCGCATTCACGTGGCGGCTGATGCGCGTGCATCTCGTGGCCAGCGCCTTCTCGAGGCACTCCAGGACCTCCGGATTGCCGGTGTGCCGGCGAGCGACATCGAGCGCGGAACGAAGCGGCCAGGCCTCCACCGTCGGGTCGGCGCCGTTGGCCAGGAGCAGCTTGACCATTTCGACATCACCGCGGTCGGCAGCCAGGCTGAGGGCGGTGTCGTAGCCGCGTTCGTCTTCGAAAAGGTTCGGATCCGCGCCGGCGTCGATCAGGAGCTGCGCGGCCTCGCGGTGGCCGTTGCCGGCAGCATAGTGAAGAGGCGTCCAGCCCAGATCCGCCGTAAACCTGTTCAGCTGGCATTCGGCATCACCCCGATCGAGCAGCAACCGCAGGCGTTCCATGTCACCATTTTCCGCTGCACTCTGCAGAGAGAAGAATTCCATCCGCTGGCCCAGCTCGTGCCGGGCAGACGCACCCGCGTCCAGGAGAAGGGCCGTGATCTCGGCGTTCCCGCAATAGGTGAGCGCCGTGGTGCCGTCGGGATGCTTGCGATTCGGGTCCGCGCCGGCCGAAAGCAACAGCCTCACCAGCTCGGCGTCGCCGATCTGGACGACCGCGAACAGCAAGGTCTGGTAGTCCCAGAGCGCGTTCACGTCCGCGCCCTGCCGAATCGCCTCCGCCGCGAGCTGGACGTCTTCGTCGTCAATGGCGTTCTGGAGACGATGAGTCGCGTTCAAGGGATCTGTCACAGGTCTATCTCCGCTCTCGATTGTACTCGCCTGCGGCACGCCAGTCGCATCGCGTGCGAAGCCGGCGTCGGCTGCCGTCACTCCTTCCCGGGGTAATCGAAGAAATCCTCCGTGGACTGGTCGGTCATGAAGAACAGCCGGTACTCCTTATTCTCATGATCCGTGACGATCCACATCCTGTCATGCTCGGGACTTCTGGGTTCTTCGACCATGAACCTCCAACCCGGCTCGACCTTGTCCTCGAAAAACTTCCGCCAGTAGTCGGCCGTCCAGCCCGAAGAACCCCTGCGCCGAGCCCTTCTCCCCTCCTCTTCGTTCCTTACCCTAGCATAAGGTAACGATGCCCGATCTGCAGAAGTGGGCTCGACCGCTGAACGTCGCGGTCGAACGGGAAGCGCCCCCGGCTTTCCTCATCGTCAAGCGAGGCGGGAAGCCTTGTCGATTTCGAGCCTCCTCGTACGATTAGCTAGTGAGCCCGGTCACTCTCGGCCGGGACCCGACCAGGAGAAGACGCCATGGCGAAGATTCAGAGGATCACCCCATGCTTGTGGTTTGACGATCAGGCCGAGGAGGCCGCTGAGCATTATGTCAGGATCTTCAAGAACTCCCGGATCACCGACGTCGGCCGGTACGGAGAAGCGGGAAAGGAGATCCATGGGAGGTCCCCCGGGTCTGTCATGATCGTGCAATTCGAGCTTGACGGGCAGACGTTCACCGCGCTCAACGGCGGCCCGATCTTCCAATTCAACGAGGCCGTCTCGTTCCAGATCAACTGCGAGACGCAGGAGGAAGTGGACTACTACTGGGAGAAGCTCACGGCAGGCGGGGATGAAAAGGCCCAGCAGTGCGGCTGGCTCAAGGACAAGTTCGGCCTTTCCTGGCAGGTGGTTCCCACCATCGTGCCCGAGCTCCTCAACGACCCCGCTTCCGAGAAATCCCAGAGAGCCTTTGCGGCCATCATGCAGATGAAGAAGCCCGACATCGCGGCGATGCAGCGGGCGTACGACGGCGAGTAAGATGTGCGAGGAGGCCTGCGGCGGCGAGGGAGGAGCGCCGCCGCAGGGGCAAAGTCGCTATTCAAGGAGAGACGTGCTATGAGGCATGCGGTGTCCTGGCTCCTGGTGGTCTTCCTCGGGCTGGCGGTGGGGAGCACCGCCGGAGCAGCTCCAGGAGTGGAACGCGACCTCGCCTATGGTGCCGATCCGAAACAACGTCTGGATCTATCGGTCCCGGCCGCCAAGGGGTTCCCCACGGTGCTCTTCATTCATGGGGGCAGCCTCACGAGCGGCGACAAGGGGGACGAGGACTACCGGAATGTGTGCGCGCCTTTTCCCGGCGCCGGGATCGCCTGCGCCAACGTGAACTACCGGCTGGCGCCGGCGCACGCCTGGCCGGCGCAGGCTGAAGACGTGGCCGCCGCCGTGGCTTGGGTGCGGACGAAGATCGGCGCGCGCGGCGGCGATCCGAACAAGTTGTTCCTCGTCGGGCACAGCTCGGGAGCCACGCTGGTCGCGCTCGTGGGCACGGACGAACGCTATCTCGCCCGGCACGGGCTGAAGACGAGCGACCTGCGCGGCGTTATCCCGATGGGATCCATCATGTGGGACGAGGAGCTGGAGCAGGCTTTGGCGCGGTACGGCCGGGGGCGCGTCGAAGAGGCTTTCGGACGGGATCCCGACAACCGGATGTACGCGACCTTGGATGCGTACCTGGACCGCTGGCCGATCCGCCATGTCCGCGCCGGGCTGCCGCCGTTCCTGTTCCTGATCGCGGAGAGCGAGCAGGAACAACCTCCGGTGCTGAAGACCAACCGGAAGTTCGTCGAGGACGCACGCGCCCTGGGGAACCGGGCCGAGTACAAGGTCCTCCCCGGCCGCACGCACTACAGCGCGATCCGAAAGCTCAGCGAACAGGGCGATCCGGTGTTCGTGATCGTGCGCGACTTCGTCCGGCAGCACAGCGCCGGCGCTGTGCACGTGATCAGAAAAGAATAAGGCCGGCCCGCCTTCTGGCGAACCGGCCTAATTTCGGAATCAACGGTTCAGCTTACAGCTTGACCACGTTCTCTGCCGCCGGGCCCTTCTGGCCCTGGACGACGTCAAACTCGACACGCTCGCCTTCGGCCAGGGTCTTGAATCCTTCGCCCTGAAGGGCGGAGTGATGGACGAAGCAGTCCTTCTCTCCGTCCTCGCGGGTGATGAACCCGAAACCCTTGTCTCCGTTGAACCACTTGACTGTTCCTTGAGTACGCATTTTGCACCTGCTCCATGTAGTCTGAGCCGGCGAAACCGTACTCACCTACTGTTTTGATCGTGAGAACACCCCTCACGCGGGCTTTTTACAGACTGAGCCGAGCTGTCGGTTCGCTGTACCCCTAGCAACAGGCTGCCGCGCAGCTCTATTCCGCAGCGCCGGCCCGAGTTGACCCCGCCCGGCCGGCGGGAATAGAGTAAGAAGTTCCTGCTGAGGAGGAGACGACCATGATCCGCGGCGTACATACGATGTTCTACTCGTCGAAGGCCGAGGAGTTGCGGGCGTTCATCCGCGACAAGCTCGGATTTCCATCCAACGACGTCGGTGGCGGCTGGCTCATCTTCGACCTGCCCGAGGCGGACATGGGCTGCCATCCGACCGAGCCCGGCGGCCCGCCCTCGGGCACCGCCGACATCTCGTTCTACTGCGACGACATCGAAACGACCGTGGCCGAGCTCAAGGCCCGGGGGGTCGAGCTCACCGGCGAGATCCAGAACATGGGCTACGGCCTGGTGACGCACTTCAAGATGCCCGGCGATTTCGCGGTGCAGCTTTACCAGCCGCTTTACCCGAAGTAGCGGGCTGCGCCGAGGGTCGTCACGTGCGGATCGCGGTCTCGGGCACTCACCATACCGGCAAGTCGACGCTGGTCGAAGAGCTGTCCGGCGAGCTTCCGGAGTATTCAACCGTCGAAGAGCCCTACTATCTCCTGGCGGAGGAGGGTCACGAGCTCGCGGAGATGCCGTCCATCGAGGACTTCGAGCTGCAACTGGAACGATCCATCGCGTGCCTGGACGACAGCGGGCCGAACGTCATCTTTGACAGATGCCCCGCTGACTTCCTGGGTTACCTTCTGACGCACTCCGAGGCTGAGGTGTTTGATCTCGAAGAGTGGTTGCCTCGCGTTCAAGCTGCGATGAAGACGCTCGATCTGGTTGTCTTCCTGCCCGTGGAAGAGCGAGATCGGATACCCATTCCCTCGTCAGAGGACGCCGAGCTCAGGATGCGGGTGGACGAGAAGCTCAAAGAAATTTTTCTGGATGATCCATTCGACTTCGATGTCGACGTGCTGGAGGTAACGGGCGCCCTGCCCAAGCGCGTTCAGAGGGTTATAGCGGCTACTCCTCGTCCCCATCCTCTTCCATGAAACAGAATTACCGGCTCACCCTGCCCTTGCTCGATGTAGTGCAGCTCCACATCGCCTACCACCACCTTTGCCGGCCGGCCAGCTTGAGCAAACGTTAACGTCTAGCCTGATCTATCGCCTTCAGGAAGGCGTCCACCTGACGCTCCCACAGCGTGGCATTCGTCGCAACCATGTGACCACTTGAGAGGGAGTGTTCGTTGATGAAGACGAGCTCGCCCTGACCTCCGGCGTCCTGCCAGGAACGGAACAGCTCGCGCGGCACGCCCTCTCGATAAAACGGGTCGCGTGCGGCGTAGACCCAAACGGACGGCGAGCGCGTCCGTTTAGCGGCGCGTGCCAGCCGGGCGAATCGGTCGTCCATCCGCTGCTTGTTCTCGGCCTCCGTGAGCCGGTCGGTCACTCCGTAAAAACCGCCGACGAAGTTAACGACGCCCTTGACGAGCTCCGGACGCTCGCCCGCGAGCAGCAGAGACAGGAAACCACCACGTGAGATGCCGCCGGCGATGATTTTCGATTGGCGGGGAACGAGTCGCCCCAGAATCAACTGCTCGACCACAGCCTCGGTGTCGAGCAGAGCCTCGCGTATCGCCCTTTCGCCGAGCTTGACCGACTCCGCATTGGTGCATTGCCCCAGGTACACCGAACATTCCTCGATGTAAGCCCCCGTCGATTCGCCGCGTCCGCGGCGCGAAGGCACGACCAGGGTGTAGCCGCGCGTGACGAAGAACCGGATCACCGGATCCGGCGGCACTACGCCGACCGGCTCCTTCGGTGATCGGGCTAAACCTGCGGTCGAGCCGTGACTGAATAGGACGACTTCGCGCCGGTCATTCTTGAGAGGCCGATAGACGTAAGTTACCAGGCGGATCGTGCCTTTGTCCTCCGCGTCACGAACTTTCCGTTTAGCCTCCATCCGCTCGAATGTATATTCACGCCCGTGGACGAACTCCGGATTGAGCGCCTGTCCTGACACGTGTGTGGCGGTCGCAACGACCAGAAGCATGAAACCAATGCACACACGCATTAATGCGCTCCTTTCTGCCGACCGTCCGGTGGAATCGGGAGTTACGCGGCAGGGCTATCATGCGTGGTGGACCGCTTCCACGCTGGCACCATCAGAGCGCGGCTGCCGCAGAGCCAAGCTAGCACCACGAGCAACATGCGCCAAGTATCCAGTTGGGTCCAGGTGGTCACGGTTTGAACCACGTCGACCCCGGAGCTTCCAGGCGATGCTTGGGTGAGGGCGGACGCGGTCGGAACGAAATAGAGGAGGCTCCAGACTATGGAGGCTGCCGAGAAGACGGCGGCTGGGACACGCCAACGGACGTGGTCGCGGTTTAGCCGGACCGATGTGGCGAGGGTGATGAGGGACAGGAGTAGGACCAAAGGGCTGACTCGCCTCCAGAAGGCGTTGCCTGCACGGTCGATGGCGGGGGACCATTGATAGACAGACGCTGGTGGGTCAGAGGACCATAGGTGCTCGATGACCACCGACGAGTAGAGAGCTCCACCCAGCGCCACACTCGCTGCCATGAAGTAAAGATACAGCACTGCCGTTGCGATTCTCGGCCAAGTAGCGGGTTCCTGATAGCTAGGCGCAGGGGAGCTAGTCAATTCGGCCTCCTTCACTCTGTAGGTGGCGTTGGGTGGCGGTTCACTGCCGCATAACGAACGAGCTCAGCCGCGCCCGGCGCTGCCGGGCGTCGGCTGCAGCGACTTGTTATACGCCAGTGAACGGATGGTTGCCAACCCGAGTCTCGCTTGCTACCAGGCACGCCTTAGCCGAGCTGCTCGGCAAGCGCGACAATGATGCCCTCAGGCCCGCGGATGTAGGCTAGTCGGTACGTGTCCTCGTACTGCATTTCGCCAATGAGCTCGGCCCCGTGGGCGCGCATGCGCGCAACGACAGCGTCTATGTCATCGACGGCGAACATGACGCGACGGATGCCCAGGGTGTTCACCGGCGCGTCCACGGGCCCAAACCTGATCGCGTTGGGCGTGTGGAACTTGTCCAGCTCAATGCCCTGCCCATCGGGAGTCCGCATCATCGCGAGGGTGGCCCGGACATCCTTGAGCCCGATCAGGCTCCCGACCAAAGGTCCTTCGACTGTCGTCTCGCCCTCGAGCTTAAGGCCCAGTTCGATGAAGAACGCCTTGGCGGCTTCGAGATCGTCGACAACGATGAGGACGTTGTCCATCCGTTTAAGCGTCATATCCTTCCTTCCCTCGCTTCACCGCTGATGCCCCGTACTTGCCGCACGTGGCGTATAACGGATCATGAGTTGAGCGGCAACAGGGCGAAGCCCTGTTGTCCGCTCGAACGAATTGTTAGCCCGCTTCCGCGATTCGCATACTAAGTGCAACACGGCCAAGCGACCGCTGGCGGCCCTATATAGAAGGAAAGGCGACCTGGGAGTCGTAGACTCCAGTCCCGATGGCTACCTTCTCGGCTCATACCGCATCGCCACCGCCCCCGAGCCGAACTCCAGCCGGCTCACGAGCTTCAAGTCGACACGCTTCGATAACCCCGCGAACAACGTCGGCCCATGGCCCGCTAGCCTGGGATGCACGACGAACTCGTACTCATCGATCAATCCCAGCTCCGCCAACGCCTGCGGGAGCTTCACGCCTCCCACGAACAGTCCGTTGCCCGACTCCCGCTTGAGCTGCTGAACGGCCTTCCCCAGATCCCCGCGCACGAGCTCCGCGTTCCAATCGACCCGATCCAGGGTGCTCGACACAACGTACTTCTTTGCCGCGTCGATCGTACGGGCGAAGGGTTCCATCCAATCAGGCCTTGCTCCCGTCCCCGCCGGCGGCCGCCACGCTGCCTCCATCATTTCGTAAGTCACCCGGCCAAAGAGGAGGGCATCGGCCTGGTCGAGGTTCTCGATCGCGTGACGATGCAAGTCTTCGTCCGGGACCATTTCACGATGATCGCAGCACCCGTCCAATGTGACGTTGATGGAATACCGAAGGGGTCGCATTACGTGCTCCTGAAGCGGGCTAACCTTTGATTCGACAGGCGTCTCCTGCCCAGTTCCTAGCTGCCTTATCTACTCCTGCCCGACCATGCGGGACGACTTAGCCAGAAATTACAATTCATCTATGTGTCCTGTTTACCGCTACTTAGCTGACTTTACGATGGTTCCGTATCCTCGTCAACGCCTCAAGGCAGACGTGTAAGCGTCCTGGCGCGGCGGGCAGGCGGGGGGTGCTTACACGTCGGTCCTGGAGCTGCAAGTGCTTGAATCTGAATAGATCCGCGGTCGGGAGGTTGGACGTGTAAGCGTCTCGTGGAAGGGGGTGGAGCGCTCTACACGTCGGAAAGCCCGGGATAAGCACGTCCCAGTAAGGTTCCGTCCAGTAAGGTTCCCGTCCAGTAAGGTTCCACCCGATTCTCTGATTCTGGGACTGGGGGGATCTCCCAGAATCTCGTGGAAAGAAATCTTGCGGGCCAGCAAGATCTCTTTCCGCTTCCAACTACCAGCAGAATCAACACTTACGCACACTTAGCCCATCCCGTATGCAAGATCTCTTTCCACGAATCGCTCCCACCTCCCGCGGCCTGGAACGGACAAATCATTAGAGATCAGCGGCTTACACCCTCAGGCGTGATTGGCAGGGCTCTTGCCCAGAGCGAGGCCCGCCTATGTCCAGACGGCTGCGTTTCGTCCCGGAAGAAGGATCTCTCGTCGAGGTCACCTGCCGCACTATCCAGAGCAGGCTCCTGCTGCGACCCAGCCCTGGGCTCAACGAGATCATCCTCGGCGTCTTCGGCCGAGCTCAACGCCTCTACAAAGTCGGGGTTTGTGGCTTCGCCTTCCTTTCGAACCACTACCACCTGATCCTTCGAGTTCGAGACGCCGAACAGCTCTCCGACTTTATGGGGTATTTCAACTCGAACCTCGCCCGGGAGGTGGCGCGCCTGACCGGCTGGACGGATAAGATCTGGTCTCGCCGGTACGACGCGATCCTCATCAGTAGCGAGGAAGGGGCTCAGGTCGAGCGCATGATCTACGTCCTCAGCCACGGAGTCAAAGAACTCCTGGTTTCCCGCCTGGTCGAGTGGCCCGGCGTGCACTGTGTCTCAGCACTGCTGACAGACCAATCCCTGGAAGGCACCTGGTTCGACCGGACCCGCGAGTACAGCGCTCGGATGCGCGGAGAAGATTTCGGGGCGAGGAGCTTTGCCGAAACCGAGATTGTAACCTTAGAACCCTTGCCCTGCTGGGCTCATCTGCCATCCGAGATCTACCAGGAAAGGATCGCGGGTCTGGTCGAGAAGATCGAAAGGGATGCAGCGACCGAGCGAGCCCGGACCGGAATTCAGCCTCTCGGCCCGGAGGCTATCCGCCGTCAGGATCCGAAGAGCCTGCCCAAGAAGACCAAGAAATCCCCCGCCCCGTTGGTCCATGCTTTTACGCGTCGGGCGAGAAAAGAGCTCTGGGAGCTATACGCTAGGTTCGTGGGCGCCTTCCGCGAGGCGGCTGAGAGGCTCAAGTCAGGGGACCGGAATGCCGTGTTCCTGACCGGTAGCTTCCCTCCGGGCTTACCGTTTGTCCGAGACCTTCCCTTGATCCTCTCTCCCGCTGGCTAGATCCGAGAAAGTCTGACCAGAAAGCTTACAGTTTGCCAAGACCCCATGGGGCCGCCCGACACCAAGGAGCCGAGGTCTGTCTTCGGCTTCCTGGCAGAGCAGCAAAGGTGGTGTCCATCAAGAGCGAGAGATCGCTTCTAACCGCCCATCTCAGAACTTCGCTTACGAATCACCAGAGCCGCCGGCCAGGCATGATCGAAATATCGCGCGCTGGCAAAAGCACATGCCGATTTCTCAGAATCACCTGGAACCTATTTGTTCGGGCGCGCTCCCGGAGTATTCAACCGTCGAAGAGCCCTACTACCTCCTGGCGGAGGAGGGTTACGAGCTCGCGGAGATGCCGTCCATCGAGGACTTCGAGCTACAACTGGAACGATCCATCGCGTGCCTGGACGAGAGCGAGCCGAACGTCATCTTTGACAGATGCCCCGCTGACTTCCTGGGTTACCTTCTGACGCACTCCGAGGCTGAGGCGTTCGATCTCGAAGAGTGGTTGCCTCGCGTTCAAGCTGCGATGAAGACGCTCGATCTGGTTGTCTTCCTGCCCGTGGAAGAGCGAGACCGGATACCCGTTCCCTCGTCAGAGAACACCGAGCTCAGGATGCGGGTGGACGAGAAGCTCAAAGAAATTTTTCTGGACAACCCATTCGACTTCGATGTCGACGTGCTGGAGGTAACGGGCGCCCTGCCCAAGCGCGTTCAGAGGGTTATGGCGGCTACTTTAGCGGTCCCAAATTGAACCTCTCGGTCCGCGTCGCCCTAGCTCCGTTCGGATACGAGGGAAGGATACCCCTGGCCCAGGCAATCACCTCATCTGGCAGCTCTACGAGATCCAGACGGTCAATGACCCACGAAAGCTCAAGATCAAGCTCCTTCACCTCGCGCAGCGCCTGAGCATACAGGTCTTCATCAAGGTCAGCCTCGCTGGGGTTGTCCCAGTCGTATATCCTGCCAGCTTTCGGGAAATGCCCCAGACCGATGTGCGGCTGGAAGATCTTTGGCCGCGCATAGTCGCCCAACAAGCCGATATGCAGGTCTCGATAGAGCTCGGTCACAACCGCTGCTCCCTGGCGCAGAGTAAGAAACAACCAGTGATCGGGCGATTTCACCAGTGGGCCGGCAGCTACCGGGAATGGGCGCCAGCCTTGAAGCACCGCTGTGCAATGGCGGACCAATTCCCCCTTGCCCAGCGATTCCGGAACGGGGAATACGACCGTGAGATGCGTTTCAATCAGGTCGACTGTCGGGTCATATTTTCGCCGAATCCGGTCAATAAAGACCGTGGCGACTTCGGGGAATGAAGCTAGGGCGTAATACATAGTCCTCCATGAAGCGCACAATGCTCTGACACTTCACCGTGCGGACGGCGAAGCCGGCCGTCCGGTGAGTTAGGCAGGAGGGCTATCATGCGTAGTGGACCGCTTCCGCGCTGGCACCATCAGAGCGCGGCTGCCGCAGAGCCAAGCTAGCACCACGAGCAACATGCGCCAAGTATCCAGTTGAGTCCAGGTGGTCACGGTTTGAACCACGTCGACCCCGAAGCTTCCAGGCGATGCTTGGGTGAGGGCGGACGCGGTCGGAACGAAATAGAGGAGGCTCCAGACTATGGAGGCTGCCGAGAAGACGGCGGCTGGAACACGCCAACGGACGTGGTCGCGGTTTAGCCGGACCGACGTCGCGAGGGTGATGAGGGACAGGAGCAGGACCAAAGGGCTGACTCGCCTCCAGAAGGCGTTGCCTGCACGCTCGATGGCGGGGGACCATTGATAGACAGATGCTGGTGGGTCAGAGGACCATAGGTGCTCGATGACCACCGATGAGTAGAGAGCTCCACCCAGCGCCACACTCGCTGCCGTGAAGTAAAGATACAGCACTACCGTTGCGATTCTCGGCCAAGTAGCGGGGTTCTGATGGTTAGGCGCAGGGGAGCTAGTCAATTCGGCTTCCTTCACTCTGTAGGTGGCATCGAGTGTCGGTTCACTGCCGCATAACGGCTCGTAAGCTCACAGGCGGATGGGCGTGAGCCCAGCGTCCTGTGCAGCGCATGGTTGGCGGACCCCAAGGTTTCCTACTCGCGTATATGGCTATGGCTCCACAGCGCTGCCTTGTTTTATTGTACAACGGACCTGCCGGTTGGCGATAGGAGACCCCCGGGTCCACGATCGGCTTCTCTGCGCACCAAGGTCTCCCGCCTGGCTCCACGAGCTCGAGCTGCCTGCTCGACCACGAACGCCTCCAGAGTCTCACCTTGGTTGCGGCTCTGTCTTCGTAGGGGCCGAAGGCCGAAACGTCTACTCATTCGCTAAGGGAGCGGCTCAGCCTTGACGGGAACTCCTGGATCTCTCTTTTTCGGGTGGCACCTTTACCTGCTCCCAGCCTAATCCACGATCGCAAACAAGACCGTCTCTTCTCGCTTGATCGAGAAGTGGTCGATGTAGAGGCGATACCCGAGCTCTAGCTCGTTCAGGAATCTCGGGATCGTGACGAAGTCACCTAGGCGATGATAGAGGGTCACCGCCAGCCTCGGCCGCTGCGCCCGAATCGTCCGCTCGGCACCCCGTAACGCGTCGAGCTCTGCGCCCTCGATGTCCATCTTGATGAAGCCGACTCTCGGCACGCTCTTGCGCTCTATGAGGTCATCGATCGCGAGCGACCTGACGGTGGCTGCGCCCGTCCCGCCGACGCTCGTCGCCGGACCCTTGGGGTCGAAAGACAACTCCGCATCCGACACCTTCCAGAGAGCATTGCGATGCACCGAGATCCTGGAGGCGAGCTCCGCATTGCGCTGCAGGTTGGCTTCGAAAACCGGCAGGTTGTCAGGTGAGGGCTCGAAAGAGTGGACGTGGCCAGTGGGACCTACGCGCTGGGCGAGGTACAGCGCGGTGTCGCCCCAGCAGCCCCCTCCATCGATCGCAATGTCTCCCGGCCGCGCCTCCACAACCACGCCGTCACGGTCGTATCGATACTGCTCGAGCTGAAACGTATAGAGAATATTCAAGTGATGAAGGTCCGCTTCGATCGGGTATCCAAGTCGATCGAGGTCGTAGCGGTCGAGCCAGCCGCCGAGGAGGTTGATCTTGACTGTCTGCCTCTGCCTCGCTATTACGGGGATCGCATCGAAGAATCGCCGATATTGCTCGTCATTCCGGCTGAGCTTGACTTTGGCCGGCCCGAGGAGGCGGTAGGCCATGACTTCGATCAGAATGCGACGGCTATGGTCGTCGGCGAGCAGCCTGTAGGTGTCATCGAGCCCGCTGCCCCACGATGTAATCTGCTGCATTTCGTCCCGATCGAAGACCAACCGGCGAGCTCCTAGGCGCACCGCCATCGCCAACCATTTCCGTTTGATCCAGCTACGATCACGCTCGGCAATGACGTCCGGAGTGTTGGTGTACGCATAGAGCGTTTCGAGGCTCCGCGCGTTGAAGGCGGCCGAGCAGGCCTGCATGTAGCTCGCTAGGTCGCTCATGAATTGAGACATGAATGGGTTATCTCCCGCTCGGTTGGTCTGACATGGTGCCCTGCAAGGAAGGTGTTAGCATATTCGGCGGCCGCCGACGGCGCGATCCGCCCTTCAGCGCGGTTCGGCCCTGGCTCGCTCAAAAGCCGGATGAGCGCGAGAAGGAGAGTCGGTCTCCCTATCCGTTCACCAAGCTCGGTAGACCCAGCTTCCGGAAGTACTTGGCGGGCAGGGCGATGGTCAGCCCTGGGCTCTGGCTCAAGCGCCAAGGGCCGTGGGCTGATTTCGCCGTGTTCCACGCCAAGTCCGCACTCACTCCCCGTCGCTTCAACTCCCGATAGCCTCGCCTACCCCATTGTTTCCAAAGATAGCACCGCAGACGGCGACGAATCCACTTCTCTACCTCCTGAAACGGGTTCGGCACCTCGCTGAAGCCGTAGTACGACCGCCAACCGAGCAGAGTCTTGCTCACAGACCACAGACCAGGAGCAGACCAGCAGACCAGACCAGGAGCTCTTCGTGGGGAGCCAGCCTCTTCGTGGGGAGCCAGCCTCTTCGTGGGGCGGACCCAGACCAGGAGCCAGCCTCTTCGTGGGGCCGAGGGGCTAGCCAGCCACCTGGAAAGAGATCTTGCAACCCTGCAAGATCTCTTTCCACTCATAACCCCTGATCTTCCAGAGGTTTACTTCAAACCCGGGCTGACACCCGATTTCAGAATCACCTGGAACCTATTTGGGTGATTTCCTGTGGGGTCCATGGCGAAGCCCCGCTCATCGAACATCACTACGTGTTTCACCGGAACACCGCGTCCCGAGAACACGGGGGAGCAGGCGGTGGCAAACAAGATGAACATCGATACGAGGAATGCCAGCGCAAACGATCTCAGGTATCTAGGTAAAAGCCCACAATAAGATAATAGAGAGTGAGGTGGCATAGAAGTTCTCCCTGATCTCAAATTACTGTGTAAAGCTCATGCTGAAGCTGACTGCACCGGCCAACGATGTCGCGGTTCAGCGGCGCGCCGTTTGCGTCCGCTGCAACCGCCCGTGTTGGGCGCCGTGAGTGAACGAGCAGATCACTCCTGAATCTCCTCCTCATCATCATCAATCGCGCATAGCTCAGAGTCGACGCGACTGATCAGTGCCTGCAATCCTTCGAGTGCTTTTCCTGCTCGCCGCGAGAACTCAAATAGATCGAAGCGTAAGTGACGAGGCAAAGAGGGTGATTTGAATGATTTGGTCACTGGATAGCGAAACGCGTAGGAGCCGGAATCCAGACGATCCAACTCCTCAACAAGTTCAAGTAAGTCTTCATACGAGCAAGAAACGCACGTGCCTAAACTCCAAGAGTAATTGAACCTACCGAACGTCCCTTGCAGCGGTGCGATCAATGGCTTCAGATCATGTTTGCTCAAAAGTTGCTCTGGAAAGACAGGTTCCTCGCCCTCCGCTTGCATCAGCGTTGTCGTTTCGAGGAGAAGCGCCTTGAGGCAAAGCTCCAAGGCATGGCGGTACAAAAATACTATTGGGCACG
>DASVEF010000182.1:0-35449 GCA_036380715.1 Thermoanaerobaculia bacterium | reverse complement strand
ATGGCGCTGGGCGCAGGGCAGCCGGGGGCGGATGCGCGCGCCGTCGAGATCCTCGCCCTGGACCGCGCCCTCACCTCCCTGGGCGCTCTCAACGAACGGCTGAGCAAGCTGGTGGAGCTGCGCTTCTTCGCCGGTCTGAGCGAGGAGGAGACCGCGGCAGCCCTGGGGACCTCGGAGCGCACGGTGAGGCGCGACTGGCGCAAGGCCCGCGCCTTCCTCTTCCAGGCGCTCGGCGGCCAAGCCACGATCTGACCCTCACCCCCCGGCCCCCTCTCCACCGGGAGAGGGGGAGAAAAACAGGAAAGAGTACGTCGAGCGCATCATGCTGCGCCCTGCATTTTGGATGGGCTGGGGACGCCCCTCTCCCGGTGACGGGAGAGGGGACGGGGGTGAGGGCTCGGCGGGCGGCCCGGCGCTATCTCCCCGCGAAGCGCACGCGGAAGTAGTTGTAGGCGTGGGGGAGCGGCTCGCTCGGGTCGAGCGGCGGCTCGATCAGCTCGTAGCGGCGGCGGAGCAGGGTGGCGATCACCGCCTTGGCGATGAAGAGCGCCAGGTGGACGCCCGCGCACCCCTGGGGACCGCTGCTGAAGTGCTGGAAACGGTCGCCGTAGCCGTCGTTGTCGAGCCAGCGGTGCGGCGAGAAGGTGTCCGCCTCCGGGAAGCCGTCGCGGTGGAGGAAGGTGTTGGAGACGAGCACCTGGGTGCCCTTGGGCACCGGCGCGCCGCCGAGGACGTCGTCCGCGATGGCCTCGCGGCTCAGCAGCGGCGTGGTCGGCCAGATCCGCATCGCCTCCTGGATGCAGGCTTCGAGAAAGCGAAGCTGGCCGATCCCCTCCGGAGTGGAGATGTCCACGCCCTCTATCTCCTTGCGCACCCGGCGCTCGGTGTCCGGATGGGAGAGGATCAGGGCGAGGGCGCGGGCGGTGTTCGCGGCGTCGGTGTCGCGCATCGCGAACATCCAGTGGGGGAACTGCCGGGCCGGCCTGGTGTCCGGGCCGGCGGGGGTGGCGGCGGCCGAGGCCGCGAGGCTCCCGGGCTCGGCCTTGTCGATGTACCCCTGGATGGCGTCCTGGAACGGCTTCAGGTGCTCCGAGGGCTGCGGGCTGGGCCCGCGCAGGCGGCGGTTGGCTTCTTTCATCAGGCTCTTGAGGTGGTCGGAGGTCGCCCGGTCATCCCGTGCGCCGTCGCCGAAGAGCACCCGCAGGGTGATCCGCTCGAAGACGTCCTCGAAGTCGCGCCAGGCGATCTCCGAGCGCCCCTCCAGCCTTCCGACCTCCTCCTGCGCCGCGGCCAGGAACTTGACCGCGTGCGGGTGGGCGCGCTGGTGCGTGGAGAGCACCGCCTCGTTGAAGCGGCGGCGGTCTTTCCAGGTCTCGCCCCGGGAGATCGTCACCGCGTCCGGCTGGAAGTGGGACATCCCGTTGCGCTTGGTCGGCGGGTCGGCGTAGACGTCCGGGGAATGGTCGAGGACGTGGCGGACCCCGTCCATCCCCATCAGGAGGAGGCCTCCGAAGCGGAGGTGGACGGAGTCGCCGTATTTCTTGTGCAGCCGGGAGATCAGGGCCACGGCCCGGCGGTCCGTGCCGAGCGCGTTGAACAGGCCGATGGCGGAGGGCTTGCGCTTGAAGAGCCCCTGGAGGATGTTCGGGAGGAGCTGGAAGAGGGCGAACCTCAGGCTCTCCCCGAACGAGGCCGACGGGATGCTCCGGCTCGCGGTCTGCGCCGGCCGCGAAAGGCTCTGCACGGTCATGGCCCTCGCCCTCCCTAGAGAGTCTTCATGTATTCGAGCAGCGCGGTCTTCTCCTGGGGAGACAACTGCGTCCCCCACAGGTGGCCCTCGTTGCCGTTGCCCGGCTGCGACACGTCGATGCGCATGCCGAGGCGCTGGGCGTCCGGCCCGTCGGAGATGAAGCCCACCCGCACCGGATCGAACACGTCGTAGCCGCGGTAGAAGGCCTTCGGCCGCCGGTCCGGCGTCTCCAGCAGGTCGGCGAGCGTCGGCACCGAGCCGTTGTGGAGGTACGGAGCGCGGATCCACAGGCCGTCGAGCGGCATGTTCACGTAGCCGTCCGTGGCGCGGAATCCCTTGAACCCCCAGGGGTAGTCGCTGACGTAGGCGTTGTAGGCGTCGGCCGAATCCTGCCTCCACATCGCGCTGCGGTGGGGGTCGGTGCCCACCGAGGCCAGGGGCTCGACCTTGCCCGTGCGCGAGCCGCCGCGCTCGTGGCAGTCGCCGCAGTGCTGCGCGTAGATCGGCTGCCCGGCCTTGGCCAGCTCGGCGTTCACCGGGAAGGGGTAGGCCGGCGGCATGACCTCCTTGAGCCAGTCGCGCAGGGCCGCGAGGTGCTCCAGTGGGATCGACTTCGGGGTCGCACCGTCGCCGAGCGACGAGCTGCGGAAGACCTCGTCGATGTTGTCGTTCATGCCGTCCCAGTGGTACGAGATCCCCTCGTGCGCTCCCAGGTTCCAGATCGGCACCATGTCGGAGTTGCCGATCGTGTCGGCGACCGGGGTGTTGAGGATCGCCACCTTGACCGGGTTGAAGGGATCGATCCGCCCCGGCCCCCAGTCAGGGCGCGACTCGGTCCACTCGAAATCCTTTTTCTGCTTCAGCAGCGCCTTGCGCGTCTGCGGGATCAGCGCGAAGCGGTAGAGAGTCCGCTCGACGAAGCTGAGCTCGTGGACCTGCGCGATGGCGTGCAGCAGCTCCTTCGCGTTGAAGCGCGGATCGGCGGCGCAGTTGAAGAGGAAGCGCTGGTAGGCGAGGACGTCGAAGGTATTGGAGGCGCCGCCGGGATAGATCTTGGGCACGCCGCCGGCCTCCTGCCGCACCTGGGTGGTGTGGCAGAACGCGCAGTTGATGGCGATGCGCTCGAAGCCGATGGTGCGCCGCGAGAACCCGATCGGCGTCTCCTTCCCCGGCTCCCAGGGCAGTCCGAGGGAGGCGTAGCCTCCCGGCCGCGGCAGGTAGTCGGGGAAAACCCTGGGCAGGACGTACCAGATCCAGTAGGGCAGCCCCGCAGCGTCCTCGGCGCCGATCGAGCCGTACTTGAAAGCCTCTTCCGTGTTGGCGAACGGGGCCTGGGGAACCTGCCGGAGCAGGTGATACCAGGCGAGCGCGCCGAGGACGATCGCCAGGACGAGGAGGACGCCGAGGACGCGCCACTTGCGGCTTCTCATGCCACGCTCCTTTTCGGCACCGCCACCGGGCTCGCCTTCTCGGCCGCCAGGACCTTGCGGGCCTTGAGCAGCACCACGAGCTGCATCAGCAGGATCCCGCCGTCGACGAAGGCGATCGGCAGATAGCCGTACGGGTAGCCGAAGACGAGGACCGCGATGAAGAAGAACAGCGATCCCTGCAGCCGCGACGGCACGATGGCGATCCAGGCGTAGACCCAGTACTTCCGGAGGTCCATGGTGGCCGGGATGTAGAAGACGCTGATCGTCAGCAACAGCATGCCGCTGATCCGCGCCCACAGGTCGGGCTCAGCCGTGATGTTGAGCAGGTTGAGCGCGAACTGGGGGGCCAGATACAACGGCACGATGAACAGCACGTTCAGGAAGAGCCCGAACCAGGTGATTCTCCGGTACCACTGCTCCAAGCGTTTGAACTGATCCATTGGCGAGATCTCCATTCCCCTACAGAGTCTTCATGTATTCGACGAGCGCGTCCTTCTCGTCGTCCGAGAGCTGCGTTCCCCACAGGTGGCCGCTGTTGTGGTTGCCCGGCAGCCGCGTGTCGTAGCGGGAGAAGCGGCGCCCCCCCTCGGCGGACACGTTGGAGACGAAGCCGACCTTCTGTTGGTCATAGACGTCGTAGCCGCGGTAGAAGGCGGCCGGCCGGCGTTCCGGCGGCTCGAGGAGGTCGCGCAGCGTGGGAACCGAGCCGTTGTGCAGGTAGGGCGCCCGCGCCCACAGGCCGTCCAGGGGCTGGTTTGCGTAGCCGTTGGTCTTGCGGAAATTCTTGAACTGGTACGGGGTGTCGGGGTAGAGGGTGTACTGGTTCGAGGCGAAGGCGTAGGTGTAGGAGTCGAGCCGCTGGCGGTCGGTGCCGACCGACTGGATCGGCTGCACGGTGCCCACGCGGGTCCCCTGCACGCTCGCCCTGGCCTGCTCGGCGGTCCCTTCCCGGAAGCGGTGGTCGCCGTGGCAGGCGGTGCACTGGCTGGCGTAGATCGCCGCGCCGCGCTGCGCCTTGGCCGCGTCGATGGGGAAGGGATACTTCGGCGGCGGCAGCTCCTTGATCCAGTCCGCCACCCGCTGCAGGTTCGCATGGTCGACGGTCACCGGGGTCACCCCGGCGCCCAGGGAGGCGCTCAGGTTGCGCTCCTGGAGCGAGGTGTTGTTGCCGTCCCAGTGGAGCTGCATGCCCTCGCGCGGCCCTTGCCACCAGAGGGCCGGAAAGTCCGAGGCGCCGCTCAGCTCGCTCTCCGGGAGCTGCGCGAGGTTCCAGTTGAACTGGATCGCCTTGTAGGGGTTGAACGTGTCCACGCGGCCATGGCCCCAGCGGGTCACCCTGGGATTGTCGAGGATGGGCTTCAGCCGGTTGGCCAGCATCAGCGTGGCCTCGCGGGTGCGCGGCACGAGCTGGTTGGCGTAGATGAACCGGTCCAGCGCGTTGAGGTCGCCGCCGGCGCGCTCGATCTCGGCGACCACCCGGTCGGCGGTGAACCGCTCGTCGAGGGTGCAGCCGAGCACGAAGTCGAAGAAGCCCTGGAGGTCGAGCTGGTGCGAGGGCATGCCGGGCACCACGGTCCGCTCGCCGCCGGCCGCGGCGCGGTAGGTGCCGGTGTGGCAGCTCGCGCAGTTGAGCCCCACCTGGTCGAAGCCGAGGCGGTAGCGGCGGGAGACGCCGATCGGAAGGTCGGCGTCCCCTTCGTAGATCAAGCCCAGCGACTCATAGCCGCCGGGCAGCTTCTCCGGGCAGATCTTGGGCAGCGCGACGAAGATCCAGTAGGGGGGCAGCACGCCGCCGACGGCGTCGACGAGCGAGCCGCCGGGCTCACTGCCGACCGAGCCGTACTTGTAGTGCTGCTCGGGGTCGCTGTAGCTGACCGGCCGGTCCTTGTTGAAGCGGACGAGGAAGATCCCGATCACCAGCGCGAGGATGGCGAGAACGGCGAAGAGGAGCCATCGCCGGTAGTGCCGGACCTCCCGGTCCACCGGGGTCGTGCGGATGACGTCGACGAGGACTCCACCACGATAGCGGGTACGGCTGTCGGCTTCCATCATGGCCCTCCTAGGCTCCAACGGCGAAAGTGTGGCCGGATTTCGCGGACTCGGCCGGGAAGTGCGGCGGATCGTAGACCTTCATCACTTCGCGGATCATGGCGTCGTGGTCGCCGTCGTAGCGGCGCAGCTCGTAGCAGCCCAGCGGGTTGGCGATGGCGTTGACCAGGCAGCGGTTGCAGAAGGTGCACGGGCGGTCGGGCAGGTCGCGTCCGGAAGCCAGGACGTGCGGCAGGTCGCGGTTGGCGATCAGCGGCCGGGCGATGGCCACGCCGTCCATCCATCCTTCGGAGATGTACTTCCGGATCAGGGCGCCGTCCTGGTAGCCGCCGGTGTTGAGCACCGGGATCGAGACGTTCTTCTTGATCTCGCGGCAGGCCTCGGCGCTCACCCCCTCGATGGGGTAGGCCTTCTTGCGCCGGTTCCACAGCCAGAGGAAGATCGGCCGCAGCAGCTTGAAGTGGAAGAAGCAGTAGTTCAGGAAGGCGCGCGAGCCGCTGGAGACCATGCCGCCGTACCACCAGTTCAGCTCGTCGGGCGGGAAGCCGCCGGGCGGCACCATCGGGTGCGGGAACGTGCTCCCCATCGAGATGTGCAGGCCGTCGACCCCCTCCTCCTCGCACCACTTGCAGATCTGGATACCCTCCTCCAGCGTGTTGCCCTTCTTCTCCCAGGGATAGAGGGCGTTGTTCTCGTCCATGGCGTTCATCTTGACCTGGAGGTGGAAGTCCGTGCCCACCTCGCGGCGGATGGCCCGGATCACCTCCTGGAGGAAGCGGAAGCGGTTCTCCAGGGGGCCGCCGTACTCGTCCGTGCGGTCGTTGATCGCCGAGGAGAGGAACTGGGTGAAGAGATAGCCGTGGGAGGCGTGCAGCTCGACCCCGTCGAGCCCGGCCTCGCGCGCCCGGCGGGCGCCCTGGGCGAAGCACTCGACGACGCCCTGGATCTCCTGCTTGCTCATGGCCCGGCAGAGCAGGCCGTGGAAGGTGTCCGGGCTGTCGGTCGAGGACATCCCCTTCTCCATGAAGTTCTCGACCCCCGGGACGTCGCGCTGGCGCCCGCCGTGGCTGAGCTGCATGATGAACTTGCAGTCGTGCTTGTGGACGGCCTCGCCGACGGCCCGCCAGAACGGGATCTTGTCGTCGTTGTCGATCATCGCGTAGCTCGGCAGGATCCGCCCCTTGAGGTGGACCGGGACGAACGACGAGATGATCGCCCCGCAGCCGCCGCGTGCGAAGCTCTCCTCCCAGTTGATCCGGGCCTGGGTGCCGGATCCGTTGTAGTTGTCCCAGCGCCCGGAGATGCTGGACCGGAAGATGCGGTTCTTCACGGTCAGATGCCGGAACTGCAACGGTTGGAAAATCACGTCCTCTGCCATGCTGGAGACCCCCTTCGTTGCGGAAAGTTCCCCTGTACGAGCCGCCTCGTCGGCGCCGCGCCCTCCAATACCTGGCGGGCCACGGCCCCCCTGCGGTCTATGCTGTGCTTTACAGCCTTCAAGTATATCAGGCTTTAGAGACGGCGGAAGGTTACAAGTGAAGATCGTGGCGGCTGGAACCGAAGTTGCACCTCGGGGAGAGGGATGACACAGCGCGACGCCATCGTGATCGGGGCCGGTCCCAACGGCCTGAGCGCCGCCATTGCCCTGGCGCAGGCGGGCCGCTCCGTGCTGCTCGTCGAGGCCAGGGACACGGTGGGCGGGGGAGCGCGCTCGGCCGAGTGGACGCTGCCCGGCTTCGTGCACGACACCTGCTCGGCGATCTATCCGCTGACCGTGGGGTCTCCGTTCCTCCAGCGTCTCCCTCTCGAACGCCACGGGCTGCGCTGGACCTGGCCGCCCGTGCAGCTCGCGCACCCCTTCGACGACGGTACCGCGGCGGTCCTGTCGCAGGACTTCGGAGAGACCGGCGAGAGCTTCCAGGATTCTCACGATGCCCGAGGCTGGCAGCGCCTGTTCGGCCCGCTGACCAAAGCGTGGCCCGACCTGGCCCAGGAGTTCCTCGGCCCTCTGCGTTTCCCGCGTCATCCTCTGCTGGTGGCCCGCTTCGGGCTGCTGGCCCTCCAGTCGGCGACCGGCATGGCGCGCCGCCGCTTCCGCGGCTTCCGCGCCCGCGCCCTGTTCGCCGGCATCGCCGGCCACTCCTTCGTGCCGCTGGAGCGCATCCCCACCGCGTCGTTCGGCCTGATCCTCGGAGTGACCGGCCACGCCGTGGGCTGGCCGCAGCCCGAGGGCGGCGCGCAGCGCGTCTCCGACGCCCTGGCCGGCCTGCTGCGCGAGCTCGGCGGCGAGATCCAAACCGGCTGGGAGGTGCGCTCGCTCGGCGAATTGCCGCAGGCCCGCGCCTATCTCTTCGACCTGACGCCGGCCCAGCTCCTGCGCTTCGGCGGCCTCCGCTGGCCGGCCCGCTACTGCCGGCAGCTCCGCCGCTACCGCTACGGCCCCGGGGTCTTCAAGATGGACTGGGCCCTCGACGGCCCCATCCCCTGGACGGCCGGGGCCTGTGGCCGCGCGGGCACGGTCCACGTGGCGGGGACCCTGGAGGAGGTCGCGGCCGCGGAGCGCGCCGCCTGGGAGGGCCGCGTGGCCGAGAAGCCGTTCGTGCTGCTGGGGCAGCCCAGCCTGTTCGATCCCACGCGGGCGCCCGCCGGCGCTCACACCGCCTGGGCCTACTGCCACGTGCCCCACGGCTCGACCACCGACATGTCGGAGAGGATCGAGAGGCAGATCGAGCGCTTCGCGCCCGGCTTCCGGCGCCTGATCCGCGCCCGCCACGTCATGGACACGGCGGCGCTGGAGGCGCACAACCCGAACTTCGTGGGCGGCGACATCAACGGCGGCGCCGCCCTTCTGTCCCAGCTCTTCACGCGCCCGGTGGTCCGCCTGGTCCCGTACGCGACCCCCGATCCGAGGGTCTTCCTCTGCTCGTCGAGCACGCCCCCCTCGGGCGGGGTGCACGGGATGTGCGGCTACCACGCGGCGCAGACGGCGCTCCGGAGGGCGCTAACCTTCGCGGTGAACAGCAGTGGAACCAAGGACGAAAAGGACACCAAGGACAACAAGGACGCGAGGTGAAAGACATGTTCCTCGTCCTTGAAGTCCTTGCTGTCCTTGGTGTCTTTGGTTTTTGCAACAAGGAATGGAGGTCATCATGAAAGTTCTCGTCACCGGAGGAACCGGAGTCGTCGGCATCGCGGCGGTGCGCGCCCTGATCGCGGAGGGGCATGCCGTCCGCCTCTTCTCACGCCACGCCGCCCGGGACGCCGCCCGCTGGGAGGGTAACTGGGAGAGTAGGGTCGAGGCGCGGCCGGGGAGCATCTCGTCGCCGCTCGACGTGGCGGGGATCGCGGACGGCTGCGACGCCGTCCTCCACATCGCGGGGATCGTCGAAGAGAGCCCGCCGGAGGTCACCTTCGACCGCGTCAACGTCGGCGGCACGCAGTACCTGGTTTCGGAGGCCGAGCGGGCCGGGGTGCGCCGCTTCGTCTACGTCTCCTCGCTCGGCGCCGACCGCGGGCAGTCCGCCTACCACGACTCCAAGCGCCGGGCCGAAGAGGTCGTCCGCGGCTTCCGCGGAGAGTGGGTGATCTGCCGTCCCGGCAACGTCTACGGCCCCGGCGACGAGGTCATCTCCTATCTCCTGCAGGTCATCCGCAGCTCGCCGGTGGCGCCGGTGATCGACCTCGGCGACCAGCCGTTCCAGCCGCTCTGGGCCGACGACCTCGGCGCGGCCCTCGCCCGCGCGGTCGAGCGGGACGCGCTCTCCGGACGGGTCCTCTCCCTGGCCGGCGCCGAGACCACGAGCACCCAGGACATCCTGGACCGCCTGGCCCGGCTCACCGGCAGAGACCCGGTGCGCCTGCCCGTCCCCTCCGCGCTCGCCTCCCTGGGGGCGCGGGCCGCGTCCATGCTGGGGGTGAGCGCGCCGGTCAACGAGGACAAGATCACCATGCTGCTCGAAGAGAACGTCATCCCGGCCGGCGAGGTGAACGCCCTCACCGAAGTCCTCGGCATCCAGGCCACGCCCCTGGAAGAGGGGCTGCGCCGCCTGGTCAACAGCCAGCCCGAGCAGCTCCCGGACGAGGGAACCGGCCCGCTGGTGCGCCGCCGCTTCTGGACCCTGCTGACGGGCGTGAGCCGCTCGCCGGTCGAGCTGTTCGCCGAATTCCGCAGCCGCTTCTTCGAGGTGGTGCCGGAGTCGACGATTCGCGAGGCCGGAGAGCCGGCCGGCGAATCGCGCGTCGAAGTGGGGAAGACGCTCACCCTGCAACTGCCGCTGCGGGGCCACGTGCAGGTGCGCGTCGTCGAGATCACCGGCGCGTCGCTGACGGTCGTCACCCTCGCCGGCCATCCGCTCGCCGGCTACAACGTCTTCCGCTTCGCGGGCTCGCCCGGGGCCGATCTGCGCTTCGAGGTCGAGAGCTGCGACCGGCCGTCCAACCTGCTCGACAGCATGGCGATCCTGTCGCTCGGAGTTTTCGTGAAGCGCTGGACCTGGAACAAGGTCGTCGAGAACACCGCGAAGATGGCCGGCGTCCTGCCGCCCATCGAGGTGCTCACCGAGTCTCACGAGCTGTCGAAAGAGGAGGAGAAGCAGGCCCAGGCGCTGATCCAGCGCAAGGTGGACGAGATGGCGCGCCGCGAGGAGCCGGTGCTCCAGGCCCAGGCCAAGGCGCGGCTGGCGTAGAGGGGACCCTCACCCCCAGCCCCTCTCCCGGAGGGAGAGGGGTGAAATCTCTGGAAAGGCTCAGAAGACAATGCTCTTCAATCTTTTTCCCCCTCTCCCTCCGGGAGAGGGGGTCAGGGGGTGAGGGCTCAACGGGGGCTCCGGGAAATTTCATCCACCGATGAATTGTTCTGGGCCACTGGCAACCTGCCCTTCTAGGAGAGCTACATCATGCTGAAGCGGGCCGCCCTCGTCTCTGTCCTGACCTTCCTGACCGTCTCCGCGGCCTGGGCGCAGCCCACGCAGCACGGCGTCGGATTCGATCCGTTCCCCGGCAAGCCGGACCCGTTCGCGACGCAGCCTTTCGACCAGAGCCTCTTCTACGAGCGCTACGGGTACTACTCCTACCAGTGGGAGAGGATGCCCGGCATGATCGCGGAGATGTTCTTCGTCAACGAGATCGCGCTGCGCAACGCCTGCCGCGCCGGAGCGCTGGGCGATCCTCTGGTCTGGGACTGCCAGCCGACCCTGCGGGAGCAGCAGGACCTCGCCGCCACCGAGCGCCGGCCGGCCCGGAACGGCAACATCCTTACCGCCGAGAACTTCTACTGCGTGTGGTGGTTCGCCTACGTCTACGAGGGCGGGACGCCGCAGCGCGCCATCACGGTGAGCCGGACCGACAAGCCGCTCGGCCCCTTCCGGGAGGCGAGCAACCCCTTCTGGTCGTGCCCGGTGTACTACAACAACGTGGCCGCTCCGCCGCCGCCCCCCCCGCCGCCTCCGCCGCCCGCTCCGGCCTGCCAGACCGACGACGACACCGGCTGCCTGGTGAACCAGCGCTTCAAGGTCGAGGTCACCTGGCAGACGAGGGACGGAAACTCGGGTGTCGGGCACGTGGTGCCCCACTCCGACAACTCGCTCCTGGTCTGGTTCTTCGATCAGAGCAACGTGGAGATGCTGCTCAAGGTCCTCAACGCCTGCGATCCCTACGGGAAGTTCTGGGTCTTCTACGCCGCGACCACGAACGTGGAGTTCACGGTCACCGTCACCGACACGGAGACCGGCCAGGTGCAGGAGTACCGGAACGCCCAGGGGAACGCGGCCACCCCCGTGCAGGACACCGGCACCTTCACCTGCTCGGCGGGAACGTAGCGTTTCCGGCGCCCGCCCCACCTCCGGCGGGCGCCTTTCCCATTTCGGACGGTCCCCCTCCACTAAAATTGGCCTTTTCTGCGTGGGCGGCTCTCGCCCAAGCAGAAAGAGCGCCGTCCCTGCGTGGGCGACGCCTGCCCACGCAGGAAAAGAGGGTTGTTATGGATGGGCGACGCTCGCCCACGCAGAAAAGGCTCTCCAAAAGCCTCGGGGAAGGCCGTTTCTGCATGGGCGATGTCCGCCCACGCAGGGAATCCGGGTTTTTATGGATGGGCGACGTCCGCCCACGCAGGAACTGGGGTCGTTATGGATGGGCGACGCTCGCCCACGCAGAAAATGCTCTCCAAAAGCCTGGGGGAAGGCTGTTTCGCATGGGCGACGTCCGCCCACGCAGGAATCCGCGTTTTTATGGATGGGCGACGATCGCCCACGCAGGATCAGGAGGTTTCAGAGGTTTCCTCCCGGTTCCGGCGGCGTTTCCGGGGCCGCCAGGGGCGCAGCCCGAACTTGCCGAGCATTTCGCTCCTCGTCCCGTAGGTGCTGACCACCCCCGAATGAATCCGGGCGGCTGCCTGCGCCGCTCTCTCCATCGCGGCTTCCTGATCGCGCGTCGCCTGCGCCGCGGCGGAGCGCAGCACCAACTGCCGGTGCTTGGCCTCCTGCGCCGCGGCCAAGGCGTCGACGAGCTCCACCCGGTCCCGCTGCAGGTGAGGAAGCTCCTCGGCATACATCTCGACCGTCGTGGCGAGATTGTTCCACCTCGTCGTGTTCTTGGCGAACGACGCCTTGTGCATGGCACTTCTTCCCCGAAAAGTCCGCAGAGCATACACGAGATTGGGGGTGAGGGAGCAAGGGTCGAAGTCCGGCAATTTTGGCTGACTTCCGGGAATCTCCCGCTTTTCGAGCCTCCGGAGGAGGCGACAGCACGTAGCCCGGGGCGTAAGCCTGGCCGTTACCCTGATAGGTAAGAGTCGCAATCCCACCGTACTGATCTGGGCAATTCGGACGCTGGAAATACCGCCCTGCTGCTTCGGGTCGATTCAGATGTCAAGAGCGTCCCTCAACCAGAGAGACACGGATCCTTTCCGGATTGTTGGGCGCTGATGCCGCATCCCCACTGTAGAGACGCCCCGTGGGGCGTCTCCTTCTCCAAGGGTGCCTGCCCGCGGCATCGCGCGGATTCCTGGGAAATGGATGACGCCGCGGCAGGAGACGCCCCACGGGGCGTCTCTACAGTGGGGGACGATCTCCAGCGGGCCGAAGGGCAGCCGGGAACCCCTCCATGGCCCGGTCCGGCATCACGAACACCTTCCGCGCCAGATCCGAGCCCAAAGTCTCTTTCCGGTAGTAGGCGTCCAGGATCGACGGCTTCCATTGGAAGAGGTCGGGGTTGGCGGCCGCGAACTCGTCCCAGCCCGCGTCCGGGTCGCGCTCCATCCTCTCGCGGATGAGGAAGAGGAAGGCCCAGGTGATGGTCTCGTGGTAGAGGCCGGGCTTGGCGTTGCGCGCGGCGAAGCGCTTCAGGCCCTCGGCGAAGCGGGTGAGCGCGGCGATCGGCGGCTCTCTCTTCAGGTAGAGCCAGGCGAGGCGGACGTGGTCCCGGTGATGGAACGACGCCGCGGGCAGGGTCCCGTCCTCGAAGCGGCTGACGAATTCCCGGTCGTCCAGCTCAGCGCGCATCGCCCGCCTCCTGGAGCCGGTGGCTCGCGCTGGCGTCGAGGTCCAGCCCATAGACTTTCTTGAGGTCCGCGATCCTGCGCAGCGATTCCTCGCCGAAGGGGCTTTTGCCGTCGAAGGCGTGGAGAATGATCCCCTCCAGGAGATCCCCCAGGGAGATGTCGTAGTACTCCGCGAGCGCCTTCAGCACCTTCACGATCCGCTTTTCCATCCGGACGCCCGTCTGGATCCGCTCGACGACCAGACGTTCGCCCGTCTCGGGATTGCTTTTCATCCCCGGTACCTCCCTCTTGAAGGAGTGTACCTCGGTACCAATATAACAGTCAAGCTACTCGATCGCCCCGAACCCCAGCGGCCCGCCGCGCCCCTCCTGAGGCCTCTCTTCCAGGAGCAGGAGCGCGGCGTAGCCGTCTCCTCCCTCCTGGGGACCGAGCCCTTCCATCTGGACGATCCGCCAGCCCTCCAGCAGCTCTGCCAGCGATTCGCCGCTGACCGGCGTGATCGTGGGCTCGTCCTGGCCGGTCCACGAAGTCGTGACCCGCACGGCCACCAGCCTCTGTTTTTTCACCATGGGTTCTCCTGGCCGGGTCACGGCAGCGCCGGCCCCTTCGGCATCTTCTCAGGCCGCGTGGCCGCGTTGTAGAGGAATGTGGCCAGGACGACCGACGACTGCATCAGGGCCTCCCGGTCGAGGTGGTCGTAGACGTCCATGGTGCTGTGGTGGGTGTGGGTGAGATATTCCATTCCGTCCTGGATGAGCTGGAACCCGGGCAGGCCGGCGTCGAGGAAGGGGACGTGGTCGGTGCCCATGGTCCTGCGCATCGTCACGGTCGTCGCCCCGAGGTCGCGCAGGGGCCGTATCCACTCCTCGAAGATCGCCGCCGCGGCCGAATTCTCCTCGACGTAGACGCCGCGGATCTTGCCGGTGCCGTTGTCCAGGTTGAAATAGACGGAGAGCCGGCCATGCTCGGGCTTGGGCTTGAACGGGCCGGTCGGTTTGCGCTGGTAGGGAACGAGCGCCTTCTGTTCCGGGTCTTCCGGCTCGGGGCGGGAGCCGAAGTGCTCGGCCACATAAGCCGAAGACCCTCGCATCCCCTGCTCTTCGCCGCTCCACAGCGCGATGCGGATCGTGCGCCGCGGCTTCACGTCCAGGGCGCGCAGAATGCGCACGGCCTCCATGGCGACCGCGACTCCGGCGGCGTTGTCCGTGGCTCCGGTCCCGGCATGCCAGGAGTCGAGGTGGGCGCCGACCATCACGACCTCGCCCTTTCTGTCGGTGCCGGGGATCTCGGCCAGGGTGTTGTAGGAGCTCAGATCGTCATCGTGGTACCGCGCCTGGACGTCGATCTCCAGCTCCACCTCGCGGTCCCCCTCGATCAGGCGGGCGAGCTGGTTGTAGTGCTCACTGGCCATTCCCAGGGCCGGAGGGCCGGGGTCCTCTCCCGGCGTGAAGGAGCCGCCGCCCCCGACCCGCACGATCCCCCAGGGGAAGCTGCTGGCCTCGATCGTGGCCAGCGCCTTCTCCCTGGAGAAGAATTCGTTCCTCAGCTTGCGCCGCCTCATGCGCTCCAGCGCCCGTTGCCTCGGGTCGGTGTCCCGCTCTTCCGGGATTTCGAACCGGCTCAGCTCGTCGAGCTCCTCGGCGGAGTAGACGCGGGGGTCGGCCTCTCTTCCCCTTCCGGCCTCGGAAATTTCCAGCAGCACGATCTTGCCCGCGAGCTTCCCCTTGTACGGCTCGAGGTTTTCGTCCGACTCGATCTTGACCTGCGTCAGGGTTCCGCGCACCGGCCCTCCGGTCCCCGGGGTGTATGCCTTGGGCAGGGCCAGGAGGGGGAGCGGGTACGGCCGGAGCAGGTGCACGGAGACCCGGCTGAGCGACCAGCCGCGGCCGAAGGGGTAGGCCTCCAGGTGGGCGTTGGCGAGGCCCCAGTCCGCGAGCTGCTTGCGGGTCCACTCGTTGGCCTCCTTCATCTGCGGAGAGCCGGTCACCCGCGGCCCGATCTCGTCCGTGAGATGGCGCGCGGTCTTCATGACCTGGGAACGGTGGAGCCCCTCGTCGCGGATGCGCGAGACCATCTCCAGATCGATCGGCTCCGCGGCCGCGAGGGGGAGGGCGAGGAGAACGAGGAGAGCGGACGGCAGGACGGTGGCTCGGAACATTCGGATCCTCCGAAATGGGTGCGCGGATTGTATCGCGGACCCTCACCCCCTGACCCCCTCTCCCACCCGCACTCCCATCCCCCGGGAGAGGGGGGAGATAGACTCTTCGCTTCGCTCAGAACGGCCTCTTGAGGGTTTCCCCTCTCCCGGGCGGGCGTGAGTGCGGGTGGGAGAGGGGGTCAGGGGGTGAGGGTCCCTCCGCCGGGAGAACGCAATGGAAGGCTATACTCGATCTCCCATGCCGCTCCTCTTCCTGGGCCGCGAGGACGTCGAAGCGCTGCTGCCGTACGGCGAGTGCGTCGAGGTGATGGCGGGCGCTCTGGCGGCGCTGGCGCGGGGGGAGGCGCTGCAGCCTCTGCGCTCCGCCCACTGGCTGCCCGACCGCCGCGGCCTCCTCGGGGTGATGCCCGGCGCGCTGCTGGAGGGCGAGGAGGAGATCCTCGGGCTCAAGGTGATCACGGTCTTCCCGGGCAACCACGCCCACGGCGAGGAGTCCCACCTTGGCGCCGTGCTCCTGTTCGAGGGCGAGCGCGGCCGGCCGGTCGCCATGCTCGACGCCGCCGCGGTCACCGCCATCCGCACCGCCGCGGTGAGCGCCCTGGCCACGAAGCTCCTGGCGCAGGAGGAGGCCGGAGACCTCGCGCTCCTCGGCTCGGGCGTGCAGGCGCGCACCCATCTCGCGGCCTTGCGCGAGGTCCGGCCGCCGCGCCGGGTACGGGTCTGGAGCCGCCACCCCGAGAGCGCGCGCCGCTTCGCCGAGCGGGAGTCGGAGCGCCACGGTCTTCCGGTCGAGCCCGCCGCCTCGGCGAAAGAGGCGGTCTCCGGGGCCGACCTGATCTGCACGGTGACCTCCGCCCGCGAGCCGGTCCTCTTGGGCGAGTGGATCGCGGACGGCGCCCACGTCAACGCTGTGGGCGCCTGCACGCCGGCCGCGCGCGAGCTGGACTCCGCGGCCGTGGCCCGCGCCCGCCTGTTCGTGGACCGCCGGGAGTCCGCCCTCGCGGAGCCGGGCGACCTGCTCACGCCGCTCCGCGAAGGGGCCATCGGCGAGGACCACATCCAGGGCGAGCTGGGCGACCTCCTGCTCGGCCGGCTGCCGGGCCGCCGCTCCGCCGGCGAGATCACCCTCTTCAAATCGCTCGGCCTCGCCGTCGAAGACCTCGCCGCGGCCCGCCACGTCCACCGCAAGGCGCTGGAGCAGGGGAGGGGGATCTCCCTGCCGCTCTGATGAGCCCTCACCCCCTAGCCCCCTCTCCCGTCACCGGGAGAGGGGGAAAACACAGACCGCCTTCTTAGAAAAGGAGACCCATGCGAGCCCTCGAAGCTCCCACGCTCGACGAGATCCGGGCGGCCCGCGAAAGGCTGGCCGGCGTTACCGTGCGCACGCCGCTGGTCCGCCTGAACGCCGACGCTCCGGCGGAAATCTGGCTGAAGCTGGAGAACCTGCAACCGATCGGCTCCTTCAAGCTGCGCGGCGCCGCCAACGCCATGCGCCTGGCCGGTCCGGAAAAGCTGCGGGACGGTGTCTACACGGCGAGCGCCGGCAACATGGCGTAGGGGGTGGCCTGGAGCGCTCGGCAGCTCGGAGTTCCGGCGAGCGTGGTGGTCCCGGAGCACGCCCCGGCCACCAAGATCGCGGCCATCGAGCGCCTCGGCGGCCGGGTAGTCAAAGTGCCCTTCGACCGCTGGTGGCAGGTCCTCATGGAGTACGAGTACCCGGACCTCGCCGGCCTCTTCATCCACCCGACGGCGGACCGCGCGGTGATGGCGGGCAATGGCACGGTCGCGCTGGAGATCCTGGAAGACCTCCCGGACGTGGACGCCGTCCTCGTCCCCTTCGGCGGTGGAGGGCTCTCCTGCGGCATCGCCGCCGCCCTCCGCGTCCTCCGTCCGGAGGTCCCGGTCTACGGCTGCGAGGTGGCCACGGCCGCGCCCCTCGCCGCCTCCCTGGCCGCCGGCTCCGCCCAGACCTGCGACCACCAGCCGAGCTTCGTCGACGGCATCGGCGGCAAGAGCATGCTGCCCGAGATGTGGCCGCTGGCGAGCCGTCTCCTCGCCGGAGCCCGCGTCGTCCCCCTGGAAGAGGTCGCGGCGGCCGTCCGCCTCCTCGCCGAGCGCAACCGCGTCATCGCCGAAGGCGCCGGAGCCACCCCCGTCGCCGCCGCCCTGGCCGGGGTGGGGGAGGCGAAGAAGGTCGTCTGCGTGGTCTCCGGTGGGAACATCGACGCGGCCAAGCTGTGCGCGATTCTGGAGGGGCGGGTGCCGTAGGCCGCGCAGCCCCTCACCGCCTTTCCTCCCACTGTAGAGACGCCCCGTGGGGCGTCTCCGCAGCGGCGAAATTTATCCAGAAGACTCCAGCGGGTCCGCGGACCGGAGGAGACGCCCCACGGGGCGTCTCTACAGTGGGGGGAAGAGCCCCGCGCTGTTAGAATCCCTTCGGATTTTCCCTCCGATGCTGAAGTTCCTCCACGCCGCCGACGTGCACCTGGACAGCCCCCTGCGTGGCCTGGAGCGCTATGAAGGCGCTCCGGCGGAGGAGATCCGCGGCGCTACGCGGCGGGCGTTCGAGAACCTGGTGGCGCTGGCGGTGGAGGAGGAGGCCGCGTTCGTCCTGCTCGCGGGCGACCTCTACGACGGCGACTGGAAGGACTACAACACCGGCCTCTTCTTCGCCCACCAGATGGCGCGGCTGCGGGAGGCGGGCGTCCGGGTCTTCCTCATCGCCGGCAACCACGACGCGGCGAGCCAGATCACGCGGGTGCTCCGGCCGCCGGACAACGTCCGGGTCTTCTCCACGAAGAAGGCGGAGACGGAGGTCCTGAAAGAGCTGGGAGTGGCGATCCATGGCCAGGGATTCGCCGTGCCGGCGGTGAGCGACGACCTGTCGGCCCTGTATCCCCCGGCGGTCCCCCACCTCTTCAACATCGGCATGCTCCACACCAGCCTCGACGGCCGGCCGGGCCACGCCTCCTACGCCCCCTGCACGCTGGACGGCCTGCGCTCCCGCGGGTACCAGTACTGGGCGCTCGGCCATGTTCACGCGCGGGAGGTGGTCGCCGAAGATCCGTGGATCGTCTTCCCGGGCAACCTCCAGGGGCGGCACGCCCGGGAGACCGGACCCAAGGGGGCCACCCTGGTCACGGTCGAGGACCGCGAGGTGGTGCGCGTGGAGCATCGCGACCTCGACGTCTTCCGCTGGGCCGCCTGCGCCGCCGACTTCTCGGACACGGCGACCGGCAGCGAGGCGCTCGACCGGGTGCAGAAGGTCCTGGAGCGCGAGCTGGCGCGCGCCGCCGGCCGCTCCCTCGCCGTGCGCCTGGCTCTGGAGGGGGCTTGCCCGGTGCACGAGGATCTGACCGCCTCTCCCGAGCACTGGCTGCAGGAGATCCGCGCCGTGGCCGCCGGTTTCGGCGAGGGGGTCCTGTGGATCGAGAAGGTCCTCTTCCACACCCGGCGCGCGGGGGAGCTGAGGGACGGAGCCGGGTCCGACGACGCCCTGGGTGGATTGCTGCGGACGATCCGCGATCTGGAAGCCGACGCCGGCCAGCTCGCCGTCCTGGCCGAGGACTTCGCGGACCTCCGGCGCAAGCTGCCGCCCGAGCTGTTCGCGGAGGGCGAAGCCCTCGATCCGTCCGATCCGGAGCAGCTCCGGAGCGTCCTCGGCGAGGTCGAGGACCTGCTTCTCGCCCGGTTGCTCACGGCTCCGGAGGCTGCCGAGGAATGAGGCTCCTCGAGCTGCACCTCAAGGCGTTCGGGCCGTTCACCGACCGGCGGCTCGACCTCTCCGGCGGCGAGCACGGGCTCCATCTGGTCTTCGGCCCCAACGAGGCCGGGAAGAGCTCGGCCCTGCGGGCGCTCAAGGCGCTGCTCTACGGCTTCCCGGACCGCACCGGCGACGACTTTCTCCACCCCTACGACCAGCTCCGCATCGGCGGACGGCTGCGGCTGGGCGACGGCTCCGAGCTCGAATTCCTCCGGCGCAAGGGACGGAAGAAGGGCACCCTCCTCTCCGTGACGGACGAGTCCCTGCTCGACGAGGGGCTGCTGGACCGCTGCCTCCAGGGAGTCGAGGAGAAGCTCTTCTCCTCCCTCTTCGGCATCGACCACGACGCGCTCGTCCAGGGCGGGCAGGAGCTGCTCGAACAGAAGGGGGACGTGGGCCAGGCCCTGTTCGCCGCCGGCCTCGGCACGCGCAACCTGCGCAAGGTCCTGGCATCGCTGGACGAGGAGGCCGAGTCGCTGTTCGTTCCGCGTGGCTCCAAGCGGCTTCTCAATCAGCAGATCGCGGATTTCCAAGCGGCGAGGAAGGCGCTGGCCGACCTCTCCCTCTCCGGCCGCGACTGGGAGGGGCGGCGCAAGGATCTGGAGAAGAAGCGGGAAGAATGGGGAACGCTGGAGAGGGAGTTGGCGGACCGGAAAGGCGAGCGCAACCGTCTCCAGCGCCTGCGCCGCGCCCTGCCGAACCTGGGGCTCCGCCGCGATCTGCTGTCCCGCCGGGAATCCCTCGGTCCGGTCGTGGTCCTCCCCGCGGGCTTCACGGATCTCCGTCGCGAAGCCCAGGAGGCGATCCGTGCGGCGGCGGAGGGGAGGGCGCGCGCCGGGGCCGAGCTGCGGGAGGTGCGCGACGAGGCCGCGACTCTCAAGGAGTCCCGCGCGCTCCTCGATCAGGCCGAGACGATCGAGCGCCTGCACCGCGACGTGGGGCGATATGCCAAAGACGTCGCCGACCGTTTGCGCCTGCTCAAGGAGCGGGACGAGCGGCGGGCCACCGCCGAGGCCCTGCTCGACGAGATCCGTCCGGGCCTCACCCTGGAAGAGGCCGACACCCTCCGTCCCGCCCTGGACCGCTGGCGCCGCATCCAGGAGCTGGCGCAGCAGCGCCAGAGCCTGTTCAACGGCCAAGTCCAGGCGCGGCAGTCCGTCCAGGAGGTCAAGCGGAGGCTCGCCGCCACCCGCGATGTCCTGGAGAGCCTGCCGCGGCGGCGCGACCCCGCCTCCCTGCGCCGCCGGGCCGAGGCCGCGCGGAGGGCCGGGGACCTCGACCGCATCCTGGCTGAGGCCGCGGATGCGCTGCGCCGCGACGGGGAGCAGCTCCGCGTCGATTTCGGCCGCCTCGGGCTCTGGACCGGCGCCCCGGAAGAGATGGAGGCTCTGCCCGTCCCCGGCGCCGACACTCTCGACCGCTTCCGCAACGCCTTCGACGCTCTGGCCGAGCGCCGCCGCGGGCTGGACGAGCAGCGCCGGACCCTGCGCGCCGACCTGGCGGAGGTCGAGCGCCGGCTGGAGGAGATCCGCCGGGCGGGCGCCGTTCCGACCGAACAGGAGCTGCTGGAGGCCCGGGAGCGGCGGGACCGCGCCTGGAGGTCGCTGCGGCAGGCCTGGGCCGAGGAGGAAGCCAAGGCCTATGAGGAGAAGGTCGGGGAGGCCGACGAGCTGGCCGACCGCCTCCGCCGTGAAGCCGACCGCGTCCAGCAGCAGGCGCAGCTCCTCGCCCGCCGCGACGCCCTCCAGGAGTCCGCCGGCCTCGCTGACCAGGAAGAGGACGAGGCGTCCCGGGAGCTCGCCCGTCTCCAGGAGGACTGGAAGAGACTTTGGCGTCCCTGCGGGATCGATCCCCTCCCGCCACGGGAGATGCACCCTGGCTGGACCTCCCGGCAGGAGAAGCTCCGCGACCGCGCCGAGATCCTGCGGGAGCAGCGCGGGAGGGCCGAAGCCCTGGAACGCTCCCTCCGCGACCATCGCGCCGCTCTCGCCCGCGAGCTGAAGAGCCTCAAGGAGACCGTCCCGGCGGGCGATGACCTGGAGCCCGTGCTTGCCCAAGCCGAGGACGTGGTTCGCAGGCTGGACGAGGAGGGGCGGCAGAGGGAGCAGCTCGTCTCCGACCTGAAAGAGTCCGAGGCTGAGCTCGTCCAGGCGCGGGAAACCGAGTCCGCCGCCGTCGCCGCCTTCGAAGAGTGGCGCGCGGCCTGGGCCGAGGCCGTCCAGGACCTGGGGACCGATCGGGACGCCCTGCCGCCGCACGTCCTGCAGCTCCTGGACAACCTGAGGAAAGTCTTCTCCGGTCTGCACGAGGCCGCGAGCCTCGACCGCCGGATCGCCGGCATCGACAGGGACCTGGAGGACTTCCGCGCCTCCGTCCGCTCCCTGGCCCTCCAGGTCGCCCCCGAGCTGGCGGACCATCCCGCCGACCAGGCCACCGTCCAGCTCCAGGCCCTGCTGACCGAAGCCCGCCGCCAGGCCGACCGCCGCGCCGACCTCGACCGCCGGATGGAACGTCTGGAGAAGGAGATCCGCGACGCCGACGCCACGGTCCGCGCCATGGAAGATCGCCTGGCGCAGCTCCGTCGCGAAGCCGGCTGCGACGACGACTCCGGCCTGCAAGAGGCCGAAAGGCGCTCCGCGCTCCACCAGGAGCTGACCCGCGATCTGGAGCGCACCGAGCGGCAGCTCCTCCAGGACGGCGAAGGGCTGACCCTGGACGAGCTGGAAAAAGAGGCCGAGGGAGTCGACGCCGACGCCCTCCCCGGTCACATCGACCAGTTGGGCCACGTCATCGAAGACCTCGAAAAGCGATCCGGCGACCTGCGGGAAGAGCTGGGCAAGGAGCAGAAGGAGCTGGAGCACATGACCGGAGGGGACGCCGCCGCCCGCGAGGCCGAGCGGGCACAGGAGATCCTGGCGTCCCTGCGCCACGGCGTCGAGCGCTACGTCCGGGTCCGCCTGGCCTCCGCGATCCTGAAGCGGGAGATCGACCGCTACCGGGAAGAGAACCAGGCCCCGCTCCTGCGCCGCGCCGGAGACCTCTTCGCCACCCTCACCTGCGGCTCCTTCCGCGGTCTCCAGACCGACTACGACGACCGCGACGAGCCCGTCCTCGTGGGCCTGCGCCAGGACGGCCGCCGCGTCCGCGTCGAGGGCATGAGCGACGGCACCCGCGACCAGCTCTACCTGTCCCTCCGCCTCGCCACCCTGGAGCGCTATCTAGCCCACGCCGAGCCCCTCCCCTTCATCGTCGACGACATCCTCATCAACTTCGACGACGAAAGGACCGCCGCCACTCTGAAAGTCCTGGCCGACCTCTCCACCCGGACCCAGGTTATCCTCTTCACACACCACGGCCGCCTGAAAGACCTGGCGGCGGGGATGCGGAACGGGAGCGGGGCGGGGGTATTCGTGAGGGAGTTGAGGGACTGACCGGAGAGACCCACAATGCACTGCCTCCCGCCAGAGCGGCATTCCGAGCCCCCGGAGGGGGCGGCAGCACGTAGCCCGGGGCGTAAGCCCCGGGAACACGGCCCCCAACCCTCCTCAAAGCCCCGGAGGGGCGACACCTCCGAACGGGGTGGGGGAAAGGTGCCGCCCCTACCGGGGCTCAGAAGAACTTGGGGTCCCGCCTACCCGGGGCTCACGCCCCGGGCTACGTGCTGCCGCCCCCTCCGGGGGCTCAAAGAGGACGTGCCTGGAGGAGGTCCAAGATGTCCCGCTTGGAGCGTGATCTCTCTGAGCTTGAAGTCCTCGACGACGAGATGGTCCGTATCCTCCGCGCTATAACGGGTGCGGAACGGCTGAAGATGGCCAACGACATTTTCAAGTTGGCCCGGTGTCTGATCATGCGTCACATCGCTGCAGAACACCCCGACTGGAGCCAGGAGGAGGTCCAGTGGGAGAGGTTCTTGACGCTTCAGGAAGGCGCTGTCTGTCCTCTGGACCCCTCCAAGCCTGCTGAGCTTCGACCCTAACTCCCCCCTCCCGCCGTCCCCGCCGCCACGCGCAGGAGCTGCACCATGGCGCGCAGGTCGATGGTGAGGCCGAAGAAGTTTTCGTTCTCCCATTCCTTCGCGGTGGGAAGCTGGTCCGCCGTGCCGGTGAAAGGATCGCCGACCGCCAGGCCCGTGCCTTCCGGGAGCACCGTGATGCGGCGGAAGTGGCGGCCGAAGGTGAGGATGACCCCCGCGGGGAGATCGGCGCTGATCCCCACGAAGGCGTTGTCCTGGACGTCGTTCACCGCGATCCCGATCATGGGGTTGAGGCGCTGGTGCCAGGGGATGCGCTTCTCGAGGTCCCTCTTCCCCCAGACGAACGGCGTGTAGGAGAGGACGTACAGGAGGTCCCGGTCTCCCTCCTCGTTGACTCCGATCACGGTCTGTCCCCCCTCGGAGACCAGCTTGAAGCCGGGGTCCACGAGGTTGGTCCAGGCCGCGCCCAGGGTGAACATGCCGGAGTAGAGCGGGTTCACGTTGAAGTCGAAGGTGCCGAGCGGGACCTCCTGCGTGCCTTGGAGGGCGGAGATCCGCACCGTGGCCCGGCCCGGCGCGAAGTCGTTCAGGGTGAACTGCTGGACTCCGCAGCCGCCGGCCTGGCGCGCGATCTGCGGGAGCTGCTGGTCGCCGCCCACGATCCGCACCGTTCCCACGTCGCGGAAGGCCGAGGTCCGTTCGACCTTGAGCAGGGGGAGCAGCTCCACGTCGCCCACCACTTTCACAATCAGGGTGTCGTTCTCGTCGAAGGTGTCGAGGGCCCTCGCGAGCACGTTGCCGACCGGCGTGACCACGATCTCTCCCCGGTTCGCCTTGGCGTCGTAGCCGGCCGTGAAGGTCCCAGGGCAGGAGGTGCGGAGGAGGTCGGAGAGCACGGTGGTCCCTCCCGAGGCTCCGGACGAGGTCGATCCCTGGGTCGTCTGCCCCTGGAGAGTCGTCCCTCCGCTGCCGGGGACGGTGCCGATCCGGAAGGTGGCGATCTGGGTCCCCCCGGAGGTGAGGACGAGGTCCGTGCCCGTCGAGACCACGGAGCCGCTCCCGAGGGTGAAGGTCCGCGACGAGCCGCTTCCCGAGGGGGTGAGGGTCGTCAGGACCGCGCCGCCGCTCTCCAGTTGCAGACCGATCTGGGAGCAATCTACGCCGGTGTCGCACTGCACGTTGATCGTCGCCGTGGTCCCGGTCATGATGTTCACCCGGTCCGTCGCGAGGGTGGATTCGACGGCGTTGCCGGGCTTGACGGTGATCGACCAGGTCTGCGTCTGGGCCGTAGCCGTTCCCGCGACGAGCATTCCAAACAGCCAGACGGCGAGCTTGCGCCCTGCTTTCATGTCCTCATCCTTTCTCAAGAGGTCGGGATGTCGCAGCGGAGCCGCGACAGCACCAGGCTGGCGGGGGTGAAGACCCGCAGGTTGCTCAGCTCCGAGGTCCCCTGGCCGACGAGGAACCCGAGGAGCAGGTTGTCCGCATCCACGAGGGCGCAGCCGGAGTCGCCCGCCGCGGTGTTGATGTTGACCAGGATCGCGGAGTCCAGGCTCTCCGAGGGAAGGGACACCGCGGGGCTGACGATGAACCCCGACTGGAAGCCGGAGACCGCGCCGAAGAGCCGGACTTCCACTCCCTGATCGCCAGGAAAGGTGGTCGGCCGCCATCCCCGGATCTGGCCGATGACCGGAAGCGTCGAGACCGTGTTCTGCGGAGCGTTGAGCTCCAGCTTGGCCGCGTCGATGCCGGTCATGGTCCCCTGGCGGAGGCGGCCGAACGTGGGGCCGCCCGCCGGCAGGCAGGGGGAGCAGAAGGACGGCGCCGCGGAGATCGGATCGGGGAACTGCTGGAACCCGGTGACGTGCATGGCCGTCAGGGCCACGGTGTCGTTGTGGTCGAGGTCCTTGGCGAACACGCCGAGGGTCCCCTGGAACGGCTGGACCGGCGGGAGCGGGCTCACGCCGGCCCCGGCGTCGAGGTGCCGCTTCAGCTCCCCGAGCTCGATGACGTCGATCGGCATCCGGTAGTTGCCGATGCGCACCGTCTTCGGGAGGCGCGGCATCCCCTGCGCCTTCATCTCGTCCGGGGAAAGCTTCTGCCGCACGTAGACGGTGATGCAGGGCTCGCCCGTGTGGACGCCGGCGCGGTGTCGACCGCCAAGCCCGAAGCCGACCACGCCCGGGATGGCGAGCAGCTTTTCGCGCCGGGCCTCCAGCAGCTCGTGCGCCTGCTCCCATTCCTTCTCGACGAGATGGGCCGGACCGTTGATCTGTGTGAGCTGGGCGAGGGAGAGACGCGCCCGGCTCAGCGCCTTGCGGGCCTCCGACAGCTCGGAGAGGACCTGGTGGACTCTCTTGGAGACCTTTGCCATAGGATGTCCGGGATTTCGAGGACGAATGTATCCATGAGCCGGTCCGAACGCAAGGCCCCGCCGCCGCCCGATCCCGAAATGGGGATGTGGCAGGGGAGGTCCGTGGCCCGGCGCTTCGTCTCGCCGGACGGCCTGACCGTGCTCGTGGGACGGACCGCCGAGGACAACGACGTCCTCTCCCTGAAGCTCGGCGCGCCGCGCGACTTCTGGTTCCACACGGCCGGGGAATCGGGGTCGCACGTGGTGGTGCGCAACCCCGACGGGCTCGACCGCCTGCCCAAGGAGACGGAGCAGTTCGCGGCCTCCCTGGCCGCCGGCTACTCCAAGGCGCGCAAGGGGGGGCGGGTCTCGGTCCACATGTGCACCTGCGCCGACGTCCGCAAGCCGCGCGGCCTGCCCCCTGGCAAGGTCGTTCTCGAACGCTTCAAGAACCTGCAAGTCGCGCCCTGGCGGCCGGACATGGAAGGGGAGAAGGGGTGAAGGACGGCGGAACCCTCGACCGCTGGCTGCCGGAGTACCGCCACAACGAAGTCCACGAGACGGTGATCGCGGCCCCGCTGGAAGAGGTGCGGCGGGCGGTGCGAGGAGTGAGGGGGCGGGAGATCCCTTTCGCGCGTCCCCTTTTTTTCCTTCGCGCTCTGCCGGCGCGCCTCCTCGGCCGCCCCTTTCCGGACCGGGATCACGACCGGCCGATCCTCGACGTGGCCCTCGCCGGTGGTTTCATCCTCCTGGCCAACGAGCCCGACGCGGTCGTCCTCGGCGTGGTCGGCCGCTTCTGGAAACTGTCGGGCTCCATCGTCCGACTCGCCGGTCCTCAGGAGTTCCTGGAATTCCAGGAGGAAGGCTATGCCAAGGCGGCCATGGACTTCACGCTGACCCCTCTGGAAGACGGCCGGATCCGCGTGCGCACCGAGACCCGCATCCTCCCCCTCGGCCCGGAAGCCGCCCGCCGCTTCGGCCTCTACTGGTCGATCGTCCATCCTGGCAGCGCGATCCTGCGGCGGATGTGGCTGCGGGCGATCCGGCGGCGGGCGAGTCGCTGACCCCTCACCCCCCGGCCCCCTCTCCCACCCCCTCCCACCCAACCGGGAGAGGGGAGAAAGACAGACAGTATAAAGTGTTCCCCCTCTCCCGGTAGGAAGGGAGGGGGTGGGAGAGGGGGTTAGGGGGTGAGGGGCCGGGGTAGGGCCTCACATCTCGCTCTCTCCCTTCCGTTCGGGGCTCGGATCGCATCCCTCAAAGCGGTCACCGACAGGAGGGCCAGGTGAGCGGGTCCATCTTGCGGGAGTGGTCCAGATAGATGACGCCGTCGAACTGCTGCCGGGGCACCATGAACGTGCCGTTGAGCCGGTAGGTGCGGCCCGGAATGAAGAAGGGCTCCTGGACGCGGGGGAAGCTGAGGTCCACCAGCAGGTAGTCGTGCCCGAGCCCGTGCAGCAGGTCCTCGACCGAGCCTGCGGCGGCGGTCGCGGTGGGACCGCAGCCCACGCCGATCCAGTCGATCTCCGCCGTCCGGGCGATCAGGGCGAGGGTGACGTAGCCGTTGCCGAACGCCTCCCGCAGAGGAGTGCCCATGGTCCGGTTCGACCAGAAGGAATGGGCCGCGTCCTCGGCGATGTGGAAGTTGTGCGCCCAGACCGCGGTCCGCAGGTTGCGGTAGCGCAGATCGCGGATGGCCCGGAACAGGTACGCCATGCCCGCGTCGCGCGCCTCCGTGGCCCGCTGCCGGTCGCTGTTGAAGTAGAAGGCCTCGTCCTCCCAGGCTCGCAGGGCCACCAGGTTGATCTTGGCCCATTCGAAGTCCCACTTCGAGGTCTGGCGGGTGATCGTCCGCGCGTCCCGCCGGAATAGCTCGTCGATCGCCTGGAGCCCCGCGTGGCAGGCCTCGTGCTGCTCCGCGGAGACGAGGCCGGCAGAACGCAGGTCATCCACGCCGTCGCAGCGCCGGATGTTGACGGCCCGGGGATCGCCGGGCCCGATACCGATCCGCTCCAGGAAGGCGAGCAGGCGCGGACCGTCGTCTTCGGGCTGCTGCATGTCGAAGCCGAAGAAGTGGACCTTGTCCCGCGGCCGGGGATGCGCGCGGTTCCACTCGCACATCCACCGCACCAGCTCCCGGGTCTCGGCGCTCTCCCAGACGCCGAACAGGCCCCGCAACGCCTCCTCCGGTGAGCCCGCGCAGGTCTGGACGTACTGCGAGACCTGCTCCGCCCCGGTCCAGGGGCTCTCGAACGCGAAGACGCGGAAGCCCATCTTCTCGACCAGGAAGCGGAAGACGCGGTGCTTCATCTCGTAGTAGCCGCCGGAGGTGTGGATCGATTCCCCGAGGGCGACCACCGGCGCGTTGCCGATGATCTGGCGCAGCGGCTCGAGGTCCGCCTGAGGCAGGCTCGGATCGGAGCCGTCCAACCGGTAGACTCCCGGCAGGACCGGGAAGCCCACAGGCGGCCGCGGGCGCGGTGGCCTGGCCTGCTCGGCGACGCTCTGAGGGTCGAGGAGATCGACGGGTTGGGCCGCGGCCGGCGCGAGGCTGGCTGCGGTCAGGGCGAGGGCCAGAAGGATTCGGTGAGTCACTTCGATTCCTCCTTCATCATGAGTCAGCGTTCACGAAAAGGGACGGCTCTGTGCGTCCGGGAGGACGGGAAAGGCCCGGAGAACGGGTCTTGCAGAGAGGATGGAGCGGGTATGTGACGAGCTGTCTCACTGATCCGTATGCAAGGCGGGGACCGAACGCATGAAGGAACGAATCCGCAATCCCGAAATGGACGAGCTCGTCCGCGAGCTGAACCAGGAGAGCCCTGCCGAGGAACCGGGTGAGGCCACCGCCCCTGGGCTGTCGAGGCCTTGGGCCGGCGCCGTTGAGCCGGCCGGCGAGGCGCTCGACCTCCTGTCCCAGGCGCGCGTGGAGGAGGGGGGCGCGCTCGATCTCCTGCTGGCCGAAGTCATCCATCAGGGAGCGAGCGACCTGCTGTTGATCGCCGGCCTGCCGCCGGTCTTCCGCGTCGCCGGCCGGCTGGTGCGCGCGGAGGCGGCCGCCCTCGAAGGAGAGGAGATCGGGCGCATGCTCCGGCCGCATCTCGGAGGGCGGGCGCGGCGCGACCTCGACGAGCGCGGGTCCGCCGACCTGCCGCTGCGCCTGTCGCCCGGCCGCGAGCTGGACGAGGGGAGCGGCGGCCCCGCGTGGCGCTTCCGGGTGAACCTTCACCGCCAGGGGGGACAGCTCGCGGCGGCGATCCGCGCCCTGCCGCTGGACGTCCCCTCGCTGGCGGGCCTGAACCTGCCGCCGGCCTTCGCCGAGCTGGTGAAGCCCGCGCGCGGCCTCGTCCTGGTCTGCGGCCCCACGGGCGCGGGCAAGTCGACCACGCTGGCCGCCCTGGTGGGAGAGATCAACCGCACCCGCACGAGCCACGTCATCACCATCGAAGACCCGGTCGAGTACGAGCACCGGTCGCACAAGTCGGTCGTGGAGCACATCGAGATCGGCCGCGACGCGCGGTCCTTCCCGGAAGCCCTGCGGGCGGCCCTGCGCCAGGACCCGGACGTCATCCTCGTCGGCGAGATGCGCGACCTGGAGACCGTCGCGACCGCCCTGACCGCGGCCGAGACCGGCCACCTGGTCCTCTCGACCCTGCACACCAACGACGCCGCGCAGGCGGTCCACCGCATCGTGGACGTCTTCCCGCCGGCCCAGCAGGCGCAGATCCGGCACCAGCTCGCCCTGGCGCTCCACGCCATCGTGGTGCAGCAACTCGTCCCCCGCGCGGACGGCCGCGGCCGGGTCCCCGCCGTGGAGCTCCTCCACGCCACCTACCCGGTGCGCCACCACATCCGCAGCGACCACCTCCAGAAGCTCTACAACGAGATCACCTTGGGCAAGCGCCACGGCATGATCTCCATGGAGGATTCGCTGGCGCAGCTCGTCCGCGAGGGGATCATCGACCTGGAAGAGGGCAAGGTCCGGGCCAGCCACCCGGACGAGCTGAACGCGCTGCTGCGGACCTCACCCCCCTGACCCCCCTCTCGCACCTGTCCTGACCCTCACCCCCTGGCCCCCTCTCCCACCCGCACTCACGCCCGCCCGGGAGAGGGGGAAGAAAAGGGTCGCCAACCGCCGCCGGGAGTGAGGGAAATACCGGGGTTGTCCCGGCCCGAGTTCCCTGATATTCATCTCAAGGTGTTACGCTGCCTTGTTCCCCCTCTCCCGGGTGGGCGTGAGTGCGGGTGGGAGAGGGGGCCAGGGGGTGAGGGTCCGATTCGTGAAACGCACTACGCTTGCTCTCGCCACTTTTGTCTTGGCCGTCCTGGCCCTCGCGGTCCTGGCCCCGCTCGCCTTCGCCCGCGAGCTGAGCCGGACCGACCCGCCGATCAACCTGACCCACGTCTTCGAGGGCGAGATCAACAAGCGGGGAAAGCCGGTAGGCTTCCACTCCCGGCCGGGGGGACAGAATCCGCCGGACGCGCGGGTCGCGCGGATCGTGGACCCGCCCAACCGGCAGGGGGTTTACGTGGCCGACGTGGAGATCCGGAACGGCGCGGGGAACTGGCTGAAGAAGCGTTCGACCTTCTATCCGGACCGCATGAGCCGGCAGCAGGTAACCGCGGCGATCCTCCACGCCTTTCGCGAGCGCACGAATTCGGGAGAGAAGTTCCGCGGCCCGTCGGGTCAAGGCTTCACGATCGAAGGCTACTTCCAGAACGGCCGGATCAACACGGCCTATCCGATCTATCAGTAGGGGAGGGAGCGAAATGGTGGGCATTGAATACTACCGGGACGAAGCAGGGAATGCGCGGGCTCGGGGGCTGGCGGACTACGGCATCCTGATCGACTACCTGGAGAGCGACGTCCAGGGGAGCGCCGCCACGGCGCGCGAGATCCTGGAGGCGATCGACCAGGTGTCGTCAGGCCAGGAGAAGAGCTGGGAGCTGACCGGCAACGCCTACACCCTCTCGCTCTCCCCCGAAAGGGCGACGCTCGTCTTCGAGACCGAAGAGGAGGATGACGAGCCTCCGCAGACCTACAGCCTCGAACAGATGCGCGAGGGGGTGAAGGGCTGGCTGGAGTTTCTGGAGAAGAGCTCCTCCGCCGAATTCTCTGGTTTCCCCCTCTCCCGGTAGTCCCACAACGAGGGGGTCACTGAGGCAACGCATACGGACGGCCGCTCTATATGATCCTGCCGGGTTCTTATATGGGGAGAGAGCAGCTTTATATAGGGAGAGGCCTCTCCCTATATGCCCCGGGAGTCCGGGAAGTGCTCCCGAACCGCTCGTCTATATAGAATCTCCGCTTCCTTATATAGGAAGAGACCCCGAGTAGGCCTTTCCGGAGCTCATCCCTCCTGGGACAGCGGTTCGGGGAGGCTGTTCCAGAGGCCGCTCTATATAATCTTGCCGGAGAAGTATATGGACAAGACGCCTCCCCATATAAGAAGGCGGCATTTCTATATAGATGATCTCGGTGGAACCTTGCCGGGCAGTCTCCCAATATAACCGAAGAGCCCAGCTATATAGAGCGCCCGTAGCGACTGCAGGGATGGCCGGATGGTATTCTGGATCCGGCTCCCATGACCCACTTCTTTGTCAGCTACACCCAATCCGACCGCCCGTGGGCGGAGTGGATCGCCTGGGTTCTGGAGGAAGCGGGGCTCACGACGAAGATCCAGGCGTGGGACTTCAAGCCGGGGAGCAACTTCGTCGTCGAGATGCACCGCGCCTCGGCCGAGGCGGAGCGGACCCTGGCCGTCCTCTCTCCAGACTACCTCAACTCATTGTACGGAATGGCCGAGTGGACCGCCGCTTTCGCGCAGGACCCGGCGGGGGAGAAGGGCAAGCTCCTGCCGGTGAAGGTCCGCGAGGTATCCCTGGACGGCCTCCTCGCCCCCATCGTCCACATCGACCTCGTCGGCCTGTCCGAAGCGGCGGCGCGGGAGCGTCTGCTCGGGAGTCTGGGCCGGGGAAGGGCCAAGCCAGTCGTACAGCCGAGGTACCCGGGAGGTCCACGCCCTGGCTTCCCGGGCGAGCCGACCGCGCCTCCCGATCCTGATGAGGCTTGGGCGCGGCTGAAGGAGCTGCCTCTCGACGAGATCCCCGAGCCAAGCCCCCTTCCGCCCGGGTCGCGGATGCCTCACTCGGTCAACCCGCTGTTCGTGGGACGGGACGAGGATCTCCGCAAGCTGGCCCGGTTTCTGCGATCGAAGAGGACTGCCGCGATCGGTCAGGCCAATATCGCCGCCGCCACAGGATTGGGGGGCATCGGCAAGACCCAGCTCGCGAGCGAGTTTGTCCACCGCTACGGCCGGTTCTTCGCCGGAGGCGTCTTCTGGATGAGCTTCGCGGACCCGGCCGCCGTGCCCGCCGAAGTGGCGGCCTGCGGGCGGAGCCTCAACCTCCACCCGGGCTACGATGCGCTCCCTCTGGAGGAGCAGGTCCGGCGGGTCCAGGAGGCTTGGCAGAGCCCCCTGCCGCGCCTCCTCGTCTTCGATAACTGCGAGGACGAGGAACTGCTGGATCAGTGGCGTCCGCCTTTCGGAGGCTCCCGGGTACTGGTGACGAGCCGGAGACCTCACTGGTCTCCGGTGCTCGGCGTGAAACGCCTGTCGCTGGGGATTCTCCAACGCGAAGCCAGCGTCGAGTTGCTGCGCGGTTTCCGGCCCGACCTGCCCGCCAATGATCCCGCGCTCCACGCGATCGCCGAAGAGCTGGGAGACCTGCCGCTCGCGCTGCACCTCGCCGGCAGCTTCCTCGCCCGCTACGCCCAGTCGCCGTTCGGCCAGCCGTCGGCGTACCTGGAGCAGTTGGGGCGCGGCGACCTGCTCGCTCACCCGTCGCTCCAGGGTAGGGGCGACGAGATCTCGCCCACCGACCACGAAGCGCACGTGGCACGCACCTTCACGCTGAGCTTCGAGCGCCTGAACCCGGCCGACCCGACCGACGCCCTGGCCTGCAAGCTCCTCGCGCGGGCGGCGCATTTTGCGCCGGGGGAACCCATCCCACACGCGCTGCTCCTCGCGACCCTCCGGATCGACGAAGAAGACATGGATGCCGCGCTCGCCGCGGAAGATGCCCTCAAGCGGCTGCTCGACCTGGGTCTTCTGGAGAGTGGAGAGGACGGACGGTTGGTCCTCCATCGGCTTGTCGCGGCCTTCGCCTTGGGAGGGGAAGGAGAAGACGAGGCGCGAGAAGCCGTCGAGCAGACGCTGTTCGAGGAGGCCGCCCGTTTGAACAAGGCGGGCTATCTCGCTCCGCTCCTCGTTTGGCAGCCCCATCTCCGAGCTGTTACGGATGCTGCCTCGTCGAGAGAAGATCGGTCGGCCGCGAATCTCTGCAATGAGTTGGGATACCACCTCCAGATGATCGGCGACCTCACGGGAGCGCGGCCGTACTGGGAGCGGGCGTTGGCGATTCGGGAGAGGGTTCTGGGCACGGAGCATCCGGGCACAGCCGTCAGTCTGAACAACCTGGGTGGCCTTTTCCAAAACCAAGGCGACTTGGCGCGGCCGTACTACGAGCGGGCACTGACGATTTTGGAGAAGGTTCTCGGCCCGGAGCACCCGGACACGGCCTCCAGCCTAAACAACCTGGGTTTCCTTCTCAAGAACCAAGGAGATGTGGCGGGTGCGCGGTCGTACTTCGAGCGGGCGCTGGCGATTCGGGAGAAAGTTCTCGGCCCGAAGCACCCGGACACAGCCCTCAGCCTGAACAACCTGGGATACCTTCTCCACAGCCAAGGGGACTTTGCAGGTGCGAAGCCGTACTTCGAGTGGGCTCTGGCGATCTGGGAGAAATTTCTCGGCCCGGAGCACCCGGACACGGCCACCGGTTTGAACAACCTGGCTGGCCTTCTCTGGAGCCAAGGAGACTTGACGGGGGCACGGCCGTACATGGAGCGGGCGCTGGCGATTTTGGAGAAGGTGCTCGGCCCGGAGCACCCGGACACTGCCATTAGCTTGAACAACCTGGGTCGCCTTCTCCAAGACCAAAGAGACATCGCGGGTGCGCGGCAGCACTTGGAGCGGGCGGTGAGGATCTTGGAGGCGCGGCTCGGCCCGGATCACCCGAATGCGAAGAAGATTCGCGAGAATCTTGCGAAGTTGACCTCAGAGGATCTCTCATCTCGCGAAGAGGAGCCGCCCGGGAAAAAGCGGTCTGGCTGGAAGCGGGCTCGAAAAGCGGACAGCGGCAAAAATTGAGTGACGCCTGCCTGTGGAAGGGCGATGGTACACTCGCGGTTCTAGAAGAGGCAGAGACGAATGGGCAGAAGAGAAGCTTTGCACCGACTGATCGACGACTTGCCCGAGCAGGATCTTCCCGTCGCAAGTCGTATTCTCGAAGGGTTGCGCGCTACGGGAGACCCGGTGCTCCGAGCCCTGATGTCGGCTCCCATGGACGACGAACCGGACGATGACGACTTCGATGGCGGTCTGACCGAAGCACGCCGCGAGGCTCGGGAAGGGCAGGGGATTTCCCATGAAGAGGCCAAGCGCGAGCTGGGCCTTGCATGAAGTGGGACATCCGCTGGATGCCTCGCGCGCTCAAGGATGCGCGGAGGCTTGATCCACAGGTCCGAGCGCGCGTTGTCTCCGCGATCGAGCGCTTCGCCTCGACCGGAGTTGGAGATGTGCTCCGGTTGGAGGATGTCCACCCTCCCGAGCTCCGGCTTCGCGTAGGAGATTGGCGAGTCCGCTTTCAGAAGGACCTGAGCGGACCGACGCTAGTCATCCTGAGGGTTCTCCCTCGCGACAAGGTATATTGAGCTGCGAGGAGGCGGGCTCAAGAGGAGCCCACATGTTGAAGGCTGACGGACCTATGTACATGGCTGAGTTGAAAGTCGAAATCGAGCTTCCGAGAGACCTGCTGGCGGCTCTCAACATCCCGGAGCCCGAGCTTGGGCGGCGGGCGAAGGAGTGGGTGGTCCTGGAGCTTTTCCAGGAAGGCGAGATTTCGGCTGGCAAGGCGGCCGGAATCCTTGGTTTGTCGAAGGCTGGCTTCATGGAGCTGTTGAGCCAGAGAGATCTTCCTTACCTCGATGCGGTTCCCGAAGAGCTGGAACGCGAGGTCGCTGCGGCAGAGACCGTCGCCAAGCTGCCCCGGTAGTAGTGGCGACGAGCCCTGAATTGAGCCCGCTCCGCGGGCTCAGGAGAAAGAAAAACAGCCCGGCCTCTCGGCCGGGCTGGGGTGTGTAGGGAAGAGGAGATGACGGCCGGGCGTTACACCCCCACCGCCACCTCCGCCTCTTTCGGGTTCTCGATCTCCACCGCCAGCGCGCCGCCCTTCACATCCACTCGCACGACGGAGCCGTCGGTGACCTGGCCGGCGATAAGGGAGCGGGCGATCCTGGACTCCAGCTCGTGCTGGAGGTACCTCTTGAGCGGACGGGCGCCGTAGACCGGGTCGTAGCCCTGGCGGGCGACGTGCTCGCGGGCGGGCTCGGTCAGCTCCAGACGGATGCCGCGGTCGACGAGACGGCGGCGCAGGTCCTCGGTCTGGAGGTCGACGATGCGCTCGATCTCGGGCAGCGTCAGCGGCTTGAAGAGCACGATGTCGTCCACCCGGTTGAGGAACTCCGGCCGGAAGTGCGACCGCAGCTCCCGCATGACCGCCTGCCGCGCCGACTCGGTGAGCTCTCCCGCCGGGGTCACCCCTTCCAGAAGGTGGGGGGAGCCGATGTTCGAGGTCATGATGATCACGGTGTTCTTGAAGTCCACCGTGCGGCCCTGGGCGTCGGTCACCCGCCCGTCGTCGAGGATTTGCAGGAGCACGTTGAACACGTCGTGGTGCGCCTTTTCGATCTCGTCGAAGAGAATCACGGAGTAGGGCTTGCGCCGAACGGCCTCGGTGAGCTGGCCCCCCTCGTCGTAGCCGATGTAGCCCGGAGGAGCGCCGATCAGCCGGGAGACGGTGTGCCGCTCCATGTACTCGCTCATGTCGATGCGGACGATGTTCTCCTCGCTGTCGAAGAGCGTGTGCGCGAGCGTCTTCGCCAGCTCGGTCTTGCCCACGCCGGTCGGGCCCAGGAAGATGAACGAGCCGATCGGACGGCGCGGGTCCTTCAGGCCGGAGCGTGCGCGGCGGATGGCGTCAGCCAGCGCCTGCACGGCCTTCTCCTGACCGATCACGCGCTCGTGCAGCACTTCTTCCATGCGCAGCAGCTTTTCGCTTTCGGTCTCCAGCATCTGCTGAACGGGGATGCCGGTCCACTGCGCCACGACGCCAGCGATATCCTCCGCCTCGACCACTTCGTCGATGCGGTTCTGCTGCTGCCACGTCGTCAGTTCGCGGTGATAATCCTGCTCAAGCTGGATGCGGTGCATCTTAAATTCGGCGGCGCGCTCGTAGTCGCGGGCGAGGCCAGCGGCTTCCTCTTCGCCGGACAGCCGGTCGATCTGCTGCTTCATTTCCTTCAGGCGCGGCGGCATGGCGTGCAGCGCGACGCGCAGCTTGGCGGCGGCTTCGTCCAGCAG
>DASVEF010000181.1:0-52420 GCA_036380715.1 Thermoanaerobaculia bacterium | reverse complement strand
CTGGCGCCCGCCGATACCGTGGAGGTTGCGAAAGAGAGGCGGAGGAGGTCCGTCCTGCCAGCCACACCTGCCACCTCCGGCCGGCGTGGCACGAAGACGTCCGTGTCCGTATCGACGCGGATCCGCGAGCCGGGAGCGCCGCTGAAGGCGGAGGCGATCTCGAACTAAAGTGGTACGTGAGCTGGGTTTAGAACGTCGCGAGACAGTTCGGTCCCTATCTCGTGTGGGCGCAGGAGACTTGAGGGGATTTGTCCCTAGTACGAGAGGACCGGGCGGAACTCGCCGGCTTCCGAGACACCCTCTAACATCCCTTGAAGAGTCTCTATAGAAAAAAGTGGCGGAAGGGCGGGAATCGGGGACGCGGGGGCGGGTCTCGCGCCCCAACGGGCGGCCCCCCTAAGCCGCCTCGCTCCGAACATGGCTGGCTCGAAGGTCACCTGGATCGACGCCAATCATCCAGGTGCTCGGCGATGGCCCGGGCCAGCGCTTGGACGTGAGGCTCGTAGATCATAGACTCGTGATTTCCCGGCACGTGGTGAATGATGACAGGCTCGATGGTGAGCTCGTCCCAGCCGTACGTGGGCTTGCGCGAGATCTCCTCGAAGATCCGCGCGGCTTCCTCGAGCGATGTGTCGGTGTAGACCTCGGCAGCCCGGAAGAGAGTGATCGGGCCTGGGTAGACGTCGGGCCTGTAATTCTTGATCGCCAGGAAACGAGCCACGCGGAGCTCGAGGTAGCGCCGCACAAGCGACGGCTCGATATCCCTGGGCAGAGCGTCTCTGTCTTTCATCGCGTTCATGAGCCGGTCGATCTGCTCTTCGAGCTCGAGCCCCACCAGATCGTGAGGAGACACGGGCAGGTCTTTGACCGACAGGTGAGCGACCTGTTTCGCGTGCTCGATCAGGAGATACGCTTTCATGAGAGAGGGCTCGAGCGCGGCGAGCGGAGCGTTCGCCGCCGGCGTCCTGGTATCGAGGAGGAGGAGGGCCCCTGTCTCCTCTCCGGTCTGACGGAGCTGCTGAGCCATCTCGAAAGCGACCAGACCGCCGAAGGACCAGCCGCCGATCAGGTACGGCCCCTGCGGCTGCTTCTCCCGAACCTCCGCGAGGTAACGGCTCGCCAGCTCTTCCACGCTCATGTACGCGTCCCCCTCGCGGTCGAGGTCCCGCGCCTGGAGCCCGTAGAGCGGTTGATCGACGCCCAGGTGGCGCGCCAGGCCGAGATACGACGAGACGCTGCCATGCCCCGGATGTACGAAGAACAGAGGGAGCTGGACGCCGCGAGGCTGAACCGCGATCAGATGCCTCTGCTCCGGAGGCGGCATCTCCGCCCGCAGGATCGCCGCAAGCCGCTCAATGGTCGGGGTCTCGAGAAGAGTGGTGAGCGGCAGACGATGTCCGAGTTGCCGGCGGACCTGAGCGACGAGCCGCACGGCCATCAGAGAGTTTCCACCGCTCGCGAAGAAGTCGTCGCGAATGCCGATCGGCCGGGTCCCGAGGATCTCCTCCCAGAGCTGAACGAGCTGCAGCTCGAGCGGATCGCGAGGACCAGCCGCCGGCCGCCGCTCTCCGGAACTCTCACCAGGGTCGGGGAGCGCCTTGCGGTCCAGCTTGCCGTTCGGCGTCAACGGCAGTGCAGCGAGCTGCACGAAGGCAGCCGGCTGCATGTAGGACGGCAGCGTCGCGGCAGCGTCACGCCGGAGTTCCTCGACATCGAGCACGGCTCCGGGGTTCGGCACCACATACGCCACCAGCCTTTTCTCGCCGGCATCGCTCCTCGCCAGGACCGCGGCCGCTCGAACCTGAGGGTGGCGCTTCAGGACCGCCTCGATCTCACCCAGCTCGACCCGGAAACCACGGATCTTGACCTGATGGTCGATGCGGCCGAGGAACTCCATCCGGCCGTCCGGCAGATGGCGGGCCAGATCCCCGCTGCGATAGAGACGGGCTCCGGGCTCGGCTGAGAGAGGGTCCGGGACGAAGCGCTCCGCCGTCTGGTCGGGACGGCCCATGTAGCCGCGGGCGACCTGAGACCCGCCGATGAAGAGCTCTGCCGGAGTCCCGGCGGGCACCGGCTGGAAACAGGAATCCAACAGGTAGGCCCGGTTTCCGGCGAGGGGCCGGCCCAGCGGCGGGACGGAGGACTTCTCGGGCGACTCGTCATTCAGCGAGTGGACCAGGACCCCCACCGTGGTCTCGGTAGGTCCGTAATGATTGAAGATCCTGCACTCGGAGGTGAGCTCCCGCAGGCGTTCGATCAGTGGCCAGTCGGCGGCCTCGCCACCGAGGATCAGCCGCTGGCGCGGGAGCAGGCGCTCCGGCTCGGAGCTCTCCAGGAGAGCGCCGAGCTGAGAGGGCACGATTTTGAGGCAATCGGCGGGGAACTGGTCGAGAGCCGCGGCCAGCAGGTGCGGATCCTGGGCGCACGTCTCAGAGAGCACATGCAGAGTGGCGCCGAGGACGAGGGGAGGGAAGAGCATCGTGTGCCCGAGATCGGCCGCGGGAGTGGAGAGCCAGGCGTAGCGGGCTCCGGCGGGCAGCACGAGCCGCTCCTCCACGGCATTCAGATACGCGGCGAGCTGCCGGTGCTCCACAGCCACCCCTTTCGGCGTTCCCGTCGAGCCCGAGGTGTAGATCACGTAAGCCAGGTTCGCGGCCGTGGCCGTATGCGCCGGGTTATCGCTCCTCTCCGCTTCGAGCGCGATCCGCTCCACGTCGAGGCAGATCAGCGGGGAACGGCATCCGGAGAGAGGCTCCCTCCAGCGCTCGGCCGTCAGGACGGCCGCGGCCTGAGCGTCCTCCAGGATGGAGCGCAGACGCTCGGGGGGAGAGGCAGGATCGAGCGGCACATAGGCTGCGCCCGCCTTGAGCACGCCCAGGATGGCCACCACCAGCTCCGGCGAGCGCTCGAGGCAGATCGCGACCCGGTGCTCCGGCCCGACTCCCGTCCGGCGCAGGCGGTTCGCCAGTTGATTGGCGCGCCGGTTCACCTCCGAGAAGTCGAGGCTCTCTCCTTCGGAGACGAGGCAGGCGAGGTCCGGAGCCCGCTCTGCCTGCTCCTCGAATCGTTCGTGAGCCAGGCCCCTCTGCACAGGGGAAGAGGAAGGCGCGTCGTTCCACTGCGCGAGGATCATGGTGCGCTCTGCCTCCGACAGGGGGCAGAAGAGGTCGTACCGGGAGGACGGGTCCAGGGCCATCGCCCGCAGGGTGGCCAGATAGTACCCGGCCAGAGCATCGATTTGCGCGTCGTCGAGCACCGCCCGGTCGCAGTTCATGCTGAGGTGGATGGCCGAGGAATCCGCGAGCGAGTGCTGGAAGGCGGTCATGACCGCGAAGTTGGTCTGCTCCACCATCGCCGGGGCTTCCACCTGCTGGAGCCCTTCGGAGCGCAGGACGTCCTTCATGACGTGGAAGTTCAGATACACGAAGGAGGTCTCGAGCAGCGCCTCGCGTCCCCATCGCTCCTGGACCGCGCCGAGGGGATAGCGGCGGTAGGGCAGCATCTCTTTTTCGTTCTCATGCGTCTGTCGCACCAGCTCCCGCCACGAGCCGCCCGGCAGCCGCTGCCGCAGCGGCAGCGTGTTCAGGAAAAGCCCGCAGACGCGATGTCCGTCCACGCTCTCGATCCGGCCATTGGAGGAGAGGCCGGTCAGCAGGTCGGTCTGGCCGCAGAAGAAGCTCAGGACCTTGAGATGAGCCGCGAGATAGACGCTCTTGAGAGGGACCGACTCGGCCTGGGCGAGCCGGCTCAGCGCCTCGTTCACGTCGATCGGAATGTCGGCATGGACGCTGCGGAGCCGCTGCTCGCCGGGGCGGAGCGAGGAGCCGGGCCAGCGAGGCAGCTTCAGGACGGTGCCGCCGCTCAGCCGCCGGTCCCAGAACTCGCGGAACTCTGGAGAAGAGAGGGCGTGGCGCTCCAGGGCGACGAAGTCTCGGAACCGGGTCTGAAGGGCAGGGAGATCCGGGGATTCGCCGCGCAGGAAGGCGAAGTAGAGGCGCAGCAGGTCGTCGAAGAGGGTATGCAGGCTCCAGCCGTCGAGGATGGCGTGATTCTCAGTCAAGGTGAACTGGATGATGCCGTCGCCGCGCAGGTGGATGTGAAAACGGATCTGGGGATGGGCCGACAGATCGAACGGGCGGTGGAGCTCCCTGTCGCAGAAGGCCGCGATCACCTTCGCCTGCTCGACCTCGGAAAGCCCTCGCAGGTCCTCGACCTCGACGGGGAACACCGCTTGCCGGTGGACGAGCTGCAGGGGCTCGCTGTAAGAGGTCAGGTCGAAGGATGTACGGAGGATCGGATGGCGAGCCGCCAGATGGAGGAGCGCCTTCTCGAACGCCTGCCGGTCGAACTCGAGCCGCAGATGCCAGCTATTGAGGTTGTGGAATACCGGAGCGTCCAGCGTCTGCTCGCGGTGGAAGAGCATGCCCGCTTGCAGGCTGGTGAGCGGATAGGCGTCCTCCAGATCCTCCGGCAACCGCGCGCGATCCGCGGCCGAGATCAGGCTGAAAGGAGCGGCCGGACCGGCGGCCGAGTCCTCGTCCCGGGGAGCGGGCCGAACCTGCGCGGCCAGCTCGGCGATGGTCGGGTGCTGGAAGAGCTGCTGGAGCGAGAGATCGAGGCCCTTTTCGCGGATCTGCGCCAAGGCCCCGATGCTGCGGATCGAGTCCCCGCCGAGGCTGAAGAAGTTGTCGTGAACGCCGATCCGCTCGACTCCGAGCACGGCCGACCAGGCGTCGGCCAGCACTTGCTCCACCTCGTCCCGGGGGGCGACATAGCTCACCTCCAGGTCGGGTCGCGCGCTGTCCGGGTCGGGCAGCGCTTTCCGGTCCAGCTTGCCGCTCGGAGTCAGAGGGAGCGCGTCGAGCGAAAGGAAGGCGGCGGGGACCATGTACTCGGGCAGCTTCTCCTTGAGGAAAGCGCGGAGCGCTTCGATGCGGACCTCGGCGCCCGGCTTCGGGACCAGGTATGCGGCGAGGAACTTCTCTCGCCCTCTCTCGCGCACGACGACCGCCGCCTCGGCGATCTCCGGAGCCCGCGCCAGCACGGCCTCGATCTCGCCCGGCTCGATGCGGAATCCCCGGACTTTGACCTGGTGGTCGATCCGTCCCAGGTAATCGAGCTCCAATTCCGGAGACCAGCGCGCCAGATCGCCGCTCCGGTAGAGGCGGGCCCCCGGCTCGCCGGCGAAGGGGTCAGGGACGAAGCGTGCGGCGGTGAGCGCAGGACGCCCCAGGTAGCCCATGGCCAGGCCGGCGCCTCCGATGCACATCTCCCCCGGAACCCCGAGAGGAGCCAACTGCCCGAAACGGTCGAGGACGTGGACCCGCAGGTCGGGGATCGGTACGCCGATGGGGCTCGTCCGTGCCGATTCCAGGTCATGGCGGAGCACGGGACGGTAGGTGACGTGGACCGTTGTCTCGGTGATGCCATACATGTTGACGAGGCGCGGCCGCTCGTCTCCGAAGCGGTCGAACCAGGGAGAGAGCTTGCGCGGCTCCAGAGCCTCGCCGCCGAAAACGACATAGCGGAGCGCCAGCGAGTCGTCCTCGGTCGGGTCGCCGGCCATCACCTCTCGCATCAGCGGGTAGAAGGCCGAAGGGATCTGGCTGAGCACGGTCACACGCTCGTCGCGAAGCAGGCGATGGAGCTGCTCCGGGGAACGGCTGATCCAATAGGGGACCACCACGAGCCGCCCGCCGTAGAGCCAGGCCCCCCACATCTCCCACACCGAAAAATCGAAGGCGTAGGAATGGAAGAGGGTCCAGACGTCGCTGCCGCTGAAACCGAACCAGTCCTGGGTCGCCTCGAACAGCCGGAGCACATTCCGATGGCTCACCTCCACGCCCTTGGGATCGCCGGTCGATCCGGAGGTGTAGATCACGTAGGCCGGACTTTCGGGAGCGACGCCTCGGAGCTCGCCGTCCAGAGCCTCGCCTCCGTCCGCATTCCCGAGCTCGTCGATCAATTCCACCGCGCAGTCATGCGAAGGCAGGGCGCCGAGCAGCCGGCTTGCGGTAACCAGCACCGGCACGCCGGAGTCGCGGAGAAGGTACTCCAGACGCTCCTGCGGGTAGGCGGGATCGAGCGGCACGTAGGCGGCGCCAGCCTTGAGCGTGCTGAGGATGGCGACGAGCATGTCGAGCGAACGCTCGAGGCAGATGCCGACTCGCTTGTGCCGTCCGGCGATCCGGGCGCCGAGGAGCCGCGCGAGGGCATCCGAGCGCCGGTCGAGCTCCTCGTAGGTCAGGCTCCCGTCCTCGCAGGAGGCGGCAATGGCCCGCGGGGTCTTCCGGGCCTGCATCGAGAACCGCTCGTGAAGACAGGCCGCCCGGCCCGAAGGGAGGGTGGGGGGAGCCCAGTCGAAGAGCAGCGCCTGCCGCTCTTCTTCTGCCAACAACGGCAGGTCGGCGATCGTCCTGCCGGGATCGTCGGCGATGGCCGTGAGGAGGACCTGGAAGCGGGCCACCATGCGCCGCACGGTCGCCTCGTCAAAGAGATCGGTACTGTACTCGAGGGAGCCGGACAGTCCATTCCGGGTCTCGACGAAGCCGACCATGAGATCGAACTTCGCAGTCCTGGACTTGCCGAAGCGGAACGGCTGCAACGAGACCTCTCCTCCCAGATCGAGGCGTTCCCGCGGCGTGTTGTCGAGGGCCATCAGCGCCTGGAACAGGGGATTGATGCTCGGATTGCGCTCCAGCTTGAGCTCGGTGACGAGCCGCTCGAACGGCAGATCCTGGTGCTCCTGGGCGGCGTAGACCGTCTCCCGCACACGGGCGAGGAGATGCGGAAACGTGGGATTGCCCGAGAGGTCGATGCGCAGGACGAGGGTATTCACAAAGAAGCCGATCAACCCCTCCAGCTCGACCTGATTGCGGTTGGCGATGGGCGTGCCTACGACGATGTCCTCCTGTCCCGAATGGCGGGCGAGGAACACTCCGAAAGCCGCGACCAGGATCATGAACAGGGTAGCGCCCTGGCTCTGGCCCAGTTCCTGGAGCGCATTTGTCAGCTCAACCGGAACGGAGAAGCCTACGGTGGCCCCCCTGTACGTGAACACGGGGGGCCGAGGCCGATCGGCCGGGAGCTCCAGCACCTCGGGAACACCGGCGAGCTGTGCCTTCCAGTAGGCGAGGAGGTCCTCCAGGACCTGCCCCTGGAGCCAATCTCTCTGCCACTGCGCAAAGTCGCCGTACTGGATCGGCAGCTCGGGCAACGGGGAGGGCCGGCCGGCACAATAGGCCTGGTAGAGAGCCACCATCTCGCGCACCAGGATTGCCTCTGACCACCCGTCCGTAATGATGTGGTGCATCACATAAAGAAAAATGTGCTCCTCGGCCGCGATCTGCAGGAGGAACGTGCGGAACAGAGGGCCGCGTTCCAGAGCGAAGGGACGGCTCGCCTCGGAGTCCAGAAGCCGCTCGATCTCGGCATCCCACAGCTCCCCGGCCCGGCCGCGAAAGTCGACGACGGTCAGGTGCGCAGGCAGGTCCGGAGTCACGACCTGTACGGGTTGCCCATCGAACAGAGCGAAGGCGGTCCGCAGGAGCTCGTGACGGCGTACGATCTCGTCGAGGCTTTGCCGCAGAGCCCCCAGATCGAGCTGTCCCCGCAAGGAGAACGCGCCGAAAAGGTTGTAGGCCGAGCTGTGCGGTTGAAGACGGGAAACGAACCACAGCCTCTGCTGGGCGAAAGAGACCGGGAGCAGGTAGACCTCTCCCTCTTCGGGTGGATGGGGAGAGGTCTGGGCTGTTTCGAGTTGGTGTGGGGGGGAGAGGGTTTGCATCATTACCTCATGTATCGATAGAATGTTCTGGAACCTACAGCACCGACAGCACGAGCCCGCAGGAGCTCTTCGCGGAGATCGAGGAAAAAATCGCGTCGCAGAGGCGTGTTGCGTCGTCCATTATCCAAACACGGCCAGCACCGGATCGGTGAGCTTGTCTTCCACAAACGAGCTGTGCAGCGCCCGGACTCCTTCCCGCACCCGGGAGGCTTCGATCACAAAGCTCAGAGATTCCCGGCCAGTGAAGCTGTCGAGGACTTCGAAACCAGCGTTCTCCAGGACCCCGAGAGCCTCGAAAAAAGCCGCGGGGCGCGAGCCGAGGCCAAAACCGATGAGCGAGACCGCCCCCAGACCGCTCACCATGGAGACAGCACCGGCGAACCGCTCGTCGAGGTCTCTGAGGAGCTGATCGGGATTGGGGATCTCCAGCGTGGAGAGCAGGATGTCGAAAGCGCCGCCGGCATGGTCAAGCCGGCCAAAGACAAGATCGTAGCCGGAGATGCGCTGGAAGAATTCTCTCCTGGAGCCCGCCGGCATCGCGGAGCTCGCGAAAGAGACGCGCAGGAGGTCCGTTCTGCCGGAAACACCCGCCACCTCCGGCCGGCGCGGCACGAAAACATCCCTTTCCGCATCGACCCGGATCCGTGAGCCGGGAGCATCGCTGAAGGTGGAGGCGATCTCGAACGCGATGCCGTTGCTCTTCGCAAACTCCACCGCCTCGGCCTTGATCACCTGGGCTCCGTGCCATGCCATCTCCTGCATCTCGTCGCTGTGAAGCTCCGCCAGGGGCTGCGCAGCGGATACCAGCCGGGGGTCGGCGCTGTAGACGCAAGCTACATCGGTGAAGATCTGGCACGCTTCGGCGTCCAGGGCCGCAGCCAGAGCGGTGGCCGTAGTGTCCGAGCCACCCCGGCCCAGAGTCGTGACCTCACCCTCCGGGCTGATGCCCTGAAACCCGGCGACCACGACGATGGCTCCCCGGGCGATCTCTTCGCGGATCCGGGCCGTATGGATTCTCAGGATGCGGGCGTTGGTGTGGACGTCATTGGTGATGATGCCGCACTGGCCGCCGGTCAGCGAGACCGCCTCCTCGCCGAGGCTCCGGATCGCCATGGCGAGGAGCGACATGGAGGTGAGCTCGCCGGTGCTCAGGAGGATGTCGAGCTCGCGACGGTGAGGATCCTCCGCCACCTGCCGGGCGAGGTCGAGGAGCTGATCCGTCGCTCGGCCCATCGCCGAGACAACGACTACCACGTCACTGCCCTGTCGCTTCGCTTCGACAATCCTGCGGGCCACGGTCATGATCTTCTCCGCCGTCGCTACGGAGGTCCCGCCGTATTTTTGGATGATCAGTCGTTTGCGCATAGAGGCCTCGGTCTCATTGGGTACGCAGAGCCACAGTGGGATTGGTCTTGGCGGCGCGGCGCGCCGGCAGATAGCTCGCCAGCAGAGCCGCCGCGGTCAGCAGCAGGGCGGTGCCGAAAAAGCTCATCGGATCGATGGGGCCTATGCCGAACAGCAGATTCGCCAGCACGCGGCTGCTCCAGAGGGCCAGCACCAGCCCGGCTGCGAGCCCGGCCATGATCAGCAGCAGGGCCCGTGATACGACCAGGCGGACGATGCCGCGCTCGGTCGCGCCGAGCGCGAAGCGGATGCCGAACTCGCGGACGCGCTGGCTGACGAGCTGCGCGATCAGACCGTACACCCCGACGATCGCCAGGATGAGCGCGATCGAAGAGAAGAGGCCCAGCATCACGGCCGTGAACCGCGGCCGGGCCACCGAGCGGGCGAGCACGGAGTCCAGGGTCTGCACGTCGTAGACCGGGAGCTCCCTGTCCATGGACCACACCGTCTCCCGCAGCGAGCCGGCGAGCGATTCCGGAGACACCGAGGAGCGCACGAGCAACGTGGCCGCGCTGGCGATCCCCTGGAGGTAGGACACGGCCTGCCGATGAGGTATGTACATCGTCGGCTGGGCCGGCGCGCTCAGGCTCTCGTCCCGGATGTCGCCGACCACGCCGACGATCCTGAACGGCACCTCACGCGGCCGGCTGGCGAGGATCCTGACCTCCTTGTCGAGCGGGCTCCCGTCGGGGAAGAAGGTGCGGGCCAGCGTCTGGTTGACGATCACCACCCGCGGCGAGGTCTGCCCGTCGGTGTCGCTGAACCCTCGTCCCTCCAGCAACGGGACCCCCATGGTGGAAAAGAAGTGGGGGTCGATGACCTGGATCCTGGTGCTCGGCGTCTCCCCGGGCGCGTAACTCTGCCCAACGATCTCGAAGCGCTCGACGACGAGATCCTGCCAGAGAGGTAGCCGGTCCACCTGGCTCGCCGAGCGGACTCCCGGCAGGGCGGCCAGGCGCCGGTTCAGCTCGGCGAAGAAGTTTTCTAACTGGTATGGCTCCGGATAGCGAGCCGAGGGCAGAGAGGAGATCCGCGCCGTCAACAGGTGGTCGGACCTGAACCCCGGCGGGGTGCTCTGCAGGTTCCAGAAGCTCCTGAGCAGCAGGAAGGCACCGATGACCAGCATCGTCGCCACCGCGATCTCCACCACCACCAGCCCACCGCGGAGCTTGTGCCGCACGGAGCCGGGAGCCGGCCCCCCCGCCCCCTCCTTGAGCGCCGCGTTGAGATCGGGCCGTGAGGCGCGCAGCGCGGGGATCAGGCCGAACGCCAGGATGGTCAGCAGGGACAACCCCAAGGTGAAGCCGAGCACCCGCAGGTTGATGTACACCTGGTCCAGCCGCGGGAGATCGCCCGGATCGAGGGCGACGAGCAGCTTCAGGGCGAACGACGAGAGCAGCAGGCCGAGAGTGGCGCCGAGCAGAGCCAGCAACGCATTCTCGAGCAGCAACTGGCGCACCAGCCGTCCGCGGCTGGCCCCCAGGGCGCTGCGCAGCGCCATCTCCCGCCAGCGCCTCTGGCTCTGCGCGAGCAGCAGGCCGGCGATGTTGGCGCAAGCGATGAGCAGGACGAGAAGGACGGTCCCGAGCAGGACCAGCAGCGGCCGGCTGACATCCCCCAGGATCTGCTCACGCAAGGTCAGGGCGGTCATCGGATGAGCGTGCTCGTACTCCTGTGCCCAGCGGTCCGCGATCACTTTCATGTCCGCGCGCACCTGATCGACGGTCGCTCCGGGGCGGAGGCGTCCGACGACGCTCAGCATATGCCGGGTGCGGCCCTCGACCGTCGCGGGATCGAGGGCGAGCGGAGCCCAGAGCTCCACCTTGGGCTCCGGGAACCCAAAGCCGGCGGGCATGACGCCGATGATCGTGTACGGCGAGCCGTCGAGGACGATCTTCCGCCCGACGATGCCTGCATCCGAGCCGAAGCGGCGCTGCCAGAACCCATGACTGAGGACCACCACCGCCTGATATCCGGGCCGGTCCTCGTCGGGCAGGAAGGTGCGCCCCAGCGCGGCGTTCACGCCGAGCGTCGGCCACAGCTCCGCGGAGGCGAGCACCATCTGCAGCCGCTCCGGCTGGGGGCCAGTCGCGACGACGGCGTCGGCCAGGTACGCGCTCATGCTCTCGAAGAGCTTGGACTCTTTCCGGTAGTCGAGGAACTCCGCCGGGGAGAACGGATTCTGCAGCAGCCCGTCTTCGGGGAACTGGGTCCAGAGCTGGACCAGGCGGCCGGAGTCTCGGTAAGGCAGCGGCTTCAAGAGGACCCCCTCGACGATGCTGAAGACAGCGCTGTTGGCGCCGATGCCCAGAGCGAGGATCAGCGCCGAAATGAGGGTGAAGCCGGGGGCCTTGGCGAGCGTCCTCGCTGCCTGCCTGAGCTCCAGGAGCAGGTTCGACATCATCTGGATCTCCTAGGATCGGGCTCCCTGCGTGACTTCCTCGACCACGGGCGGCCTGCCGCTGGCGAGGGCCGAGCCGGCATCCGCCCCGAAGCGCCCGGATTGCACCGCCGGCCGCCTCTCGTCGGCGACGATCCGTCCGTCCTCCAGCTTGATCATGCGATCGGCCACGTCATAGAAGCTTTCGTCATGACTGATCACCACGACGGTCTTGCCTCGCCCCTTGAGGGCGGGCAGGAGCTGGCGGTAGAAGACCTCCTTGAAGACCGGGTCCTGGTCGGCGGCCCATTCGTCGAAGACGTAGATCGGCCGGTCCTCGAGATAAGCGGCGAGCAAGGCGAGGCGCTTGCGCTGGCCTTGCGACAGCTCGGTGCTCGACACTTTGCCATCCTCGATCCGCACCTTGTCCGCGAGGCGAAGCTCGCGCAGATAGCGCCGGGCGCTCTCGTCGCCGCTCCTGCCGTCGAGCCCGATCAGGTTCCGGAAGAGATAGAAATCGGAGAAGACGGCGGAGAAGCTCTGCCGGTATGCATCGCGGTTTTCATCAGTCACCGCCTGGCCGTCGCAGCGGATCTCTCCGCGCTCGGGGACATAGAGGCCCAGCAGGATCTTCGCCAGAGTCGTCTTGCCGCTCCCGTTGCCGCCGGCGACGAACACCAGCTCGCCAGGGGTGAGGGCGAGGTCGATCGGTCCGAGACAGAACTCGCTCTCCTCGCCTTCGCGGCGGTAGGCGTGGGCGACGCCGACCAGCTCCACCCTCTTCCAGGAGAGCCCCTGGCCCGGCGCCACCTGGCCGCCGGTGTCGCTCGCGTCAGCCGCCAGGTCGAGTCCCATCTCTTCGATCCGGGCCAGGGTGACGTTCGCGCGAGCGAAGGTCGGCGCGGAGTTCAGAAGGAGCTGGAGCGGGGTCATGATGTAGAGCAGCGTGATCGTGTATCCCGTCAGGGTGGCGTGATCGAAGCCCATGCGCGTTCCGAAACCGAATAGCAGCACCCCGACGACGACGAACACGAGGAGCTGCCCCCAGCTCGCGGCGAGCGTGTAGATCTTCATTCCCGACACGTTCTGGCTCTTGAAGGCCCGGGCCGTCGCTTCGAGCTCACCGGTCAGGAAGGCTTCGCGGCGGCCGCTGTGAAGCTTCAGCTCCTTGGTCCCACCGATGAGCGCCCTCAGAGCGTCGTAGAGGCCGTCGTGGAGCTCGCGCGCCCGTTGCAGGAAACCGAAGGCCCGTACGATGGGGAGCTGATACCCGACGACCGCGATGGCGACGAGGATCGCCACGATCGAGAACACCTCCCAGGACAGCCAGGCGAGGTACACCAGCGCGCCGACGGCGATCGCCGCGTTGACACACATGATGGGCACCGCGCTCACCACGTTGCTGACCGTCGCGACATCCTCGGTCAGGGTGGAGAGGAGGCGGTGAGGCCCCAGCCCCTCCAGCCTGCGCAGAGGCACGGCGAGGATCCGCCGGCTCAGATCCATGCGCAGCCTGAGGATGGTGTCCTGCCCCAACCGGATGAGCAACAGCTCCGAAGTGATGCGGGCCAGGGGTACGACCACACAGAGACCGATGAACGCCCAGAGCAGCAGGCGCGACGGGGCGCTGGCGGTCAACTGCGCGTTGATGACGCCCAAGAGAGCCGTGCTGCTCAACCCGCTCAGGCCGCCGGCCAGGACCGCGATCAGGACGATCCCTTTGGAGGAGCGCAGGAGAAACGCGACGATCTTCACGCCGATGCCGCCATGGCCGCCGGCGCGATCGTATTGAAAATATCCATGGCGGCTTCTCCCTCAAGCCTCAATCTGGTCACCGTCGATCTGCTCGGTCATGCCGACGCGGATCTTGCGCTCCCCGCGGTACGGAGTCCGGCCGTGGGCGACGGCCATGTTGTCGAGCATCAGGATGTCCCCCTCCTGCCAGGGGAAGCTCACCTGCGTCTGGCGATAGACCTGCCGGATTTCGTCGAGCGCGGACGTCTCGATGGGCGTACCGTCGCCGTAGAGGGCGTGGCGAGGGAGGTCCTCTTCCGCGAAGACCTCGAGCATCGCATCGCGCAGCTCGGGCTCGAGGCTGGAGACGTGGAACAGGTGCGCCTGGTTGAACCAGACCATGCGGCCCGTCTTCGGATGCCTGGCGACGGCCTGGCAGACCTGGCGCGTGCGAAGGCGGCCGTTGTCCCTCCACTCGTAATCGATCCCCGCGCCGCGGCAGAACCGCTCGACCTCTCCCTGGTCTTGGGTCTGGAACACTTCCTGCCACGGCAGATCGGCGCCGCCGCCGTAGTTGCGCACGTACATCACCTTCTTGTCGATGAAGCGGTCCCGGACCGCGGCGGGAATGCGCTCGAATACCTGATAGCTGTCGGCGATCGGCGTCCTTCCACCTTCCTCGGCGTTCTTCTCGCAGAAGAAGAAAACCTTGAGCGGCCAGTGCCGCGAATAGGAGTTCTCGTTGTGGAGCGGGATCTCCTGATTGGCCGGGTACTCGGTGGAGGTATAGATGTTGTGCGTCACCTCGGTGCGCGGGGTGGAGCGATAGGTGTACTTGAGCAGGTCGCCGCTGGCCGCCTCGATGAAGCGCTGGAAGTCGGCCAGGCTTTCTACCTTGAAGCCGCGGAGCAGGATCCCGCCATGCTGGAGCAGGCTCTGCTCGATCGTGGAGCGCTCCTCCGTCGCCCAGAGGACGGCGTCGGTGCCCGCGGTCGCCTGGATCAGCAGCGGCAGGGTCGTCTCCGACAGCAGCGGGCCCATGCGGACCTGCTGGGGCTTCTCCAACCGGACGCTCGTACGCGCCGTGGGATTGATTTTCTTGATCGGCGGTCTCACAGCTTCCATAGTGTTCTCCTGGCTCCTGAGCCGACCGCGGCCCACTGCGGGCGGCCGTGGCGGCGGGGGCTCGTTGAGCGGCGGCTTACGCTGCCGCGGATACTTCCATCCTCCGGCTCTCCTCAATCCTTTTCGGCAGCTCTCAGAGTCCCTTCCGCAGTCTGGGTAACCCGGCGGACCTGGCGCGCCATCCTGCCGATCGCCGGCACCTTGACGTCGGAGCCGCGCTGGAGCTCGCGCTCGATGACCCCCGCGAATTCGGCGATGGTCGAGCTCTCGAACACCTTGCGGAGCGGTACGTCGACTCCGAGCTCGGACCGTACCCGCGACAGCACCTGCGTGGCCAGTAGCGAATGCCCTCCGAGTTGGAAGAAGTCGTCCTCGACGCCTACCCGCTCCAGGCGCAGCACCTCGGCCCAGATGCCGGCCAGCGCGCTCTCCGTGCGGGTGCGGGGCGGCACCACCTCGCGCCGGCCGGCGCTGCCGCGCTCGGCGGCGGGCAGGGCGCGGCGGTCGACCTTTCCCGCCGGGTTGAGGGGCATCACCGCGAGAACCACGAAAGTCGACGGGATCATGTGTCCGGGCAGGCGCCCCTTGAGGAAGTCGCGCAGCTCACCGGCGTCGAAAGCCTGGCCCTCTGCGGCGACAACATACGCCGCCAGATAGGGATCCGCGTCCTCGCTCCGCACGGTCACGGCGCTCTCCCGCACGGCGGGATGCGCAGCGAGCGCCGCCTCGATCTCCCCCAGCTCGATGCGGAAGCCCCGCACCTTCACCTGGTGGTCGATCCGGCCCAGGAACTGAAGCGTGCCGTCCGGCAGCCAGCGGGCCACGTCCCCCGTTCTGTAGAGCACCTCGCCCGGCCGGCGCGCGAACGGATTGGGCACGAAGCTCTCGCTCGTCTGGACCGGCCTGTTCCAGTAGCCGTTGCCGACTCCGATGCCGGCAATCGTCAGCTCGCCGGGCACGCCGATGGGCACTGGGTAAAGGGCGCGGTCGACGACGTGGCAGCGGAAGTTGGCCAGCGGCCTGCCGATCGACAGGGAGGCGGTTCCGGCGGGCAGAGGCCGGTCGATGACCATCTGCGTGACATCGTCCGAAGCCTCGGTCGGACCGTAGGCGTTGACGACCGGGATGTCGGGGAACATCGCCAGCCAGGCGTCGACCAGGTTGGGCGGCACCGCCTCGCCGGTGGCCATCATCCAGCGCAGGTGCGGCAGGGATCTCTCCTCCGCCGGCCGGCGCGCGAGCTCTTCGAGCAGGTTGCGCAGCACCGCCGGGACGAGCTCGGCGATCGACACCCGCTCCTCCCGGATCACCGCGAGGAGCCGCGCGGCGTCGCTGACCGTCTCGAGATCCACGATGACGGTGCGCCCGCCGATCAGCAGAGGCGCCAGGAACTGCCAGACCGAGATGTCGGAGGAGGCGGGCGCGCTCTGCAGGAAGCAGAGGTCGGAGCCCAGCGCCAAAGCCTCGATCTGCGCGTAGATGTGGTTGACCGCGCCGTCGTGCCGCACGATCGCGCCCTTGGGCAGCCCGGTGGAGCCCGAGGTGAAGAGCATGTAGGCCGGATCGGCAGGCCCGTCGAAACGCGGGCCTCCTTCGCCGCCGGACAGGGGCGGCGCAGCGCCGATGGCGTCGAGCACCGCGAGATCCGGCCCGAAGGCGCCCGGCTCCGGCCGATCGAAGCAGATCAGGTTCTTCAACGGGGGCGAGGTCAGGGCCTGCCGCCGCCGCTCGACGAGCTCGGCCCGGCTGAACAGGGTCGAGACACCGCTCTCGGCCAGCATGTGGCGCAGCCGGCTCTCGGGATAGTCGGGGTCGAACGGGACGTAGGCGCCACCGGCCTTGAGGATTGCCAGGATGGCGACGAGGAAGTCCAGATTGCGTTCCTCCAGGATTCCGACGAACCGGCCCGGCCCGATGCCGATCCGGCGCAGCAGCGCCGCAATGCGGCTCGACCTCCGGTCGAGCTCCGCGTAGGAGAGCCGCTGGCCTTGCCAGACGGCGGCGATGCGGTCCGGAGCACTCCCGGCCTGGCGCGCGAAGAGCCTCTGCATCGTGTCGATCGGATAGTCCCTCTCGGGACCGTTGAGCTCATAGAGGATCTGGAAGGCCTCGTGCTCCTCAAGAAGCTCGAGGGCCGAGATCCGGCGGCCCGGGGCCTCGACCGCGCTCTCCAGGAGCCTCCTGGCGTGCCCCAACAGCCGCTCGGCCGTGGCCGCGTCCAGGAGGTCGGTGCTGTACTCCACGGCAAGCATCAGCCGCTCACCCCGTTCCTCGACCGTCAGGTTGAGGTCGAGCTTCGACGTCGGGTTCGCGATCCCCACCGGCTCCAGCGCCAGCCCCGGCAGCTCGAGGCCCGGCATCTGCTCGGCGTAGCTCATGTCGAACGCCACCTGGAACAGCGGCGTCGCGCTCAGGTCGCGGCGCGGCTGGAGCTCTTGGATCAGCCGGTCGAACGGCAGGTCGTCGTGGACGAAGGCGCCCAGCACGGTATCGCGCACCCGTTCGAGGAGCGTGGTGAAGGTGGGGTCGCCGGCGAGATCGGTGCGCAACACCAGCGCGTTGACAAAGAAGCCGATCAGCCCTTCGATCTCCGTCCGGTTGCGGTTGGCGACGTTGGTGCCGACGACGATGTCGTCGCCGGCGCCGTAGCGCTGAAGGAGGACCTTGAAGGAGGCCAGCAGAGCCATGTACAGCGTTACCAGGCTGTCCCGGCTCAGCCGCCGGACCGCGTCCGCCAATGGCCGCGGGAGCATCGTCCGGCGCGTGTCGCCGCGGTAGCTCTGCATCGCCGGGCGCGGCCGGTCGGTGGTCAGCGGCAGCACCTCCGGGGCGCCCGCCAGGCGCCGCCGCCAGTAGGAGAGCTGGACCTCCAGAACCTCGCCCTGGAGCCACTGCCGCTGCCAGTGCGAGAAGTCGGCGTACTGGACCGGGAGAGACGGCAGGCGCGGGAGCCGGCCTTGGCGCAGCGCGCCGTAGATCTCCCCCAGCTCGCGGACCAGCACGCCGACCGACCAGCCGTCCGAGACGATGTGGTGCATCGCGAAGCACAGCACGTGCTCGTCGCGCTCCAGCCGCAGGAGGCGCGCCCGCAACAGCGGAGCGCGGCCCAGGTCGAAAGGCCGGAGCGCCTCGCGGAGGGCGATGCGGACCATGAGCGGCGACCGCGCCGCCGCGGAGAGCGCGCTCAGGTCGATGACCGGAAGGTGCGCCGGGAGCGCCGGCGCGATCACCTGGACCGTCTCACCGCCCACGGTCTCGAACGTCGTGCGCAGCGTCTCGTGACGCGCGATGACGCCGCCGATCGCTCCCGCGAGCGCCGCCAGGTCCAGTGCCCCGATCATGCGCATGGCGCCGAAGATGTTGTACGCCGGGCTCTCCGGCTCGAGCTGCTGCAGGAACCAGAGCCGCTGCTGCGAGAACGACATGGGGATCGGCTGGTCGCGCGGCACCGGCACGATCGGCGGCACCTCCAGGCCGGCCGTCGAGCGCAGCGCGGCGTCCACCTCCGCCGCCAACTCGCCCACGGTCGGCGCTTCGAACACCTTGCGCACCTGGATGTCGACATTGAAGGTCTCGCGCATCCTGGAGGTCACCCGCGTGGCGATCAGGGAATGACCTCCGAGCTCGAAGAAGTTGTCGTCGACCCCGACCCGTTCCAGGCCCAGGATCTGGGACCAGATCCCCGCCAGGACTTCCTCGGTCGCGGTGCGCGGCTCGACGAGACCGCTCTCGGGCTCGGCCGGCTCATGGCCCGGCGGGGGGAGCGCTCGCCGGTCCAGCTTGCCGTTCGGCAGCCGCGGCAACCGCTCCAGCACCACCAACGCAGAGGGCACCATGTACTCGGGCAAGTGGTCGAGGAGCTGGCCGCGGAGCTGCGGCACCAGGGTGCGCGCCCGCTTGCCGCGCAGAGGCACGTTGGTGTAGGAGCTCCATGGCTTCGCCGCCGTCTCTACCAGCTCGGGCACGATGGCCTCCGGCAGCTCCGCCCAGGGGCTGTCGCGCCGGCACAGCACCAGGTCGAACGAGCCCTCGGCGCCGTGCCCGCCCCACCGCAGGTCGACCTGATAGGGCAGATCCCCGGCGAGCGCCCAGAGATCCTCCGGATCGATCCCATCGGCGGCCGCTGCCTGGAGGCGCTCGCGGATCTCGCCCGCCGTGGCTCCGGCCCCGGCCTGGGTGAGGAGCTCGCGCGCCCGCCTCTCGGCGGCGAGCCGCGCGTTCGGTATCCCTTCGATCAGGAGCGCCTCCGGGGACTCGGCCGCGAGCAACCCGCGCAGCGCTGCCAGGGACAGTCGGTCCGCCTCCCAACTCATCCGGCGCGGCTCAGCCGGCGACGGCACCGCCTCCGCCACGTGCAGCACCACGTCATAGCAGAAGCGGGTCATCTCGTTGTGGAAACGGCCCCGCTTGGGGCGCACAGACATCCGGCCGATCTGCGGCAGGTGGTGGCGCAGCGCTCTGAACAGCGCCGGAGCGACCGCCAGCTCCTCATCGATGATCAGGCGCTGGCGCACCCGCTCCTGGAGCTCCTCGACCGGCAGCGAGGACGGCGCCTGATGCAGCTCCACCGAGAAGTGGAGGGCTTCGAGCAGCGGCAGGCTCCGAAGATTGCCGAGGAAGATGAACCCTCCCGGGGAGACCCTTCTCACCGCCCCCTCGAGCACCCGGACGAGGTACTCGACGCTCGGGAAGTGCTGCGCCACCGAGTTCAGGATCACCGCGTCGAAGCTGCCCTCTTCCAGCCCGTCGAAGTCGTCGGCCTCACGCAGCGACAGGGTGACCCCCGCGAGCGCCCGCTCCGCCACCGCGCGCTCCAGCCCCGCCAGCACCGGGCGCGAGAAGTCGCTGCCGTGGTAGGCCGCGCAGTGCGGCACGATGCGGAACAGCAGCAACCCCGTCCCGCAGCCGATCTCCAGCACGCGCCGCGGCGCCTGCGCCAGGATCCGGTCGACCGTTTGATCCACCTGCTCGACCATCTCGGCCGGCGGGATCGGCTCGCCCGTGTAACTGCTCATCCAGCCGGTGGTGTTGAACGTCGGATCGCTCGCCGCCGCGGCCTTGCCGTAGATCAGGTCGTCGTACACGTTGCGCCACTGCGCCACCTGCTGAGAGTCGTCGTCCGAGCGCCTCTCCTCGCCTCCTGGCGCCGAGGTCTCGGATGCTTGCACCACGTAGCCGACGAGGCGTTTCTCGCCGGGCGTGTCCTCCCTCGCCACCACCACCGCCTCGAGCACCTCGGGATGGCGCAGCAGCACCGCTTCGATCTCCGCCAGCTCAATGCGGAAGCCGCGCACCTTCACCTGGGTGTCGACCCTGCCCAGGAACTCGAGCGTGCCGTCCGCCGCGTGGCGCGCCAGATCGCCGGTGCGGTAGACGCGGGCACCCGGCCGGCCGCTCCAGGGATCGGGCCGGAAACGATCGGCCGTCAGCTCGGGCCGCGACAGATAGCCGCGGGCCAGGCCGCGCCCCCCGATCGCGATCTCGCCCGGCATGCCGGGCGGCACCAGCCGGCCGGCAGGATCGAGCAGGTGGATCTCGACGTTGGCCAGTGGACGGCCGATCGGCACCACCGGCTTGTCCGGCCCGAGCCCCGACAGCCACGAAAGATCGCAGGGCTGGAAGGTGGCGTCGATCGCCGCCTCCGTGGGGCCGTAGAGGTTGCACAGCTCGCAGCCCACCCGCTCATGGACCGCGTGCGCCACGGCGACCGGCAACGCCTCGCCGCCGGCGAACACCCGCCGCAGGCTCCGCCCCTTCGTCGGGACGTCCTGCTGCTCAAGGAAGACCGCCAGTTGCGAGGGCACGAGTTGCAGGACGGTCACCGCGTGCTCGGCGACCGCCTCCAGCAGGTAGGCATTATCCCGCTGCCCGCCCGGCTCAGCCAGGACGACAACCGCGCCGGCTAGCAGCGGCGAGAAGATCTCCCAGATCGACGCGTCGAAGCTGTAGGTGGTCTTCTGCAGCACGCGGTCGTCCGGGCTCAGCGGGAAAGCCGCTTGCATCCAGAGTAGCCTGTTGACGATCGCCTCATGGGAGACCATCACGCCCTTCGGCCGGCCCGTCGAGCCGGAGGTATAGATCACGTACGCCAGGTCCTCCGGCGAGGCGGCCGCCGCGGGAGGCTCGGGCAATGCTTCGTCTTCCGCGGTGGGCTGGTCGCCGTCCAGATGGATCACCGGCCCGTCGAAATGCACTTTCCGGAGCAGCCGCTCCTCGGCCAGGAGCACCCGCGGCCGTGCGTCGCCCAGCATGAAGGTGAGCCGCTCCTCCGGATAGTCGGGATCCAGCGGCACCCACGCGCCGCCCGCCTTCAGGATGCCCAGGATGCCCACCACCATCTCGATCGAGCGGCCGACCAGGAGCGCGACCCTCGCCTCGGCGCCGACTCCCAGCCGGCGCAGCCGGCGGGCCAGCCGTCCGGCGCGCGCGTCGAGCTCCGCGTAGCTGAGGCTCGCGCCGCCCGCCACGACCGCCGTCCTCCCGCCGCTCTCGGCCGCCTGCCGCTCGAAGAGATCGGTGAGGGTGGCCGTTCCGAGATCGCGCGCGGTGCGGTTGAATTCCACCAGCAGCAGCCGCCGCTCGCCTTCGCTCAGCATGTCCAGCTCGCCGATGGCAGACCCCGGACGCGCCATGGCGCTCTCCAGGATCGCCCCGAGCCACCCCAGCACGCGGTCCGCGTCTTCGCCATGGATGACCGACGCGTCGTAGTGGAGCGAGATGAGCAGCCGGTCCCGGTGGCGCACGCAGCGCAGCTTGAGGACAAAGCGGTCGACGCAGGCATGCCAGCGCTCGAGCGCGAAGGAGACGCCGCCCGAGCGGCTCTCCGCTTCGAGCTCGTCGAGCTCGAAGCAGTAGGGGAAGAAACGCGGTGCGGCGGCGGGCTCCTCGGCGATCGGCCAACTGAAGTACTCCTGCCATGCGGCGAGCTCGGCGGTGGACTCCCGGACCTTGTCGAGCACCGTCTCAAAGGGGGTCCACTCGTGCAGCTCCTCCTGCACGGGCAGGAACTTTGCGAAGAGGCCGATCGCGCTCTTCAGCTCGTCGAGCTTGCGCCCGTCGTAAGCGATCCCGATCACGGTCTGCGTTTGGCCGGTGAGGCGCCGCACGAGAGCCAGCCAGGCGCTCAGCAGTATGTCCGATTCCCGTGCGCCACGGTCGCGGGCCAGCGTCGCGAGGCGGCGCACCATCCCGGGCGCCAGCTCCGCCGTCAGGCAGCGCGGCTCGAAGTGGGCCTGCGCGCCCGGCTCACCGGCGCGCTCGAAGGGCAGCGGGGCGTCGAGGAAGGGCAGGAACCGGCGGCTCTGCCAGAACCTGCGGACGACGGCGTCCTGCGTCTCCAGGGTTTCGTTCTGCCACTCGGAGACATCGGCGTACTGGGCCGGCTCGTCCGCCATCACCTCGCCGCGCAGGCAGGCGAGATAGCAGAGTTCCAGCTCCCGCACCAGGTTCTTGAGCCCGTCCGCGTCCAGGTGCAGAGCCGGAAGCTCGAGCACCAGCGCGCGGCACTCCGCCGGGAAGGTGAGCAAAGAGGCCTGCAGCATCGGCCCCCGCTCGAGGTCGAACGGGACTTGGCCCAGGGTCGCGATCTCGGCCTCGATCCGCTCCTCCTGCTCTTCGTGCGAGCAGTCGCCCACCTCGACATGCCGCAGCCCCGGAGCCACGGCCCCATCGATCACTTGCAGCGGCACATCCATCCCCGCCAGGTGCTGGAACGTCGTGCGGAGGATCTCGTGGCGCGCGACGACCTGCCTGAGCGCCGCTTCGAGGAGGTCTGTATCGAGCGCGCCATCGATACTGACGACGCACGTGGCGCGATAGGGCTGCCAGCGCTCCTGGCAATGCAAGGCCCAGAGCCGGTCCTGCTGCGGCGAGAGCTTGAAGCCCTCGAGGATTTTCTGCCCCATAAGTCGTCTAGCCTTCCACCGTGGCGGCGACCAGCCTGCGCTTGCGCTTCTGGAAACTCTGCAGGCTCGCCTGGCTGACCCGCTCCCTGGCCGCGCTCTGGTGCTGTTTGTCCCACTGGGCGAGCAGCGCCTTGATCTCGCTGATCCGCAGCTCTGGCCGCTTCGCCACCTGCTCCAAAAGGTACGCGAGCTGCCCGGCCATCCACGCGATCGTGACCTTCTCGAACAGGTCGATGCTGTACTGGAGCTGGCAGCGGACGCCGCCGGGCGTGTCGGTCATGCTCAGGTTCAGATCGAACTGCGTCGTCTCGACGTTGAAGCTCAAGGCGCTCAGGCTCAGCTCGGAGCCCTGGTAGCTCTCGGTGCCGGACGGCTGTAGCACCATGTTCACCTGGTACAGCGGCTGATGGCTCGGGCTGCGCGTGGGCCGCAGCTCCTCGACCAGCTTCTCGAACGGGATGTGTTGATGGGCGAACGCCTCCAGCGCCGTCTTGCGGACCCTGGCGAGCAGCTCCCGGAACGTCGGATCGCCGAAGAACCGGGTGCGGTAGACCAGAGTGTTGACGAAGAACCCGATCATGCCCTCGATCTCCGCCCAGTTGCGGTAGCTGATGGGTGCGCCGATCAGGATGTCCTCGTCGCCGGAGGAGTAGTGCAGGAGCGCCTGGAAGGCCGCGAGCAGGGTCATGAACAGGGTGCAGTCCTCGTCGCGGCTCAGGCTCTTCAATGGCTCCGTCAACTCGGGAGGCAGGTTGAAGTCGTGCCTGTCGCCGCGGAAGCTCTGCACCGGCGGGCGCGGACGATCGGTGGGCAGGTTGATCAGCGTCGGCGCGCCCGCGAGCTGCTTTTTCCAGTAGGAGATCTGCTCTTCGTAGACCTGCCCCTGGAGCCACCGCTGCTGCCACACGGCGAAGTCGGCGTACTGCAAGGGCAGCTCCGGCAGCGGCGACGGCTCCCCGCGAAGGAAGCTCTCGTAGAGGGTGACCAGCTCGCGCACCAGGATGCCCGAGGACCAGCCGTCGGAGACGATGTGGTGCATGACCAGGGTGAAGACGTGCTCGCGGTCGCCCAGCCGCAGCACCTGGCACTGCAGCAGCGGCCCGCGGGACAGGTCGAAAGAGGTCGCCAGCGCGCGAGCAAGCAGCGCCCGGACCTGCCGGTCGCGGTCGCCGCCAGGCACCATCTCCAGGTCGATGACGGGCAGCGCGGGGAGAGCCGGGGGGAGGATCTGCTGCGCGGCGCCACCCATTCCGGCGACAAAGACGGTGCGCAGGACCTCGTGCCGGCGGACGATCTCTCCGAGCGCCCGCCGCAGGACCGCGAGGTCGAGACTGCCCTCGACCCGCACTGCGGAGAAGATGTTGTAGAAGGGGTTGCCGGGCTCCAGTTGATCCATGAACCAGAGCCGCTGCTGCGAGAAGGAGAGCGGCGTCTCCTCGTGCGCCGGCCGCGGCGTGATGGGGGGGAGCTCAGGCCCGCGGGCTCCACTCCTCTCCTCCTCGACGACGCGGGCGAGGTCGGCGAGCACCGGGTGCTGGAAGACCTCCCGGAGCGGTAGGTCGAACCCGAACCGGCGCCGGATCCTGGTGACCACCTGGACCGCCGACAGAGAATGTCCGCCGAGCTCGAAGAAGTCGTGCCGGGTGCCGATCCCGCCGACCCCCAGGACCTCCTCCCAGATGGCGACAAGGCCGGCCTCCACCTCGCTCTCCGCCGCCACGAACTCCGCGGCGGTCGCGATGTTCTCCATACCCGGCTCCGGCAGCGCCTTCCTGTCCACCTTCCCGTTGGCGGTCAGCGGCAACTGCGGCAGCTCGATGAAGGTGGCTGGGATCATGTACTCCGGCAACGCCGAGGCGAGGTGGTGCCTGAGGTCTGCCGTGTCCAGAGGCGTACCCGCGACGACGTAGGCACACAGGAACTTCTCGCCCGCGGGGCCCATCCGATCGACCACCACGGCATCGCGCACCCCCGGGTGCGTGAGGAGCTGGCTCTCGATCTCTCCGAGCTCGACGCGGAAACCGCGGATCTTGACCTGATGATCGGCGCGGCCCAGGAACTCGATATTGCCATCCACCATCATGCGCCCCAGGTCGCCGGTCCTGTACATGCGCATGGAGCCGGCGGCGAAGGGGTCGGGCACGAACGACCGGGCGGTCTTCTCGGGCTCGCCGGCATACCCGCGGGCGACCCCCACGCCGCCGATGTAGAGATCGCCGACGACCCCCGGCGGAACAATCCGGAGGTCCTTGTCCAGGATATAGAACGAGGTGTTATCGATCGGCCGGCCGTACGGGATGCTCGCCCACGCCTCGTCGATCCCGTCGACGGGATAGAGGTTCGACCAGACCGTCGCCTCCGTCGCGCCTCCGAGGCTGACGACCTGGGCGTTCGGGAAGTAGGTGCGGATCCTCGCCGGGAGCGCCAGAGGGATCCAGTCGCCGCTCAGGAAGACCAGCTTCAGATCCGGCTGCCTGAAGCTCGGCGCCACCTGCTCCAGGTAGTTGACCAGGTGGCTCATGGTCGAGGGAACGGAGCTCCAGAAGGTGATCCGCTCCCGCTCGACCACCCGCATCAGCCGCGCCGGGTCCCGCAGGTCCTCGGACAGGGCAATGACCATGCGAGCGCCAGCGCCCAGTCCGCCGAACACGTCGTAGACCGAGAGGTCGAAGCAGACCGACGACAGCATCAGGATCGTGGTCGAGCCATCGACTGCGAACCTGCGATTGACCCACTGGACGAGGTTCACGGCCGAGTGATGCTCGATCATCACCCCCTTCGGATTGCCGGTCGAGCCGGAGGTGTAGATCGTGTAGGCCAGGTCGTTCGGATCCTGCCCGATGCTCAGCGGCGAGGCCTGGTAAGCCGCGAGGGTCTCCGCGGCCGGGATAACCCATCGCACGGGCCGCGCGCCGGCCGGCAGCTCGTGCTCGCGATCCGCCAGGACGCAGGAGGCTCCGGAGGTGGCCAGGATGTAGGCCTTCCTCGCCGCGGGATAGTCAGGTTCCAGCGGCACGTAGGCGGCGCCGCACTTGAGCACCGCCAGCAGGGCCGCCACGAGATCTACCGAACGCTCGAAGATCACGCCAACGTTCTGACCGGGGGCGACACCGCAGGCCAGGAGGTGACGCGCCGTCCGGTTCGCCTGCTCGTCGAGCTCGCGGTATGTCAGGCTCCGGCCGCGGCAGGTCACGGCCGGCTGGTCGGGCCGCTGCCTCGCCTGCTGCTCGAAAAGACGATGGAGAGGCACCTCCCGGGGATAGGGGAACGCCGTGTCGTTGAGCTCATAGACCAGGGCGCTCCGCTCGGCTGGCGAGAGCAGCGCTTCCGGGCTGAGCCTCGCGCCAACGCCGCGGATGAAGGCCTCGAGGGTGCGCCGGTAGAGCAGCAACGACCTGCGGATGTCCTCCTCCTCGAAGTGTCGAGGTGAGTACTTCAGGCGCACGCTGAAGTTCCCCAGGGTCGCCGAGACCTCCAGGTCGTACCGCGTGTTGGTCATCTCCTCGGCCCGGAACTGATAACGGGGCGCCAGGGACGCGGACGCCATGGGGCTGAAGATGTGGTTGTTGTCCCGAATGCGTTCGACAACATGGAAGTTCATGTAATTGAAGAGCGTGTCGAAGAACGGGTTGTCCGCCGCTTCCTTGGCGCCGACGGTCGCCGCGATGTCCGCCAGCAGCATCTCGTGCTCGCGCGTCTCGGAGAGGAGCCCGTGAACTCGGCGTACCAGGGTCAGACCGCTGTCAACCGTTGTCATGTCGATCCGGATGGGTACGCTGGTGAGGAAGCAGCCCAAGACCTTGTCACTGTCCTTCAGGGCGGGCCGGTCGTGGGAGACCACCCCCGTCAGGACGTCATCCTCCGCGGCGGTCACATGCAGCAGATAGACGTGGGCGGCCAGGCAGACGGTGCGCAGGGAGACACTGTGCTCGCGAGCGAAGAGGCGCAGCTCATCGAGCAGCTCTCCAGGCAGCACCAAGTCGAGCCGCCGCATCCCCGACGCCGCGGCCTCCCTCACCTTGGAGCGGTTGAAGGGCAGCTTGTTGCGGCCGTAGCCCGCCAGGAGCTGGCGCCAGAAGCTCGCCGTCTCCGCGGAGCCGCGCCGGCCCAGGCTGACCGCCACGTAGTCCTTGTAATCGCTCTCGAGCCGTGGCAGCGCGGTCAGCTCGTCGAGGTCCTCGCGGCTGTACAGATCGTTCAGCTCCGCCCAGAACGAGTGATTGCTCCAGCCGTCGAGCAGTGCGTGATAGTAGGTCCAGACGAGAGCATGGACCTCGTCTCGCACGCGGAAGAGCTTGAGGCGCCAGGGCAGGTCGCCGTCGAACGTGAAGTGATTCTCGAGGTCCCGCCGCCGGTACTCGAGGATCCTGCGGCGTTGCTCGGCCTCCGGCAGCTCTCTCAAATCCTCGATCTCGCGCGGGGTGCGAGCCTCGCGCAACACGACCTTGAGCGGCTGATCGAAGCTGTAGAGATGATAGGCGCTCCTGAAGATAGGATGGCGGCCGACCAGCAGGTCAAACGCCCTGAAGAACCGGGCCGGCTCTCTCAGCTCCACCAGGTAGACGTACTGGTCGATGTAGATCGGCTCGTCCGGGAGCAGCAGGGAGTAATACATCATCCCGCTCTCGACGCCGCTCAAGGGGTAGACGTCCTCGTAATCCCGGGGCAGCCTGGCGCGCTGGCGCGGATCGGCCAGCACCCCCTCGCGCAACCGCTCGATCTGCTGGCGGCCGGCGGCCAGCTCCTGCTCGAGCGTGGCGCGCGCCGATGCCCCCCCGACCTGCGCGGCGAGGCCGGCGATCGTGGGGTGCTTGAAGACGTCCTGGACGCGCAGGTCGGCACTGAGCTCCTGGTTGATCCGGCTCGCCAGCCTCACGGCCTGAATCGAGTCGCCGCCCAGGCTGAAGTAGTCGTCGTGGATCCCGACGCGTTCGACCGCCAGCAGCGCCGCCCAGATGCGCGCGATTGCCTGCTCTCTCGCGTTGCGGGGGGCGACATAGGGGGCGGTGACCTCCGCCGGCGCGTCCGGCACCGGCAGGGCTCGGCGGTCCACTTTGCCGTTGGCCAGGAGCGGCAGTGCATCCAAGATCACGACCACGGACGGCACCATGTACTCGGGGAGCCGCTCCTGGACCCACCCGCGCAGCTCGCCGGGGTTCACTGTCGCACCCTCCAGCGGCACGACATAGGCGACGAGCCGCTGCGCCTCGCGTGGACCGCTCGCCACGACGATCACCTCGCGCACCGTGCCATGCTGGGTCAGCGCGTACTCGATCTCCCCGAGCTCAATGCGGAAGCCCCGAATCTTGACCTGGTGATCGATACGGCCGAGGAACTCGATCGCCCCGTCGGGCAGGTGCCTGGCCAGGTCGCCGGTCCGGTAGAGGCGCGCGCCCGGCTCACCGAAGGGATCGGGAACGAAGCGCTCGGCGGTCAGCGCGGGCCGGTCGAGATAGCCACGGCCGACGTTCCTTCCACCGATCACCAACTCGCCCGTGACCCCGAGGGGGGCGGGCCGGCCGTAGAGGTCGAGCAAGTGGATCCTGGTGTTGGCGATCGGGCGGCCGATCGGCACCGAGCGGCGCTCGCCAGCCGACGAGCAGGTCCACGAGGTCACGTCCACTGAAGCCTCGGTCGGCCCGTAGAGGTTCTCGAGCACCGCGCCGAGCCGCTCGGAGAAGCGCCGCTCGAGCTCGGGCGGCAGCGCCTCACCACTGCAGACGACCAGGCGCAACGAACGGCACCGGCCCGCTGCCACGGCCGGCTCCTCTAGGAAGACCTGCAGCATGGAAGGGACGAAATGGAGCACGGTGATGTTCTCGCGCTCGATCAGCTCGGCCAGGTAGGCGCCTTCGCGGTGCCCGCCGGGCCGCGCCAGCACGAGCCGGGCGCCCGCCAAGAGCGGCAGGAAGAACTCCCAGACCGAGACGTCGAAGCTGTAGGGGGTCTTCTGCAGTACCGTGTCCGTGGCATCGAGACTGTAGGTTTCCTGCATCCACAGAAGGCGGTTGCAGATGCCGCGGTGATGCACCATGGCGCCCTTCGGACGGCCGGTCGAGCCCGAGGTGTAGATCATATAGGCGAGGAGGCGATCGTCCAGCGGCTCCGGCAAGTCCTCCGCGCTCTCGCCCCGTAAGCTCTCCGGGTTCAGGCAGATCACCGGTCCGGGATGGCCGCTCATCCCCTCGCGCAGGCGGTCTTGAGTGAGCAGCACCCGCGGGCGCGAGTCTGCGAGCATGAGCTCGATCCTCGGGCGCGGGTACTCGGGGTCGATCGGCACGTAGGCGGCGCCCGTTTTCAGGGTAGCAAGGAGAGCGACGACCAGCTCGAGCGAGCGTTCCATCACGATGCCGACCCGCTCGTCCGGGCCGCAGCCGAGCGCCCTCAGGCGGCGCGCCAGAGCATTGGCCTGGCTATTGAGATCGGCATATGTCAGGCTCCGTCCCTCGAACGTCGCGGCAGGAGTGTTAGGGGTCCGCGCCGCCTGGGCCTCGATCAGCCGGTGGAGGCAGATCGTCTCCGAATAGGCCCTCGCCGCGTCGTTCCACTCCCACACCAGGTGATGCCGCTCGGCCTCGGTCAGTACCGGCAGATCGGAGATCCTACGCTGGGGCTCATGCGCAATCTCGTCCAGTAGGGCCTCGAAATGACGGGCGATCCTGCGCGCCGTCGCGGCCTCGAAGAGCTCGGTACGATAGTCGAGGAAGCCCCCCAACCACTGCCCGCCGTCGGTGAGCGAAAAGAGCAGCTCGAACTGCGCCCTGTGGGACGGGACGTCGAAGGGGGTCAGGGCGAGCCCGCCCGGGCGGCCCTCGTCGGGCGGCAGGCTCTGGAAGGCGAGCATCACCTGGAACAGCGGCGTCCGGGCCAGATCGCGCGGCAGCTCCAATGCGTCGACCAGCTTCTCGAAGGGCAGATCCTGGTGCGCATCCGCGGCGAGGACCGTATCCCGGACCCGCGCCAGCAGGTCCGGGAATGCTGGCTCGCCCGCGAGACCGATACGCAGCGCCACAGTGTTCACGAGGAACCCGATCAGCCCCTCGGTTTCCGGCTGCCTTCGGTTTGTCACCGGCGAGCCGACCAGGAGGTCGTCCTGGTTGGTGTAGCGGTGCAGGAGGACGCCGAGCGCGGCCAGCGCGGTCATGAACAGAGTCGCGCCCTGGCTCTGCGCGAAGCTCCGCAGAGCTGCGATGGCGCTCTGCGGCACCAGGATCATTTCGCGCCGGCCACGGAAGCTCGACACCACCGGCCAGGGGCGATCCGCCGGCAGATTGATCAGCACGTCGGCTCCCGCGAGCTGCCCTTTCCAGTACGAGAGCTGGGACTCGAGCAACCCTCCCTGAAGTCTCTCGCGCTGCCATTCGGCGAAGTCCGCGTATTGGATCGGGAGGTTCGGCCACGGCGAGGGGCGCCCGGCCGCAAAGGCGGCATAGAGCGTAGTCAGCTCCCGGAGCAAAATGTTGATCGACCATCCGTCGCATGCGATGTGGTGCACGACCAGCACGAGGACGTGGTTGTCGGCGTCCAGGCGTATCAGCGCGGCCCGCAGAAGCACCCCTTCTTCGAGCACGAACGGCGCATGGATGAGCTGCTCGGCGAGCCTCCCGGCCTCGGACGTTCCGAGTGGCGCTGGAACCGCCGAGACATCGATGAGCAGGAGTGGCTCGGACGGCCCTTCGGCGACGACCTGGGCCGGTTGCCCGTCGATCGTCACGATCTTCGTGCGCAGCACTTCATGGCGCCGGACAATCTCCTCCAGAGCGCTCGCGAGCACGTGCGGGTCGAGCGCTCCCGTCAGGCGCATCGCCTGGTGGACGTTGTAGGCGGCGCTCGCAGGATCCAACTGGTGCAGGAACCAGAGCCTCTCCTGACCGAAGGAGAGGCGCGCCGGCTGTCCCACGGTACGGCGGGGGATCCTCGGTTGCGCGGGGACACCCTCTCTGCCGAGCAGCTTCTTGAGCAGGAGCCGTTTTTTCTCGGGCAGATCGAAAGCGATACTCATTTCTGGCTCTCCTGCGGTGCCGGCGCCTCGTCACGCAGCATCGCTTCCACTTCCTCGTCGGACATCTCGGCAAGCTGCACCATGAGCTCGGCGGTCCTCTCCACCTCTGCCCGCTGCTCCGGCTCGGCGAGCAGCGCCGCGGCGATGCCGGCAATCGAACGCGAGAGCATGATGTGGCGGAGCTGGAGGTCGATCCCGAAGGTCTTGCGGATCCGCATGGCGGTCCGGGTGGCGCTCAGCGAGTCGCCTCCCAGTGCGAAGAAGTCGTCGTGCACTCCGACGCGGTCGACCTTGAGCACCTGCTGCCACATTTCGGCCAGGATTCGCTCGACCGCGGTGCGAGGGGCGACGAAGTCGACGCCGAGGTCATCACGGCTGGCGGCCGGGACCGGCAGGGCAGCGCGGTCCACCTTGCCGTTGGCCAGCAGCGGCAGCGAAGGCAGCACGACAACGACGGCCGGTACCATGTACTCGGGGAGGCGCTCCCGTACATAGCTGCGGAGCTCGCCCCCGTCTACAGCCGCGTCCTCCAGCGGCACGACATAGGCGACGAGCCGCTTCGTCTCGCGCTCACGGCTCGCCATGACGATCGCTTCGCGCACCGCGCCGTGCTGGGTCAGCACGTGCTCGATCTCCCCGAGCTCGATGCGGAAGCCCCGAATCTTGACTTGGTGATCGATGCGGCCGAGGAACTCGATCGCACCGTCGGGCAGATACCTCGCCAGGTCACCGGTCCGGTAGAGCCGTGTGCCAGGCTCGCCGAAGGGATCGGGAACGAAGCGCTCGGCGGTCAGGGAAGGCTGTCCGAAGTAACCGCGGCCGACGTTCCTCCCTCCGATCAGCAGCTCGCCCGGGGTCCCGATCGGAGCTGGCTGGTCATGGAGGCCGCGCACATGGATGCTGGTGTTGGCAATCGGACGGCCGATCGGGACCGACCGCTGTGCACCGGCCGACGAGCAGGTCCACGCGGTGACGTCTACCGAAGCCTCGGTAGGCCCGTAGAGGTTCTCCAGCACCGCGCCCAGGCGTTGCGAGAAGCGCCGCTCAAGCTCAGGCGGCAGCGCCTCGCCGCTCGCGACAACCAGGCGGATCGAGCCGCACCGGCCCGCCGCCACACTCGGCTCTTCGAGGAAGACCTGCAGCATGGAGGGGACGAAGTGGAGCACAGTGACGCGCTCGCGCTCGATCAGCTCGACCAGGTAGTTGCCGTCCTGGTGCCCACCGGGCCGCGCCAGCACGAGCCGGGCGCCTGTCAGAAGGGGCAGGAAAAACTCCCACACAGACACGTCGAAGCTGTAGGGGGTCTTCTGCAGTACCGTGTCCGCGGCGTCGAGACGATAGGCCTCCTGCATCCACAGCAGGCGGTTGCAGATTCCGCGGTGATGCACCATGGCACCTTTCGGACGACCGGTCGAGCCCGAGGTGTAGATCACATAGGCGAGAGAGTTGGCGTCCAGCGGCTCCGGCAGGTTCTCCATGCTCTCGCCCTGCAGGCTCTCCGGCCTGACGCAAATCACCGGCCCGCGATAGCTGTGGAGGCCCCGGCGCAGGCGCTCCTGGGTGAGCAACACCCGCGGCCGCGAGTCGGCGAGCATGAATTCGATTCTCGGCTGCGGATACTCAGGGTCGATCGGCACGTAGGCGGAGCCCGCCTTGAGTGAGGCGAGAAGAGCGACGACCAGCTCGAGCGACCTTTCCATGACGATGCCGACCCGCTCGTCTGGACCGCAGCCGAGCGATCTCAAGCGGCGCGCCAGCGCGTTGGCCTGACGGTTGAGATCGGCGTAGGTCAGGCTCTGCCCCTCGAATACCGCGGCCGTAGCGTCCGGCGTCCGCGCTACCTGCGCCTCGATCAGCCGGTGAAGGCAGATCGACTCCGGGTAGGCACGCACGGTGTCGTTCCATTCCCGCATCAGGTGATGGCGCTCCACCTCGCCAAGGAGGTCGACCATCTCGTAACGCGCCTGCGGAGCTGTGGCCGCCGCCGCGAGGGCCCGCAGGTAATAGCGGCCCATCGCTTCCACCTGGCTGTCGTGGAGCTCCGGCCAACGATAGAGCAGGGTCAGGTGCAGGCCGGAGAGGGCGTCGAGCGAGAAGGTGACCGTCAGAGGGAAGTTGCTCTCGCTGTAGCTCGTGGTTTCCAGGATCTCGATCCCCGGCATACCCTCGAGCCTCTCGAAGGGCTGGTAGTGCAGGAACGCGAACGCGGTGTCGAAGAGCGCTTGCCCTGCGCGGATGCGGTGCAGCTCAGCGAGCGGGAAGTAGCGCATGGGAAACAGCTCGCGCTCCCGGGCAAAGGCGTCTCGCGCCAGGTCCTGCCAGGTTCCGCCCCCGAGGCGCAGGCGGAACGGAACAGTGTTGACAAACACCCCGAGGGCTCGCTCGCCCTCGGCGCTCTCAGGCCGGCCGTGCGAGACCAGGCCGGTGATGACGTCGGATCCCCCGCAGAGGAGCGACAGGACCCGCAGGTGCACGGCGAGCAACAGGCTCTTGATCGACGCACCGGAGCGGCGAGCGGCCTCGTGCAGGGCATCGGACAGCTCGGCAGGAATCGGGAGCGAGAGCGTGCGGCCCACTGCGCGAACGGACTCCACGTCGTCCTGGCCGAGGCGCGGCAGGCTCGTGGCGGTCGCGTCGTCGAGTGCCCGCCGCCAAAATTCGCGCACCTCCGCCGAGTGTAAGGCCGCGCGCTCGCAGGCCACGAGCTCCCGCAGCGCGCTCACCGGGCCCGGATCGGCCAGCGGCGCGCCTGCCAGTCGAGAGAGGTAGCCCTGGATGAGCTCGGAGAGCAATGTGGCCACGCTCCAGCCATCCAGGATCGCGTGGTGGAAGCTCAGGGTGAGCTGAAGCTCCTCCTCGCCGCGGCGATGGACGTGCAAGCGGAACAGCGGCGGGCGCATCCAGTCGAACGGCCGCAGCGCCTCCTCGCGCAGCCACCCGGTGATCGCCGCCTCCTGCTCCACTTGCGGCAGGTTGCGCAGGTCCTGGACCTCGAGCGGCAGGTCCACCACCGAGTACACCAGCTGCACGGCCTCGCCGAAGCTGGTCAGGTCAAAGCCCGTGCGCAGCACCGGATGACGGCGGACGAGCTCTTCCGCCGCACCGCGCAGCAGCTCCTCCTCGAACCGCACGCGGGCGTGGAAGCTGTACAGGTTGTGGAAGGTGGCGCTGCCGGCGCCGTACTCACTGTGGAACAGCATGCCTCCTTGCATACGCGACAGCGGGTAGGCGTCATCGAGGCCTCCCGGGAGCCTCTCGCGGTCCGACGCGGACAGCAAAGAAAAGGCTTGAACGCCGCTCGGACCGGCACCGGCTTTCACCGCCGGACGCAAGGCTTGGGCGAGCTGGTGGATGGTGGGCTGCTCGAAGAGATCCTGCACGGAGAAGGAAAGCCCCCGCTCCTCGGCTTTGCTGCGCGCGATGATGCCCCGGATGGAGTCGCCGCCGATCTGGAAGAAGTCGTCGTGGACTCCGACCCGGTCGAGCCGCAGCACATCGGCCCAGATCTCGGCCAGGATCGATTCCTCCCGCGTGGCCGGAGCGACGAACCCCTCGCGGGCCACGAAGCGCTGCCATTCGGGCTCGGGGAGCGAACGACGGTCGACCTTGCCGCTGACCGTCAGAGGCAGCGCGTCGAGCAGCACGAAAGCCGCGGGCAGCATGAAGTCTGGCAGCCTCTCGCGCAGGAATTCACGCAGCCCGCCGACCTCGAAAGCGCGGTTCTCGGCGACGACGTAGGCCGCCAGACGCTTGCCCCCTCCTTCGTCGTCGTGGGCCGCCACCGCCGCCCGACGGACCGCCGGATGACTCTCCAGGACGGCTTCGATCTCGCCCAGCTCGACACGGAAACCGCGTACCTTGACCTGGTCGTCCACGCGGCCGAGGAACTCGAAGGTGCCGTCCGGGAGGCGCCGGGCGAGGTCGCCGGTACGGTACATGCGGGCGCCGGGCGCGCTGGCCAGAGGATCGGGGAGAAAGCTCTCGGCGGTCAGATCGGGCCGTCCCAGATAGCCACGGGCGACGCCAGTGCCGCCGATATACAGCTCGCCGATGAACCAGGTCGGCAGCGGCTCGAGCTCGCGCCCGAGCAGGTGGACCGCGGTATGGGGCAGCGCCCGGCCCAGGGGCACGGTCTTCGAATATCGAGCGCTGATACCGTCGCTCACGTCGAGAGCCAGCACTCCCACCGTCGCTTCGGTCGGGCCGTAGTGATTCAGGATCGCGCAGTGGGGGGCGAGCTCCCGCAATTCGTCCACCCAATCCCAGCGAGAGGCTTCACCACCCAGGATCAGCCAGCGGAGCGGCAGGAGCGCCTCACGCGCGGTGCCCGACATCAGGGCCTTGAGGTGGGAAGGGGCTATCTTCAGACAGTCGATCGAATGCCGGCAGAAGTAGCCCGCGAGCGCTTCCGAGTTGGAGGCCATCGCGGGCGAGATGAGATGGAGGCATCCACCACTGGAGAGCGAAGGGAACAGGACGGTGTTGCCGAGGTCCGCTGCAAAGCTCGAGACCATGGCGTACGAAGCGCCGTCGGGCAGACCGAGTCGCTCGCCGATGCCCAGGACGTAGTTGGCGAGCTGCCGGTGCTCGACCGCGACTCCCTTGGGCACGCCGGTCGAGCCGGAGGTATAGATGACATAGACCGGGCTCGCGTCAGGCACGGCCAAGCCCAGAGGCGCAGAGCTGCCGGCCGGAGCGCTCTCTCGAACGTCGTCCAGGCAGAGAGCGGCCGCAGCCCATCTCTCGGGCAGGGTGGAGAGGAAACGCCGCTCCGTCACGACAGCGCGAGCCGTCGCACAATCGAGAAGGAACGCCTTGCGCTCGGGGGGCAGGCCCGGCTCGAGCGGCAGGTAGGCGCCGCCCGCTTCGAGGACGCCCAGGATCGCCTCCACCATCTCGATCGAGCGCTCCAGCGCGATGCCCACCACGATCCCGGGCGCGATACCACGGGCTGCGAGGAACCTCGCCAACCCGCTCGCCCGCTGGGCCAACTCGGAGTAGGTCAACGATCGACCGTCGCAGGCGACGGCGGTCCTCTCCGGCACACGCCGGGCCTGCAGCGCGAAGAGCTCGTGGACGAGCGGCAACGTGGAGGGGGGAGAGACGTGAGCGAGGACCGGGTCTCGTTGCGCCGTGAGGCCGAGGCGGGCGACCGGCAGATCAGGAGCTTCCGCCGCGGCCGCGAGCAGAACGCTCAGGGCCTGCGCCAGCTCCTCGATACTCTCGCGGTCGAACCGCGACGAGTCATACCAGAGATCCGCCTTGAGATCCTCACCCACCCAGCGGGTCGCGAGCTTCAGCTTGACGCGGTCGACACACGCCTCGCAACGTAGCAGCGACAGAGTCAGCGGGCCGATCCTCTGCGTGGCCGGCCACTCCTCCGCCTCGAAGCTGGCGGGAAATACGGTGGCGTCCAGATCGAGCCCATAACGGGCGGCGATCCGCTCCCAACTGAAGAACTCCTGCCATCCGGCGACCGCCTCAACCGTAGCGTGCGCCCGCTCGAGCATGGAGGAGAACGACAGCTCGGCGTCGACGCGGCAGGCGAGCGGGACGTGCTTGGCGAGCGTCCCAATCGCATCGCCGAGGCCTTCGTACGAGCGGCCTTCGGCGACCAGTCCCAGCGTGAAGTCAGGCCGGCCGGTGAGCCGCCAGAGGAGGATCTGAAAGGCGACGAGGAGCGGCGTCGCGGCAGGGACCGCCACCGAGCGGGCGAGCGTCGCGAGGCGCTCACCGACCGCACCGCCGATCGGCACCGGAACGCTCTGGAGATCGAAGCCTCCCGGCCGCGCCGGAGCGCTCTCCTGGGGCAGCCGTAGCGCCCTGCAAACCGCTGGGTCCCAGCCGGCCCAGTGCTCCCTCCCCGCCGCCGCCTCCTCTCCGTCCTGCAGCTCGTTCTGCCACTCGGCGAGATCTGCGTACTGCAGCGGCTCGTCACCGCCGGCGCCGGACCGCCTATCCGTCAGCGCCGCGTAGGCGGCGACGATCTCTCGCGCCAGGCTCCTCAGCGCGACGCCGTCGGCGCACAACGCGGGGAGGCTGATCGCCAGTGCATGCTCGTCCTCGGCGAGCCGCGCGAGCCGGAGAGAGAGGACGGGACCTCTCTCGACCTCGGAAGCAATCTCCCTGGCGAGCTGGAACAGCTCCTCGAGAGCCTCCTCGCGCTGCCGCGGAGACAGCGGTTCCGGGAGGTCGGAAAGGCGGCTCCAGTCCAGCTCGCCGACGCCCACCCGCTGCGCCGGAATGGTCAGGCCCGGCGGGCAGGAGAAGGTGGTGCGCAGGATTTCGAAGCGGTCCACCACCTCGGCTGCGGCCCGCCGCAGGAGGTCCCTGTCGAGGACTCCCTTCAGCACGGCGAGACAGCACGCTCTGTAGGGCCGCTCCTCCGCCTCGCTCCGCAGCAGCCAGATCCGGCGCTGCTGCGGCGAAAGTCGAAACCCCCTTGATGAGACTTCCTTCATGGGATCACCTCTCCGGGCTCATGCCGGCGCTCTCCGGCCCCACAGCGCCGGCCATGGCGACGACGATCTTGCGCGGTCCGGAGAAGGGCGCGCGCCCGTGGGCCGCCAGCATGTTGTCGAGCAGCACCAGGTCGCCGTTGCGCCAGGGTACGTCGACCGATTCGCTGCGATACGCCTGGCGGACCTCCTCGAGCGCGTCTTCGTCGATCGGCGACCCATCGCCGAAATAAGCATTGCGCGGCAGATCGCGTTCGCCGTGGCGCGCCAGCAGGGCCGCCCGGACCTCGGGGGCGAGGCTGGACACGTGGAAGAGATGGGCCTGATTGAACCAGACCATCGCGCCGGTTATCGGGTGCCGCGCGACTCCCTGGCAGACCTGGCGCGTGCGCAGACCGCCGTCCTCCTTCCACTCGAGCTCGATGCCGGCCTGTTGGCAGAAGCGCTCCACCTCTGCCTGATCCGAGGTCTGGAAGACGTTCTGCCACGAGACGTCCAGCCCGGGGCTGTAGTTGCGGACGTACATGACCCCCTTCTCCGCGAAGCGGGCGCGCACCTCGGGGTGGATGCGTTGATACACGCGCCGGCTGTCGGCGATCGGCGTCTCGCCGCCGCGCTCGGCCGGCCGTACGCAGAAGAAGGCGATGCGCAGCGGCCATTCGCTGGTATACGACATCTCGTTGTGCATCGGGATCCATTGATCCGCCGGGTATTCGGTGGAGGTGTAGACCCTGCCGGCGACCTCGCTGCGCGGCGTCGATCGATAGGTGTACTGCATGAGCTCACCCGAGGTGACGCGCACGATCTCCTCGAACCGCTCGAGCGACTCGACGCTGAAGCCGCGGAAGAGGATCCCACCGTGCCGCAGCAGCGTCGAATCGATCCGCTCCCGGCTCTGCCTCACCCACTCGAGCAGGCTCACGCCGTCGGTCGCCGGCTCCAGCTTGACCGGGAGCTCCCGGTCCGGTAGGAGCGGCTCCTCTCTCACCAGATCGTCGACCGACGTGCTCACCAGCTTGCGCTGGACCAGGTTCAGTTTCTTCAGACCGGATACTCCGGTAGTCATGCCTGACATCTCCTTTCTCACCTCACTTCGACCTTGCGACGCACCGCCTGCAGCCTGGCGAGCCCGGTGGTCTTGAGCGCAGCCCTGCGCTCCGCCCGTCGTTGCTCCTCGGCCTCCCCAAGGCGTGCGATCAGTGCCGATACCGGGACAGAGGAGTCGTGCGCTACCGCCTGCGCCACGGTGACAAAGTCCTCCGCCAGATCCCGCACCATCAAGTCCGTGAATAGGCCTACCCGATAGGTGAGCTGCCCGCCGATCCCGTCCCGCTCCGGCCCGAGCGCCAAGCTCAGGTCGTGGCGGGCCCCCCCCTCTGGGACTGCCTCGCCGGACACGTCGAGCGACGGCAGCGACAGCGAAGGCGTGGGCGTGTTGTGCAGCACGAACCAGACGTTGAACAGCGGCGCGCGGGTGTCCCGCTCGCCGCGCAACGCGACCACCAGCCGTTCATAGGGCAGGTCATGATGGGCTTGGGCACCGAGCGTCGTCTCGCGCACCCTGGCCAGCAGCTCCCGGAAGTCGGGATCGCCCGATAGATCGGTGCGCAGGACCAGGGTGTTGACGAAAACGCCAATGAGCTTCTCCGTCTCCGCGGTCGAACGCCCCGCGACCGGAGAACCGAGCGCGATGTCGGATTGGCCCGAACGCTGGCACAGCAGCACGTTGAAGAGCGCGAGCAGGACCATGAAGAGGGTGCATCCCTCCTCCAGACCGGCCGTCCGCAGAGCGTCGGACAGCTCCGCGTCGAGGGTCACGGGCTGGGTCCCCGCCCCGTCGGCGGCGATCTCCCGAGATAGCTCGGCCGCGGGCCTGAGGCTCAAAGGGGTCAGCCCGGCGAGCCGCGCACGCCAATAGGAGAGCAGCCTCTCAAGCGCTTCGGCGGAGAGGCGATTGCGCTGCCAGACCGCGAAGTCCGCGTACTGGATCGGCAGCGTCGGCAAGGGCGACGGCTCGTCGGCCCGGAAGGCGGTATAGAGCACGGCCAGCTCGCCGAGGAGCACACCATCCGACCAGCCGTCGGTCGCGACGTGATGGATGTTGAGCTGCAGCACATGCTCGTGGTCGCCCAGCCGCAGCAGGAGGCAACGCAGGACCGGCCCTCGCGCGAGATCGAAGGGCCGACCCGCGTCGCGGGCGAGGAGTGAGCGTGCTTCGGCCTCGCGCCGGCTCTCATCGAGTGCACCGAGATCGATCACCGGCGTGGGCAGGTCCCAGCAGGTGGCGATCGATTGCACCGGCCAGCCGCCTTCGAGGGTGAAGGTGGTCCGCAGCACCTCATGGCGGGCGACCACCTCTCGCAAGGCCATAGCGACCGCCCGTGCGTCGAGCTCGCCGCGCAGGCGGAACGTGCGCACCGAGTTGTAGGCCGAGCTCTGCGGATGGAGGTTTTGCAGCACCCAGAGCTGCTGCTGCGCAAAGGAGAGCGGCAGGGCCCGGTCCCGAGGTGCCGGCGGGATCTGCCATGCCGGCTCGAGCTCGGCGTCGGCTCGCGCGGCCTTCGCGGCCTCGATGTGCGCCGCGAGCCCGCGCACGGTGCGGTGCTCGAAGAAGACCTCAAGCGGGAGCTCCACACCGAGCGCGTCACGCAGCCGCGAGGCCGCCTGTGTCGCCAGCAGAGAGTGGCCCCCGAGAGCGAAGAAATCGTCGTCCGGGCACAGGCCGCGGATGCCCAGCAGCTCCCCCCAGACCGCAGCCACTCTGCGCTCCGTCTCGCCCTCCAGAGCTCTTCGCGCCGGTTCCGCGTCCGCCGACGCAGCTAGGTCGGGCACCTCGATCCCGAAGTCAGAGCCCTGCATGGACGGAAGCTCGGACTCCACCCGGCGCCGGGTCACCCAGTATCGCTGGCGCTCGAAGGGGTAGGTCGGGAGCTCCACCCGGTGGCGCCGCTCGCCGCGAAAGAACGCCGCCCAATCCATCCCGACGCCGGAAAGCCACAGCCGTCCGACCGCGGTGAGCACTGCAGCGAAATCGGATCGCGAGTCGCGTGGATGCGGCAGAGATGGTACGACGCTCCCCATGCGGACGGGGGTCGCCTGCAGCTTGACGAGCGTGGAGAGCGCCTCCCCCGGCCCAACCTCGAGGAGAACCCGGTCCGGTTCGCGCAGCAGCTCGGCGACAGCGTCGGCGAAGCGCACGGGCCGCCGCAGGTGCTGCGCCCAGTAGCCCGGGTCCGTGGCTTCGGCGTCGGTGATCCGCCGGCCCGTGACGCCGGACAGGAACGGTAGCTGCGGCGCGGTCAGGCGCACCCGCCGCACCTCCGCCGCGAAGCGCTCGACAGCAGGCTCCACCATAGCCGAGTGAAAAGCGTGGGAGGTCTTGAGCAACCGGCAGCTCAGGCCCTGCGCCGAGAGGCCGGCGTGCAACCGCGCGATGACGTCCTGCTCGCCCGAGAGCACGCACAAGCGCGGACCGTTCACGGCCGCGAGCGAGATGCCGTCTCGCGCCAGAGCGGCCGCGGACTCCTCCGGCAGCGGTACGGCGAGCATGGCGCCGGAGGGGAGCTCCTGCACGAGCCGGCCGCGCGCCGCGACCAGGGCCAGCGCGTCCTCAAGCGAGAAGACGCCCGCCAGACAGGCCGCGACGAGCTCGCCGACGCTGTGGCCGACCATCAGGCTCGGCTGGACCCCCCAGTCCATCCACAGCCGGCCGAGGGCGTAGCTGACGGAGAACAGCGCCGGCTGCGCGAATGCGGTCTGCTGGAGCCGCTCGTCGGCGGCCGCGGCATCCTCGGGGCGCGGGAAGAGCAGGGTGCGGAGATCAACGCCGAGCGGGCGCATAAGGCCCTTCGCGCAGCGATCGAGAACCTCCCGGAAGCCGGCCTCGGCGGCATAGAGCTCCCGCGCCATGCCCGCGTGCTGCGACCCCTGGCCGGGGAACAGGAAGGCGACCTCGGGCTTGCCGGGGTCGTGGACCGCGCCGAGCGCCTCGGACTCGCGATCTTCGAGCGCGGCGACGGCCTCGGCGGACGACCGGCAGACCACGACGCGACGATGTGACCAGGCCCGCCGCCCCCGGCACAAGGTATGGGCGACATCGGCCAAGGGGAGATCCGGCCTGCCCTTCAGGTGAGCAGCCAGACGGGTAGCCACAGCCTCCAGCGCCGGGGCCGTGCGCGCCGAGAGCACGAGCAGTTGCCAGGGGCGGGACGGCCCCGAGGGCTCGCGCGGCGGGCTCTCTTCGAGCACGGCGTGCGCGTTCGTGCCCCCCACGCCGAAGGAGCTGACGCCGGCGCGGCGCGGTCCGTCGCACCGCCACGGGGTCAACCGGGATACGACATGGAACGGCGTCGACTCGAAGCCGATCTCCGGGCTCGGCGTCTCGCAGTTGAGGCTGGGCGGGATCTCGCCGTGCTCGAGGGCGAGCACCGTCTTGATCAGGCTGGCCACGCCGGCGGCGGCGTCGAGGTGGCCGATATTGCTCTTGAGCGAGCCGATGCCGCAGAAGGCGGTGTCCTCCGTCTCCTCGCCGAAGACCTGCGTGAGAGCGGCCACCTCCATCGGATCGCCGATCGCGGTACCGGTACCGTGGGCCTCGACATAGGTGATGGTCCGCGGGCTCACCTCCGCGAAATCCAGCGCGGCCGCGATCACCTGCGCCTGCGCATCGACGCTCGGCGCCGTGAAGCCGACCTTCCCGGAGCCGTCATTGTTGATCGCCGTGCCGCGGATGACGGCCAGCACTCGATCTCCGTCCTCCAGCGCGTCAGCCAAACGTCGCAGCACCACGATCCCGGCGCCGCTGCCCGGGACGGTGCCATTGGCCCGTGCGTCGAAAGGGCGGCAGTGCCCGTCGGGGGAGAAGATGCCTCCATCCTGGTAGGAGTACCCGGTCTTCTCGAGCGCGGTGATGCTCACCCCTCCGGCCAGCGCGAGATCGCACTCGAAGCTCAGCAGGCTGCGGCAGGCCAGGTGCGTGGCGACCAGCGATGTTGAACAGGCGGTCTGGACGCAGAGGCTCGGCCCCTTGAGATCGAGCAGATAGGAGATCCGCGTCGCCAGGAAATCCTTGTCGTTGAGGATGCGGGCGTTGAGGAACCCGACGGAGCGCAGCAGCTCGGGGTTGGAGACGAGGTTGAACATCAGATACGTGCTCGAGTAGCTGCCGGCGAAGACACCGATCGGGCCGCCGAACGACGCGCCGTCGTGACCGGCATTCTCGAGCGCCTCCCACGCGCATTCGAGCAGCAGCCGGTGCTGCGGATCCAGCACCGCCGCCTCGCGCGGGTTGAACCGGAAGAAGGGGGCGTCGAACCGATCGATGCCGTCGAGCAGCGCTCCGGCCTTGACGTAGCGGGGGTCGCGCAGCGTCTCCTCGTCGATGCCCGCGGCAAGCAGGTCCGCATCCGAGAGGGCAGAGACCAACTCGACGCCCTCGCGCAGATTGCGCCAGAACTGCTCGATGCTCGCCGCGCCCGGGAAGCGGCCGGCCATACCGATGACCGCAATACCTTCCACGTCCGAGGCTTCCTGAAACTCGTCCTGCGCCTTCATCGGTTCCGTCCGCTCCTGGCGTCCTTTCTCTGACGCTTGATCGCCTGTTTCATCTTGGTGCCCCGTTCCCGCACCGCCTCCAGGTGCCGCCCCGCGTCCGGCGCGGTGCTCAGATGGTGTGCGAGCGAGCCCACTGTCGGATAGCGGAACAGATCGACGAGTGAGACCTCGACGCCGACGACCTCGCGCATCCGGGTGCGCGCCTGCGCGATGAGCATCGAGTTGCCGCCGATCTCGAAAAAGTTGTCGTCGACTCCTACCCGTTCGAGGCCGAGCAGCTCACGCCACAGGCTCGCCAAGCCGCGCTCGAGCTCGGTGCGGGGCGCCACGTACTGTGTCCCGGCATCCATCCGTGCCCTGTCGGGCGCCGGCAGGGCACGGCGGTCGATCTTGCCGTTGGGGGTCAGCGGCAGGGCCGGCAAGGGGACGAACGCCGCCGGCAGCATGTACTCGGGCAGACTGCGCTGCAGGAAGTCGCGCAACGTTCGCGCCGAGAGATCCCCCTCCTGTCGCGCGGCCGGCGCCACCGGCTGATGGATCGGCCGGCTCTCCGGAACGACGCCCTCACGACGCGCATACACCATGTACACGTCAACCGCCACGGTCTCCTCGCTCGCGGGGATGACGATGAGCTCGTCGACCGCGACGGCGAAACCCCGCGCAGCGAGCAGATCGGTAATCGCCTCGAGGTGCTCGCGGGTGTCGACCTCGAGCGCCACCTGATGGATGCGCGGCCAGTGCTCGTCGCGAATGCCGGTGAGCACGTCCAGCTCCGCCTTCTCGACGTCCACCTTGAGAAGGTCGATCCGCTCGGTGCCGCTCTCGTCGATCACGTCCGACAGGGTGCGCAACCGGCAGACGACCGTGCGGCTCTCGAACTGCTCCGCGAGGATCGCGTCCAGGTCGCGCGCGTCGAGCTCCACCTGATCGCCCCCGAGGCCTTTCAGCGCCACGGCCTTCGTGATGAGCCGGTCGGCCTCGGGTGTCGAGTACCGTCCGGAGAGGCCCGCCATGCGTGGATAGAAGGTGAGCTCCGCCGTCTCCTCGCGCGACGACAGACCGAACGGATGGGCTGTGACGTCGAGGCCGTAGAGCTCGACGTTGGCGCGCAGCGTCGCATACGTGTCCGGAATCGGCTCGAAGGAGAAAACCTTCGCGCCCGCCACCTTGTGGTGGACGAACAGCGAGAAGAACCCGATGTTGGCGCCGACGTCGAAGACGCAGTCGCCGTCGCGCAGTGTCACGCCATGGCGCAGGTAGAGCTCGTTCTCGAAGATCTCCCGGTAGAGCTGGTTGGTCTGCATGTCGCTCAGCGAAGCTACGGGCAGACCGTTCGGAAGGGTGAAGCTGGCTCGCCCGGCCAGGAAAGCCTGCGGGTCGGGCAGGACCGGCCGGAGCCGGGAGGCCAGAGCCGTATCCTGCGGCACGACGTAAGCGACCAGCCGGCGGTCGCCGGGCTGGTCTTCGCGCACGGCGACTGCCGCCTCCCGCACCGCCGGGTGCTTCGCCAGCGTGGCCTCGATCTCGGCGAGCTCGATCCGATAGCCACGGATCTTCACCTGCGAATCGACGCGGCCCAGGTAGTCGAGGGTGCCGTCAGGCAGGAAGCGCGCCACGTCTCCCGTCCGGTACAGCCGGCCGCCGGGGCAGTCGCCCAGCGCGTCGGGCACGAAGCGCTCCGCCGTCAGCTCCGGGCGGCCGAGATAGCCGCGCGCCACGCCGAGGCCACCGATGAAGAGCTCGCCCGCCACCCCGATCGGCACGGGCCGCAGCTCACTGTCGAGCACGTACACCGTCGTGTTGTGGATCGGCCTGCCGATCGACACGGGTGCGCCGCGCGAGATCCGCTGCGTCGTGGACCAGACGGTGGTCTCGGTCGGACCGTACATGTTGTGAAGGTCCCCGCCGAGCTCCCGCGCCAGCCATCCGGCAAGGTCGGGCGGCAGCGCTTCGCCGCCGACCATCAGCGCGCGCAACGCGTGCAGCGCCTCTGCCGCGCCGGGGGCCTCGGCGATCATGCGGGCCATCGACGGCGTGCACTGCAGGAGAGTCGCTCCATGGCGCAGAATCTGCGCGGGGACCGCCTCGTCGGCCATCTCACCGGGCGGCGCGGGCTGGCTGGCCAGGCGTACCGCATAGAGCCTTTCGAGGCTGGACAGCGCCCGCTCGGCGTCGACGCCGAAGTCGATCAGGCAGGCTGCTTCATCGACGCCGATCGCCTTGAGGCGGTCGACCATGCGCAGGCACGACTCGGGGGTGCCGAACAGCGCGCTGCTCTCGAAATAGCGCTCGCAGGCGTGATCCAGCAGCGCCTCCATGTCCGGTCCCATCAGCTCGCGTGGGTCGTCCTGGCCGAGGCTGCGGGCGAGGTTTCGCATTAGCCCGACGGAGCTGCGCAGGTACTCGCGGAAGGGCAGGCGCACTGCCGCGCGCACCTCGTCCTCGTCGTCGCCGACGAAGGTATGGAGCATGAGCACGACGTGGCCTTCGCCCGGGCCGTGCCCCGCTTCGCGATAGGCCTGGCGGTAGACGGCGATCTTCTCCTCCAACTCCTCCAGGCTCTGGCCGAGCAGGTGGGTGAGCACGCCGGCCCCGATCGCCCCGGCTTCGCGGAAGGTCTCGGGGTTGCCCGCGGCGGTGACCCACATCGGGAGCTCGGATTGGACGGGGCGCGGATGGATCCGCACCTCCACCTCGTTGCCTGCCCCGCCGGGCAGGCGCACCGCCTCCCCGCGCCAGAGCGCGCGGACGGTCTCGATGCCGCGGAAGAGGACCTCCTTGCGGTCCGTGTAGTTGTTGGGAGCGAGGACGAAGTCGTCGGCGTGCCAGCCGGACGCGAAGGAGACGCCGACCCGGCCGCGGGAGAGGTTGTCGACCACCGACCACTCCTCGGCGATGCGCAGGGGGCTGTGCAGCGGCAGGACCACGCTGCCGGCGCGGATCGCAATGCGTTGCGTGATGGCGGCCACCGCCGCGCCCACCACCGAAGGGTTGGGATAGATGCCGCCGAAAGCGTGGAAGTGCCGCTCGGGAGTCCACACCGCGGAGAACCCGTGCCGATCGGCGAACTTCGCCCCTTCCAGCAACAGCCGGTACTTGTCGGCATCGCCGGCGGTCTCCTCGCTGGCGAAGTAGAAGAGGCTGAAGTCGATCGCGCGCTCGGCGTGCGCCGCTGCAGGCTGCGCAGCGCGGCCGGGCTGGAGCACCACGCGAGCGCCGCGGGCGAGCGTCCACAGCAGCTCGAGCGTGGAGATGTCGAAGTTGATGCTGGTCACGGCGAGCAGCGTGTCGGCCGGGCCGCAGCCGATCCGGTCGTCCAAGGCGGCGAAGAAGTTGACCAGATTGGCGTGGCTGACCATCACGCCCTTGGGCCTGCCGGTGGAGCCCGAGGTGTAGATGACGTAGGCCATGCCGTCGCCGTGGACCGGCCTCTCGGCCGCCGCGGCCGCGCGGGGGTTGGGAGCCTCGTCGGACGGGTCGTCGAGAGCGAGGACGCGGGCGCTCCGGTCCGGCAGCAGCGCGGCGAGACGCCGGGTGGTCACCAGCACCGGCGCTCCGGAGTCTTCGAGCATGAAGCGCAGACGCTCGGACGGATAGGACGGATCGAGCGGCAGATAACAGCCGCCGGCTTGGAGCACCGCGAGCATCGCGATCACCATCTCCGGCGAACGCTCGAGGCAGATTCCGACCGCCACGTCGGGTCCTACGCCGAGGGCCTGGAGCCGGCTGGCGAGCCGGCCGGCCTCCCGGGAAAGGTCGGCATAGGTGAGACAGCGGTCGCGGAAGACGATCGCCGGTGCGCCGGGAGAGCGCCGCGCCTGCTCCTCGATCTGGCCGTGGATCGTCGCGATCGCCGGAGGCTCGACGCGGGTGTCGTTCCAGGCGCGGAGGATCTGCTGCAGCTCGGATTCGTCGAGCAGCGGCAGCGCGGTCCAGGGGAGCTCCGGCTTGTCGAGCAGGCCCTGGAGCAGGCCGAGGAAGTGCCGCACCATGCGGTGCCCCGTCGAGCGGTCGAAGAGGTCGCGGTTGTAGCTCAGCGAGGCCGCGAGGGTCCCGGCCCGCGAGCGGCCCAGGTTGAGGCTCAAGTCGAACCGGGAGGTGCCGGTGTCGAGCTCGACGGAGGCCAGGCTCAGGCCCGGCAGCTCCTGCGCCGGGGTGAGGTCTTCCTGAAGGCCGAGCAGCACCTGGAAGATCGGCGAGTGGCTGAGGTCGCGTTCGGACAGGAGCGCCTCGACCAGCTTCTCGAATGGCAGATCCTGATGCGCAAAGGCCTCGAGCACCTGCGCACGGACCTCATCGAGGACGCGCAGCGCCGGCGCGTCGGGCGCCAAGGTGCAGCGGAGAGCCAGCGTGTTGACGAAGAGCCCGACAACCCCTTCGACCTCGGCCACGCCACGATTCGCGACCGGCGTGCCGATGACGAGATCGCGCCGCCCCGTGTAGCGCGCGAGCAGCGCTCCGAAGGTGGCAAACAGGGCCATGAAGCGGGTGACCCGCCGTTCGCGGCAGAACCGGTCCAGGGCAGCCGCCAGATTGGCGGGAGCGGTCACGTCGATCTTGCCGCCGCGTTGCGAGAGCACCGGCGGCCGCGGCCGGTCAGCCGGCAGCTCGAGCACCAGAGGGCTGCCGGCGAGTCGGCCGCGCCAGTACGCGAGATGGGCGGCGAGCACCTCGCCTCGCAGCCACTCCCGCTGCCAGGCCGCATAGTCCGCGTACTGCACGGGAAGCGCGGCGAGGCTCTCCAGCGGCGACGCCAGCAGGGAGACCAGCTCGCGCAGCATGATGCCGATCGACCACCCGTCCGAGACGATGTGGTGCATGGAGAGCAGGAGCCGGTGCGCGCGCTCGCCGAGGCGGATGAGCGTGGCGCGCAGGAGCGGCCCTCTCGTCAGGTCGAACGGCCGGCGCGCCTCCGCGAAGGCGATCCTGTGGGCCTCGGCTTCGCGCGCCCGCGACGGCAATCCGCTGAGATCCACGCTAGGCAGAGGCCGGCGGCTCGCCGCGAGAACGACCTGCACCGGACGCCCCTCGACATCGGAGAAGACCGTTCGCAGCGCCTCGTGTCGCTCCGTCAGACGGTCGATGCACAAGGCCAGAAGGGTGGGATCGAGCGCGCCTTGGATCTCCACGATGCCCGGGAGGTTATAGGCGGCGGACTCGCTGTCAAACTGGTGGAGGAACCAGAGCCGCTCCTGGGCGAACGACACAGGCAGGGGGACGCCGCGCGGGAGCGGGCGGACCGGCGGCGCCTCAGGGGCTGTCCCTTCCCGGCGGCCGGCGTCGATCCGGCGCGCCAGATCGGCGAGCGTGGGGCTCTCGAAGAGCACCCGGACCGGCAGCTCGATCCCAAAGAGCTCACGCACCCGCCATGTCGCCTGGGCTGCCAGCAGCGAATGTCCGCCGAGCTCGAAGAAGTTGTCCCCTGGGGCGACGCGATCGCACCCCAGCAGACTGCTCCAGAGCTGCGCCAGCAGCTCCTCGGTCGGCGTGCGCGGCGTGGCGGCATCCTTTTCTTCCACCGCGGCTGCCTGCGGCGCCGGCAGAGCGCGCCGGTCGACCTTGCCGCTGGGCGTGAGCGGCAGGGCATCGAGGACCACGAACGCCGATGGGATCATGTAGTCCGGCAGCCGCTCGCGCAGCCAGGCGCGCAGCTCGGAGACCGACGGGATCGCGCCGGCCCCGGCCATGACATACGCCACCAGGCGCCGAATGCCGCTGCCATGGGCCACGACCACGGCTTCGCGCACGCCGCGGGCCTGCCGCAGGACCGCCTCGATCTCACCCGGCTCGACGCGGAAGCCCCTCACCTTGACCTGATGGTCGATCCGCCCGAGGAACTCGATCTCACCCTCCGCGCGCCAGCGTGCGAGATCCCCGGTGCAGTACAGGCGCCCTCCCGGAGCCTCGCCGAAGGGGTCGGGCACGAACCGCTCGGCGGTGAGCGCCGGCCTCCCCGCGTACCCGCGTGCCAGAGCCACGCCGCCGATCACCAGCTCTCCCGGCACGCCGACAGGCGCCGGCTGCCGGCCGTGATCGAGGATGTAGAGACAGGTGCTCGCGATCGGCCGCCCGATCGGCGGCAGCGCCGGCCAGCGGTCGGGGGGACCGGCGAGGACGTGCTCGCTGACGACGTGCGTCTCCGAGGGGCCGTACTGGTTGTGGAGCCGGCAGCCGGGGAGCCGCGAGAACAGCGCGACGACCGCCGGGCCTACCTGGAGCTGCTCGCCGGCCGTGACGACCGCGCGCAGCGCACCAGGCACAACACCGTCGAGGGCGGCCTCGGCGAGCTGCTGCAGCGCCACAAAGGGCATGAAGAGCCGCTCGACGGCGCGCTCGTCGAGCGTGCGCAGCAAGGCCCTGGGATCCCGCCGCTCCTCCTCGCTGATCATCACCAGGCATCCGCCGCTGCCCAGCGCCGAGAAGATCTCCTGGAACGAAACGTCGAAACCGATGGGCGCGAACTGGAGCGTGCGAGCCGGCCCGCTCAGGGCTGGGCTCTCCCTCTGCCAGCGCAGCAGGTTGGCGAGAGCGCCGTGGGTTAGCGCCACACCCTTCGGCACGCCGGTCGAGCCCGACGTGTAGATGATGTAGGCCAAGTGATCGCTCCCGGCGGGGACAGGCGCCGCAACGCCTCCGCCATCCTCCTCCGCCTCGTCGTCGAGCCGGACCGCCAGGACAGCCTCGCCCGGCAGATCGACGTCCCCCGCGGTGACCAGGAGCCTGGCGCCGGCATCGCGCAGAATGAACTCGCGCCGCTCGCGGGGATAGGATGCATCGAGCGGCACGTACGCCGCTCCCGCCCGGAGGATCCCCAGCACGCCGACGACGAGTTCCGGCGAGCGCGCTACGGCGAGGCCGACCGGGACGTCCGGCCCCGCCCCGAGCGCGCGCAGTCGAGCGGCGAGCCGATCGGTGCGGCGGACCAGCTCGGCGTATGTCAGCGTCCTCTCTCCGAGCTCTACCGCGATCGCCTCGGGCGTGCGCTCGGCCTGGGCCGCGACCCGCTCGTGAGCGAGCTCGCACGGGCCAGCATGCTGCGTGTCGTTCCACTCGCCGACGACCTGGCAGCGCTCGCTTTCCGCCAGCAACGGGAGCTCCGAGACGCGAAGCTCCGGATGGGAGACCGCCGCTGCCAGCAGCGTCGCCAGGTGTGACAACAGACGCTCGATGCGAGCGCGGTCGAAGAGGTCGAGGCTGTACTCGGCGGCGACCTTGAGCCCGTCCGCGGTCTCGATCACGAACAGCCCGAGATCGAACTTGGCGGTCCCGGTATCGACCTCGAGCGGCCGCATCTCGAGTCCCCCCGGCCTGTACCGCGGGGGCGCGCTCCGCAAGGCGAACAGGATCTGGAAGAGCGGCGAGCGGCCGAGGCTGCGCTCCGGCGCCAATTCCTGCACGAGCCTCTCGAACGGGAGGTCCTGATGGGCGAAGGCATCCAGGGTGGTCTCGCGGACCTGCGAGACGAGCTCGGCGAACGTCTGGTCAGCGGCGACCGCGGCCCGCAGCACGAGCGTGTTGGCGAACAGGCCGATCGAACGCTCGACCTCGATCCGGCGCCGGTTGGCGACCGGGGTGCCGACCGCGACGTCGTCGAGCCCCGTGTAGCGCGCAAGCAGGGCCGTAAAAGCGGACAGCGACACCATGAAGCGCGTGGCGCGCTGGCGTTGGGCAAACGCCGCGCTCGCAGCCGCGAGCCCGCCTTCGAGGCAGAGGCTCGCCTGGCCGCCGCGCGAGCTCTGGACCGCAGGGCGCGGGCGGTCGGCGGGGAGATCGATGACCGGCAAGCTTGCGAGCCGCTCCCGCCAGTAGGCGAGCTGCGCCTCGAGCACGTCGCCCGCGAGCCATTGCCGCTGCCACACGGCAAAGTCCGCGTACTGCACGGGCAGCTCGGGCAAGCACCGAGAGGCGCCCTGCCGGGCCGCTTCGTAATGCTCCGCCAGCTCGCTCATGAGGATATCGAGCGACCAAGCGTCGGCGACTGCATGGTGCATGGTGATGAGCAGAAGGTGCTCGTCGGCGGTGAGTCGCACGAGCGTCACGCGACACACTGGGCCCTGCGCCAAGTCGAACGGCTGGCGCGCCTCGGCCTGCATTAGGGCGACGGCGGCCGAGCGGCGGTGCGGCTCTGGAAGCGCCATCAGATCCACCGCCGGCATGGACGGCGGCAAGGCCGGCTGGATTTGCTGCACCGGCTGGCCGTCCACGGCGGGCAGCGTAGTGCGCAGCACCTCGTGGCGCCGCACCACCGCACCCAGACTCGCCGCCAACGCAGCGGCGTCCAACTCGCCGCTGAGATGGATGGCGCCCGGTATGTTATAGGTCGCGGTTCCGGGTTCCAGGGCGTCGATGAACCAGAGCCTCTCCTGAGCGAAGGAGAGCGGCAGGTCGCAACCGCGCGGCACCACTTCGATCGGCGGCAGCTCGGCCATCCGGCCGGCGCCGATCACCGCCGCGAGCCCCACTACCGTCGGATGCTCGAAGAGGCTGCGCACCGGCACCTCCATGCCCAGCACATTTCGCAGCTGAGCCACCAGCCGCATCGCCAGCAGCGAATGGCCGCCAAGCGCGAAGAAGTCGTCGTGGACGCCCACCCGCTCGACGCCGAGCACCTCGGCCCAGACAGCGGCCAGCAGCTCCTCGATCGGGTCCCGAGCCCCACCGCCAGCCGCTCCAATAGCCTCACCGCTGCTCGCGAAGACCGGAGCCGGCAGCGCCCCACGATCCACCTTGCCGCTCGGCGTCAGCGGCAGCGACTCGAGCAGGACCAGCGCCGAAGGCACCATGTAGGCCGGCACGCGCTCTGCGAGCCAGGCGCGCAGAGCCTCCACCGAGACCGGCGGCTCCGTTGTGCCCACCGCATAGGCCACCAGCCGGGGACCCGCCGCCTCATCGCCGCGAACCACCGCCACTGCTTCGCGCACCGCCGGATGGGCGCGCAGCACGGCTTCCACTTCGCCGAGCTCGATGCGGAACCCGCGCACCTTCACCTGGTGGTCGGTGCGGCCCAGGAACTCCAGCTCGCCGTCCGGCCGCCACCGCACCAGGTCGCCGGTGCGGTACAGGCGCCCTCCCAGCGAGCTGCCGAACGGGTCTGGCACGAAGCGCTCGGCGGTCAGATCCGGCCGGCCGAGATACCCGCGAGCCAGACCTTCACCGCCGAGCAGGAGCTCGCCCGGCACCCCCACCCCCACCGGCCATCCGCGACGGTCCGCCGCGTACGCCCGCGCGTTCGCGATCGGCCGGCCGATCGACGGCAGCGACCCCGCGCCGGACCCGCTTCGCACCTCGCCCGAGGTCGCCACCACCGTGCATTCCGTCGGACCGTAGTTGTTGACCAGGCGCAGGCAGTCCCCCGTCCATGCTGTCGGCAGACGCAGCCGGTCGCCACCTGTCAGCAGGACGCGCAGTCGCTGAGCGGCCTCCGCGCGCTCGAGATCCAGCACCGCCTCGGCCAGCGGCGTCGGCAGGAAAGCCACCGTTATCCCCTCCGACTCCAGCCAGCCCCAAACCTGCTCCGCCGAGGTCCGCACCGCCTCCGGCGCCAGGTGCAGGCCCGCGCCGCACGTCAAGGGCGGCCACAGCTCCCAGACCGATGCGTCGAAACCCAGGCCCGCCACGTGAGCCGACCGGTCGGCGCCGGTCAGTCCAAACTCCTCCCGATGCCACCAGACTAGGTTCGACAGCCCCTCGTGGTGGACCGCAACGCCCTTCGGCCGGCCGGTCGAGCCGGAGGTGTAGATGACGTAGGCCAGGTTCTGCGGCGTCGTGGTCCCAGGCAGGGACCGCTCGCTCGCCGCTGCCGCCTCCAGCTCGGCGGGCGTCGTCACCCGCGCCCCGCCCGCGGGCAGCGCCGCGGCCAACCGCTCCTCCGTCACCACCACCGAGGTGCCCGAATCCTCCAGCATGAAGCCCACGCGCGAGGCCGGATAGCCGGGGTCCAGCGGCACGTAGGCGCCGCCCGCCTTCAGCACCCCGAGGATCGACGCCACCATCGCCGCCGAGCGCTCCAGGAAGATCCCCACCCGCTGCTCGGGGCCCACGCCCAGACCCGCCAACGACCACGCCAGACGGTTC
>DASVEF010000180.1:0-12547 GCA_036380715.1 Thermoanaerobaculia bacterium | reverse complement strand
GTGACGTCCACCGACAGCTTCGGCGGGTTGGAGAGGCCCAGGGTCTCGAGCTGGACCGCGCCGTTGCCGGCGTTGATGCCGGCGACCACGATCGCGCCTCCCCCGGGGAGCGGAGTCGGCGGGGTCTCCACCTCGCCGGTCGCCGGGTTCAACCGGTAGAGCGGCGTGACCGTCGTGCTCTGGCCGTTCTTCCGGATCTCCAGGGTCGCCCCGATGGTCACCGGGCCGCCCGCCGCCATCTGCGCCATGGCATTGCCCTCGGCCTGCAGGTCAAAGCTCACGAAGCGGACCTCCGTGTCTCCGATCTGGCCGGACTCGCCCTTGGCGAGCTGCAGGGTCGGCTGCCCCGGATCGAAGTCGATGGGCGAGACGTAGAAGTCCATCAGGGGGAAGGTGCGGATGTCCGGGTTGGCCATCACTTGGCGCGTCCGGTCGTTCACGAACAGCCTGGGCACCACGATGAACTGCTTGCCGCCGCGCTCCACCTGGATCTCCATCCCCTCCTTCTCGCGGCCGCGGCGCGGGATGAGGCGGGTGAAGGTGAGCGTGGCGTCGCCGACCTGGCGCGGAGTCCCCATCTCCAGAGTCACCTTGGCGCTCTGGTCGTACGCCGAAGAGGCCATGACGCCGAGCAGGATGATGCCGACCCCGACGTGGGCGAGATAGCCGCCGGCGCCCCGCAGGCCGCCCGCACGGTACTTGAGCACCGTCTTGTGGAAGTTCGTCGCCAGGGCCAGGGCGGCGAGGAGGATGAAGAGCAGATGGAAGGGGCTGCGCACCCGCCAGACTCCGGCGGCCACGGCCACCGCGAGGGCGAAGATTCCAGGGCCGAGGAGCTTCCGGAGGATCGCGCTCCCCTGCTCGCCCTTCCAGGTGAGGTAGGGGACCACGGCCAGCAGCAGGGCGATCAGCAGGGCGATCGGCAGGTTCACCTGGTTGTAGAACGACGGGCCGACCTGCCCCGGGTCCTCCATGAAGCGGGTGAGGAGCGGCGCCGAGGTGCCGGCGGTGATGACCACGGCCGAGACCAGCAGCGTGATGGTCGCCAGCACCATGAAGGTGCCGCGCGACAGGAGCGGGTCCTCGTTCGGCTCGGTTGGAATGGCGCGCCAGCGGGTCGCCAGCAGGTAGACGGACAGGGCGAAGAAGCCGCCCATCCAGGCGATCAGCCAGCGGGAGATCCCCAGGTCGACGAAGCTGTGCACCGAGAAGTCGGCCAGCACGCCCGAACGGGTGAGGAAGGTGCCGTAGAGGACCGCCAGGAAGGTGAGCGCCGCGAGCACGTAGTTGGCCCGGCGGTAGCGCTTGCGGGTGCGCTCCATGTGGAGCCCGTGGATCATCACCGTGCCGAAGATCCAGGGGATCAGCGAGGCGTTCTCGACCGGGTCCCAGCCCCAGTAGCCGCCCCAGCCCAGCGTCTTGTAGGCCCAGTAGCCGCCCATCAGGATCGCGGTGCCGAGCACCAGGAACCCGCCCAGGGCCCAGGGGAAGGCGCGCGCCGCCCAGCCGTCGTAGTCCCGCCGCCACAGCGAGGCCATGGCGAAGGCGAACGGGATGGCGCTCGCCGCGTAGCCGACGAACATGATCGGCGGATGGATGACCATCCAGTCGTCCTGCAGGAGAGGGTTCAGCCCTTGGCCGTCCACCGGCGTCTGGCCGAGCATGACGAACGGGTTCTCGCGCACCAGGATGAAGACGAGCCCGAGCAGGGTCAGGATGTAGACGCCCATGGTCTGGGCCTCGGCCCTGCCCGCGGTGCGGCGGACCAGCAGACCCAGAAGCGCTCCCCAGATCAGCCAGATCAGGAAGCTCCCCTTCTGCCCCGCCCAGAAGGCGGCGAACTGGTAGTGCATGGGCAGGTCGCTGCCCGAGTACTGGAAGACATACTCGATCCGGTAGTCCCGGATCACCAGCAGCAGCGCCAGGATCAGGCCGGAGAGCAGGACCGACAGCGAGAAGAATCCGTAGGAGCGGCGGGCGAACGGCAGCGACGCCGTATCTCCTCGCAGCACCAGCGAATAGCCCCAGATCGCCGCCAGCGCGAAGAAGAGCGAGCACCAGATGGCGAGCGCCCCCGGGAGGTAGAGCTGAGAAACATAGTCCAACATCGGTCTCTCCTTCCCGCGGGCGCGGGCTGGACGGCTAGCTGTAGGTCTTGACCTCGGCGCCCTGGTACTTGCTCGGGCACTTGACCAGCAGCTTGTCCGCCTCGAACTCCTGGGCCTGTGTGTCGAACCTGCCGATCGCCACGATGCTGATCGCGTCCTCGAAATTCGCCGGCTTCAGGCCCTTGTAGCGGACCCGGATCGTTTCCTGGGTCTTGGGGTCCTGCAAGGTGAAGTAGAGGGACTCCTGCGCTGCCTTGTAGGAGGAGCTCCCCTTCTCGAGGGCTCCGGCGACCTGCACGATGCGCTCGCCCGAGCGAGCCTTCTCATAGGGGACGTACGGCGTCAGCGTCTCCTTGAACGACAGGAGCGAGAAGGCGGCGAAGCCGAGCAGGAGCAGGGTGCCCACCAGGTAAAGGGGCTTGGTCTTCTTCATTGGGGTCTTCATTGGTCTTTCTCCATATCCCGCAGCTTGCGGCCGAGGCGGAGCAGGTAGAGGAAGAGCCCCGTCCAGATGATCAGGTTGACCGCCAGGATCCACTCGTTGCCGCCGCCGACAGGGCCACCATCCATAACCGTTACTCCCGGGGAATCGATTTCCGCTCCGCCAGCGCCTGGATCCGGCAGTGCAGTCTGTGCATCCAGAAGAAGAGAGCCGTGAAGCCCGCCATGCTGGCCATGAGCACCTGGAACATCCGCGAGTCCATCTCGACGCTGGCGTCGCGGTTGAGCACCGGCTCGGGGTGCAGGGTGAACTCGGCCAGGCGCGGCATGACGAAGAACAGGAACGGCGCCACTACGATGCCGAGGATGGCGTAGACCGCGGCCAGGCGCGCGCGGGTCTCGCCGTCCTCGATGGCCGCCCGCAGCGCCAGGTAGGCGGCGTAGAAGAGCAGCGCGATCAGGATCGACGTCTGGCGGGGGTCCCAGTTCCAGTAGGATCCCCACATGATGCGCGCCCACAGGGCGCCGGTCACCGTGGCCAGCACCCCGTAGATGAGCCCGAGCTGGATCGCCGCCGAGGCCGCTCGGTCGTGCCGGGGATTGCGACCGCGATAGAGGTAGAGCAGGCTCCACACCCCGGCGGCCACGAAGGCCACGAACGACACCCAGGCCATGGGCACGTGGAAGAACAGGATGCGGCTCGACTCGCCGATGAAGTCCTGGGCGAGCGGCGCGTAGAGGAACGCCCCGACGATCACCAGGGAGATCCAGAGCCAGAGCAGCCAGGGAGCGAGAGATTTCATGGGTTCCATACCACAGGGAAAAGCATGAGTCCGGCGGTAGTGACCGTTGCATCATACAGGAGGAGCTGTCGCAGGGCCACTCCGGCGGGGTCGCCGCCGACGGCGTTGCGGGTCAGCTCGACCGCCAGCAGCAGCAGGGGGAGGAGCACGGGGAACGACAGAACGGAAAACAGCGTCCCCTTGCTCCGCGCCTGCGCAATGATCGCCGCCACCAGCGTGCTCCCCGCCGCCAGGCCGTAGCCGCCGGCCGCCAGGGCCGCCACCAGCAGCCAGGGCGAGCCGACCGTCAGGTTCACCATCGCCAGGTAGACCGGCACGATCAGCGCCTCCAGCGCGATCACCAGGATGAGACAGTAGAGGAGCTTGCCGCAGAACAGGGCTGACGGCGTCGCGGCCAGGCGCAGGGCGGTCGCGGTGTGGCTCTCCTCCTCCTGCACGAAGGTGCGGGGGAGCCCGGCGGCCACCGAGAAGAGCAGGATCAGCCAGAGCAGCACCGGCAGCACGGCCGAGCCCTGGGACTTCATCACCCCCAGCGGGCCCAGGCTGACGCTCACCACGACCAGGGTGGTGAAGGCGAACAGGGCGAGCGTGTTCAGGGCGTAGCGGGTGCGGAGCTCGCACCGCCACTCCTTGGCGAACACCGCCGCCGCCTCAGCGGCCCAGATCGAGGCGTCCCGCCACACGGGCGATCTCCAGGGAAGAAGGGTTGGCGACAACGGCGAGCCCGTGCTCGAGGTGCTCGGCCAGCAGCTCGCGGGTGAGCCGCTCGCCCGCGGCGTCGAGGTTCTGGAACGGCTCGTCCAGCAGCAGGAGGCGCGGCCGGTGGAGCAGGGCCCAGGCCCAGCGCAGGCGCTGCCGCATCCCTGACGAGAGGGCGGCGGCCATGCGGTCGCGCGGCAGCCCCAGGCGGTCGACGACCTCCAGGGCGCGGTCCGGCGGCACCCGGCGCAGGCGGGCGAAGAAGGCGAGGTTCTCCTCCACGCTCAGCTCGCCGTAGAAGGCGAGGTCCGGCGAGAGGAATCCCACCCGCCGGCGGCGCTCCGCGATGTCGAGCGAGCCCGCTCCATCCTCCCGGTACTCGATCGTCCCGGCGTTGGGCGCCAGCAGGCCCGCCAGGCAGCGCAGCAGCGTGCTCTTGCCGGAGCCGTTGGGTCCGGTCACCAGGAGGGCCTCGCGGTCCGAGACGGCGGCGGAGACCCCCTCCAGGACGGCGAGCCGGCCAAACCGGCGCCGGACGTTCTCGAAGCGCAGGGAGGTCACGGGCGGACTATACCGCGCCGCCGCGCTAACATCCGCGTATGCGCCGCCCCGCTCCTCTCCTTCTCTCCATCCTCCTGGCCTCCGCCTGCGCCACCGCCCCGGCGGGAAGATCTCCCGATCTCCCCGTCCTGGAGGTGCCGGACCTCGACCTCCGCGCCCTGCTCCTCCTTCTGGTCGACAGCCAGCAGTACGAGCCGGCCACCGTGCACCAGATCCTGCAGAAGGGGCCGGAGCTGCGCGAGGCGCTGGCCGACGCCCTCGCCCGGATCCCCGACCCGCAGGGGCGCTCCGCCCTGGTCGGCCTGCTCCTCGACGACGAGACAACGGTGCGCCGGGCGGCGGCGTTCGGCCTGGGGGAATTGGAAGAGCCGGAAGCCAAGGCGGCGCTGCTCCAGGCCGCGCGCGATCCGGACCGGGAGACGGGCGTCCTGGCCGTCGAGGCCCTGGGCAAGCTGAAGGCGCCGGTCGTCGAGGTCGCGGAGGCCCTGCTGCCGATGCCGGAGGAGGAGCGGTGGGCCCGGCTGCTCCCGCACCTCTTCCGCTTCAAGGACGAGCGGGTCGTGGCGCTCGCCGAGCGCGGCCTGACCCTGCCGGACCGCGAGCTGCACGCCCGCGCCGCCTACGCCCTGGCGCGCGATCCTTTCCCCGAGGCGGCGCCGCTGCTGCGCGGCCTGCTCGCCGACCCCGACCTCCGGGTGCGCGGCTGGGCCGCCCGCGGCCTCGGCATCGTCGGGGGAGGGGAGGAGATCCCGGCGCTCCGTCCCCTGCTGGACGACCGGGAGACCGGTCCGGTGGTGCTGGCCCTGCGCGCCGCGCAGCGGCTGATCACGGAAAAAAAGGGACCGGCTCCGGCGGACTGGCTGCCCCGGCTTTTGGAGCTGATCTCCGATCCACGGGCGGGAGTGCGGATGACGGCGATCGAGGCGGCGGGGGCTTGGTTGGGCCCTCACCCCCCCGGCCCCCCTCTCCCGTCACCGGGAGAGGGGGGAGCTGAAAAAGAGAGGAGTGCGGGTGGGGGCGCCCCTCTCCCGGTGACGGGAGAGGGGGCGGGGGTGAGGGCCCTCGGCGACGCCCTGCTCGATCTTGCCGAGAACGGCACAGGCCGGGAGGCCGAGCTGGCCCTGCTCGCCCTGGCCAACGTCCGGCACCCCCGGGCGGCCGGGCTCGCCGCGGCGGCGGCCGGGTCCGGGGACGTGTCCCTGCGATCGCGGGCCGCGGAGGCGGCCGGCCTGCTGGGCGCGGACGACCTTCTGGCGCGCCTGGCGTCCGACCCGAGCCCGGTGGTGAGGTCGGCGGCGGCCGGTGCGCGGCTGGCTCGCCTGGACGAGGAGGCGGAGAAGGGCGCGGCGCTGGCGGTCCAGATCCTGGCCGATCCGGACGAGGGGGTGCGCGCCACAGCGCTCGGCTGGCTCGCGGAGCACCCGGTCGTCGCTCGCGAGCCGCTGGAAAAGGCTTTCCAGCAGGCCCGGCGCGGGCGCGACGACGAGGAGGCGGTCGCCGCCGTGAGTGCGATCGCAGCGCGCGCCAAGGCCGAGGCGGGAGAGAAGGCCGCGCTGGTAGCCCTCCTGGAGAAGGCCGCCTCCGAAGGGGGATACCTGCTGCGCCGGGAGGCCGGCACGAGCCTGGCCGAGCTGGGAGGGAAGGCGCCGCGCCTGCGCCCCGCCGAGACCGGGAAGAACCTCGACGACTACCGCGAGATCGTCCAGCGCACCTGGCGTCCGCGGACGTTCGAGATCCGCACCTCCCGGGGAGCGGTGCGGGTGCGCCTGGACTGCCCGCGCGCTCCCCTCACCTGCCTCAACTTCATGCAGCTCGCCGGGCAGGGCTTCTACGACGGCCTCCTCTTCCACCGCGTGGTCCCCGACTTCGTCGTCCAGGGGGGAGATCCGCGGGGCGATGGCGCCGGGGGACCGGGCTACGCCATCCGCGACGAGATCAACCGCCTGCGCTACGACCGGGGGGTGGTCGGCATGGCGCTCTCCGGTCCCGACACCGGCGGCAGCCAGTTCTTCATCACCCTTTCGCAGCAGCCGCACCTCGACGGCGGCTACACCGCCTTCGGCCGGGTGGTGGCCGGCGAGGGCGTGCTCGACGGGATCGTGCAGGGGGACCGGATCGAGAGCGTCCGGGAGGTGCGCTAGACTCTAGCGCCATGACAGCCAAAATTTCGCCCCTGCTGCTGCTCGGCGCCTCCCTTCTCACCCTCCCCGCCTGCGCGTCCTCCGGAGGGGCCGGAGGGGCCGCGCCGGCGGCGCGGGAGCAGGCCGCTCAAGAGGACAACGTGCTGATCGGACCGGTGACGCGGGAGCAGATCGAGGAGAAGGTCCCGGAGTGGGTGCAGGCCGAGGTCGAGGCGGCGCCGGACGCCGAGGCCGCTCAGGCGCTGACCGGCGTCGAGCCGGGCGCCGAGGTGACCGTCTTCCTCGGCACCTGGTGCGGCGACAGCCGGCGCGAGGTGCCGCGCCTCTGGCGGGCGCTGGACGAAGTGGGCGGCGAGGTGCCGTTCGCGGTCCAGTACATCGGCGTCGACCGGCAGAAGAAAGAGCCCGCCGCGGCCGTGGCGGAGAGCGACATCCACTTCGTCCCCACCTTGATCGTGACGAGGAACGGCCGCGAGGTGGGGCGCATCGTCGAGACGTCTCCGAACGGCGTGGAGAAGGACCTCCTGGCGCTGCTGACCGGCAAGGCGCAGGGGCGGATCTCCGCCAGCCAGCCGGAAGCGGCTCCGCCAGCCCAACGGTGAGCGCGCGGCGATGCTCTCCAGCCTCGGTTGGATCCTGCAGCTCATCGCCCTCGCCATCGTCGGCAGCTCCCTGCTGGTGGGGCTGATCTACGACGAAATCCGCGCCGAGCTGGCCGTCGCCGCGGCCGGAGGCGCCCTGTTCCTCCTCGGCCGCTGGCTCCAGAGCCGCGAGGAGCGCTGAGCCCACCGCACTCACCCTTCCGACCCCCTTTGCAACCTTGGCCAGATTTTTACGTATCCGATCGATGACGCGGGGGGCGGAGCAGCCGACCGACGAAGAGCTGGTTGCGGCGGTCCTCTCGGGAGACCGGGACCTCTTCGGAGACCTGGTCGACCGGTACCAGGGCCGCCTCGTCAATTACCTGTTCCGGCTGCTCCGCAACGTGGACGACGCGCACGACCTGGCCCAGGAGGTTCTCGTCAAGGTCTACCAGGTTCTGGATCGATACGATCCGCAGTACAAGTTCTCGACCTGGCTTTTCCGGGTGGCGCAGAACGCGGCGATCGACCAGATCCGCAGGCGGCGTCTGAAAGTCGTCTCGCTGCGGCAGGACGACGACGAGGGGGGAGGGGAGGGGCGCGACTGGGACCTGCCGTCCCCGGAGCGCGGGCCGTATGGAGAGATGCGCAACCAGGAGCGCAGCGACGCCATCCAGGAGGCGATCGACTCGCTGCCCTGGGAGTACCGGGAGCTGATCCTGCTGCGCCACTTCGGCGAGCTTCCCTACGAGGAGATCGCCCAGCTCAAGCAGATGCCCCTGGGGACCGTGAAGAACAAGCTCTTCCGGGGGCGGCAGATGTTGAAGGATAAATTGCAGGATTTCCTGACCGATTAGGCCAGGGCCAGATCGAGGGAGCTCATGAACAGGCCGGATCACAACACGTACCGCGAATGGCTGAACCTGGAAGTGGACGGCAGCCTGCCGCGGCAGCACCAGGCCCAGCTCGACCAGCACCTGGTCACCTGCTCCGCGTGCCGCTCCGAGAAGGAGGCGCTGCTGGCCCTGGAGGGGGTCCTGAAGCGTTCGCGGGCGGAGGTGCGGCCGGGCTTCCGTCACCAGGTCCTCTCTTCGCTCCCTCCGGCGAGCTGGGAGAGCCGCAGCCCGCGCACCTGGAGCTTCCCCGCGGCCGCCTGCCTGCTGCTCGCCGTGGCCGCGGCCGTCCTCATGGGCGGCGGCGCGGCCGGCGGCTCGTCGGCGCTCTCGACCGTGGCCGCGGTGGCCGGCATGTTCCAGGCCACGCTGCTGGCCGGCGCCGGGCTCCTCGCCGCCACCTGGAAGGGGTTGGGCCTGCTGTTCGAGCAGGTGATCGCCTCGCCCGTCAGCCTGGGGGTGTTCGGCGTCTTCGTGCTCTGCGTCAACCTGCTGCTGATCTCCCTCCTGCGCCGCCGCCGGCCGGCTCTCCAGGACAGCCCCCGGGAGGCCGCCTCGCGCGACCAGGGAGGCTCCGGCCGCTGAGCTTCGCCGCCGCCGCTCTTTCCTCCGCCGTCCCCCTCGCGCTAGATTCACCCTGTGAACGCCATCCTCCTGGTGGGCCTCCTCTGGCTGGGCTCCCCGCCGTCCTCTCCCCCGGCGGCCGGAAAAGAGCCGGCGCTACGCCTCGAGAAGGGGAGCTTCGTCCAGCATCAGCTCGTGGCGATCGGCCGCGATCTCGTCGTCGAGGGGGAGGCCCTCGGCGACGTGGCCGCGGTGAACGGCTCGGTCGAGGTCTCCGGCAAGGTGGCCGGGGACGTCATCGTCCTGAACGGCGACGCGCGGCTCGCTCCCACGGCCCAGGTCGGCGGCGACGTCTCGGTCCTCGGCGGCGTCATCCGGGCGGCGCCGGGAGCGCACGCCGAAGGGCGCATGGTCTCCTATGCCACCGCGTCCTCGGCCCTGATCACCCTGGTGGAGGGGCCCAGCCTGGGGCTCAGCTCCGCGTCGCGCGTGGTCGTGGGCACCAAGCTGGCCCTGCTGGCCGCCTGGGCGGCTCTCCTCCTGCTGCTCTTCGCGTCCAGCGGCCGGCAGGTGCTCGGCACCGCCGACGGCGTCCGCCGCGAGCCCTTCCGCAGCTTCTTCACCGGCCTGACGGGCGTGCTTGCCATGGTCCTGACCGGCCTCTTCTTCACCGCCTTCACCGGCGGCCTGGTCGGCGTGCCGCTGCTGGTGCTCGTGGTGCTGCTGGCGCTGATCCTCAAGCTGTGGGGGATGGTGGCGGTCTTCTACGCCCTCGGCGACTGGCTGATGCGCCGCGTCTTCCGCCGGCGCACCCGGCCGCTCAACGCCGCCACCCTGGGCCTGCTGGTGCTGGGGACGCTCAAGTTCCTCCCCCTGATCGGCATCTGGACCTGGACCGCCGCCACCCTGATCGGCGTCGGCGCCGCCCTGTCCACCAAGTTCGGCCGGCGCGAGCCCTGGTTCGATTTGGCGTGATAGGCTCGGCGGCGGCTGTGCGCGCACCGTAGAAAGAGAGAGGGGTCTGGATGCAGGAGATTCGGAGGATCGGCGTCGTCGGTGCCGGCACCATGGGACACGGGATCGCCCAGGTCGCGGCGCAGAGCGGATACGACGTCGTCCTGGTGGACGTGGTCCCCCAGGCGCTGGAGCGCGGAGTCACCCAGGTCGGCAAGAGTCTGGAGAAGCTGGTCGGCAAAGGGAAGCTCAGCGCGGAAGATCGCGAGAAGGCGCTCGCCCGCCTGAGGCCCGAGCAGCGGCTGGAGGCCCTGGCGGAGGCGGATCTGGTGGTCGAGGCCGTGGTCGAGAGGCTGGAGGTCAAGCAGTCGGTCCTCGCCGAGCTCGACCGCATCTGCCCGCCGCAGGCGATCCTCGCCACCAACACCAGCTCGATCTCGATCACCCGGCTGGCGGCGGCGACCTCGCGGCCGGACAAGGTGATCGGCATGCACTTCATGAACCCGGTGCCGTTGATGCAACTCGTCGAGGTCATCCGCGGCCTGGCCACCAGCCAGGAGACCTACGACGCGGTCGAGGCGGCCTCGCGCGCCATGGGCAAGACCCCGGTCGAGGTGCACGACGCTCCCGGCTTCGTATCCAACCGGGTGCTCATGCCGATGATCAACGAGGCGGTCTTCTGCCTCTACGAGGGGGTCGGGAAGGCCGAGGCGATCGACGAGGTTATGAAGCTTGGGATGAACCATCCGATGGGACCGCTCGCCCTCGCCGACCTGATCGGCCTCGACGTCTGCCTCGACATTCTCAGAGTGCTCCACGAGGGGTTCGGCGATCCCAAGTACCGCCCCTGCCCGCTGCTGGTCAAGATGGTCGACGCCGGCCATCTCGGCCGCAAGTCCGGCCGGGGCTTCTACGAATACGGCCGCGGCTGAGCCCGCGGTCACCGGCCGCGCGCCGCGGCCGGCGGAGGTGAGGATGTACTGCCAAGTCTGTGGCTCTCCCAACCGGGACGACCACGAGTATTGCGTCCGCTGCCACCAGAAGCTGATGGTGCTGTCGGGCCCCCTGCGCGAGGACGAGGAGCCGTACGAGGAGGGCCCGGAGGAGAGCTTCTCCTTCGACGAGCATCTGCTCGAGCGGATTTCGATCCTCGAAGAGGCGGTCAAGAGGACGGCGGAGACGGTCCGTCAGGTCCTCGGCGCCCTCCACAAGCAGGAGAAGAACATCCTCATCAACCAGACCGGTCTCTCCGCCATGCGCGAGCTGATGGAGCAGAAGCGGCTCATCGGCTGGGAGGAGTGGAGCGAGCTGTGGGAATCCAAGATGGACTACCAGCTCCTGGCCCTGGAGAAGCGCGAGCGCTTCCTGGCCATCAAGGAGCGCATCGCCGCCCTCCACCACGGCGACAAGCGCAAGCTTTTCCTGCAGCACCTGGAGGACGCCGAGTACTCCCTGTTCGCCTTCGACATCGAGCGCGCGGTCTCGGCCCTGGAGTCCGCCTACAAGCTGGACCGCGACAACTACGAGCTGGCCTACTTCCTCGGCGAGACCCACTTCAACGAGGCGAACACCGAGCAGGCCCTGGCCTACTTCGCCCGCGTGCTGGAGGTGAAGCCGGACCACTACGAGGGGCTCGTCTATAGCGGCGTCATCTACTACGAGCGCGGCGACCACGCGCGCGCCGAGGAGCACCTGAAGCGCGCCGTCGCCATCTATCCCGACAGCTTCCTGCCGCATTTCAGCCTGGGCGCCGTCTACGCCGGCCAGGGGAACCTCGCCCGGGCGGTCCTCTTCCTGGAGCGCGCGGTGCAGCTCGACCCGGTGCCGCAGGCTCTCTACCTGCTCGGGAGCTGCTACTACGAGATGGGCAAGCTCGCGCCCGCCATCCAGGCGCTCCAGGAGGCGGTGCGGCACGACCCGGCCTTCGAGGAGGCCCATCACCTGCTGGGCCTCGCCTACCTCGACCGGCACTGGACGCGCAAGGCTCTCGAATCGTTCCGCCAGGCGCAGCACCTCAACCCGAAGAAGCTCCAGTACCAGGACGTGGTGCACTACCTCTCCGGCGCCGCGGGCGCGCCGCTGCCCGGCGTGCACGGCGACGCCGAGGCCTGGTTCCGGAAAGGGGAGGAGCTCGTGGCGCGGGACAACCTGAAGCAGGCGCACTCCTGCTACCGTCGCGCCCTGGCGCTCGACCCCGAGAACCCGACGCTGCTGATGTCTTACGCCCTGCTCTGCCTGCACCTCAACCGCAACCAGGAGATCGAAGCGGTCACCCGCAAAGTGCTCGACCTGAATCCGGGCGAGATGCTCAAGGCCACGGCGTACGCGGCGCTGATCGAGGCGCTGCGCAACGAGGGCAAGTACCGCGAGGGCAACCGCATCGGCCGCCACCTCCTCGACGAGGGGATCTCCAACTTCTCCAAGTCGATCGCCTACTATGAGATGGCCTACAACCTGGCGGAGATGGAGGAGGACCTCGACCAGGCGCTCGACTACGCGCGCCAGTCGGTCGAGCTGTCGCCCGACGAGATCAAGCAGTTCCCGCTCGCCGCCCTCGGCTGGGTGCACTACAAGCGCAAGGAGTTCGACAAGGCGATCGACTTCCTGTCCAAGTCGAGCGAGCTGGGGCCCTCTCCCACCACCCTCACCCATCTGGGGATGGCCCTCCTGGCCTCGGGCGAGGAGGACCGGGCGCGCAACATCCTGGCCCACGCCCGCGCCATCGGCGGGCGCGGCGAGGCGCTGCAGGAAAAGATGATGGAGTGCATGAAGGACTCGACGCGCCTGCTGGAGCGCGTGCGC